>JBDLUM010000028.1:0-103481 GCA_039805305.1 Actinomycetota bacterium
AGCTTCTTGGCAAGAGCCGGGTTGGCATGAACCGCGGAGTCAGAGAGTTGCTCTTGAAGAGCCGCGTGTTCAGCCAGCAGAGGCTGGACTGAGTCAAGCATTTACTCTCCGTCTGAACCTGAAGGCACTGGCATCGACTTCTGAACCTGCATCAAGAACTCGACATTGCTCGAGGTTTCTTTCAGGCGGTTCAGCACGAGCTCAAGGGCCTGCTGCTGCTCTAGGCCGGCAAGTGCGCGGCGAAGCTTCCAGATGATCTTGGTCTCGTCTGGAGCCATGAGCATCTCTTCGCGACGGGTGCCCGAAGCGTTGACATCGACAGCCGGGAAGATGCGCTTGTCGGCGAGTGAACGCGACAGGCGAAGCTCCATGTTTCCTGTTCCCTTGAACTCTTCGAAGATAACTTCGTCCATCTTCGAACCGGTCTCAACGAGAGCGGTGGCAAGGATGGTGAGAGAGCCGCCATCTTCGATGTTGCGAGCAGCACCGAAGAAACGCTTTGGTGGGTAAAGGGCCGACGAGTCGACACCACCCGAGAGAATACGGCCCGAAGCAGGTGCGCTCAGGTTGTAGGCGCGACCCAGACGGGTAATCGAGTCGAGAAGAACTACAACATCGTGGCCCAGCTCAACCAAGCGCTTGGCGCGCTCGATAGCCAACTCGGCAACGGTGGTGTGGTCTTCGGCAGGGCGGTCGAAGGTTGAGGCAATGACCTCACCCTTTACGGTGCGCTGCATGTCGGTAACTTCTTCTGGGCGCTCGTCAACAAGCACAACCATTAGGTGAACCTCAGGGTTGTTGGTTGCGATTGCGTTGGCAATAGCCTGAAGAACCAGGGTCTTACCAGCCTTTGGAGGCGAAACAATCAGACCGCGCTGACCCTTACCGATTGGCGAAACCAAGTCGATGATACGAGTCGAGAGCTTGTTTGATTCGGTCTCTAGACGCAGACGGGTTTGTGGGTAGAGGGGGGTCAGCTTGCCAAACTCGACGCGGGCCTGAGCCTGCTCGATGGTTAGGCCGTTGACCGAGTCGATACGAACGATTGCGTTGAACTTTTGACGACCAACACCCTCGCCCTCGCGTGGCTGACGGATTGCGCCAACTACTGCGTCACCCTTGCGCAGGCCGTACTTCTTTACCTGGCCGAGAGAGACATAAACGTCGTTAGGCCCTGGCAGGTAGCCGGTGGTGCGCACGAATGCGTAGTTGTCTAGAACATCCAGGATGCCGGCTACTGGAACTAGCACGTCATCTGGTGAGATCTCTGGTTCGGCTTCTTCACGGTCGTTGCCGTTGCCGCCACGACGACGGTCGCCACGGTCGCGGTAACGGTTGCGGCCACGGCCACGACCTCCGCCACGACGGTCGTCATCAAAGTCGCGGTCGTTGTTACGGTCGCGGTTGCGGTTGTTGTTTCCGCTGTTGCGGTCGCTGTCACCTGAGTCGTTCGAGTTGCTCGAGCCTTCGTTGCCACCCTCTGAGCGCTCGCCACCGTTGTCACGGTTGCGGTCGCCGCGGTTGCGGTTACGGTTACGGTTGTTGCCGCCTCCGGTGCGCTCACCCGAGCTCTCGCCTGAGTTTTCGCCTTCGCTTGAACCGCTCGACTTAGGTGCGCTGTCGGCAGCTGGGGCTGATTCGGTCGAAGCTGAGTCGCTCTTGGCGCGGCGGCGAGGTGCCGCCTTGGCTTCGGTGGTTGCTGGCGCGGCTGCTTCGATTGGAGCGCTGCCTGCCTCTGCGGTAACGCGACGTGAGCGCTTTACCGGCTGGTCTTGGTTTTGGACTTCATCCATTTTTATTAATAACTCTTTCTTGAGGTTTCGCGGAAGACGGTTTCTTGTTTAGAGGTAGTCCCGCTAACACGCCTTTTAGCGTGATCGCATCATTTGCGAGGATTTCACCAATCGCAGTCGGGGCTAGTGGCCGCCGTTACCTGCGTTTGAATCTTGGTGCAACACAACAGTAGCACCTTTAAAGTCAACGGCAAGCAAAAGGGCACGCCATTGTGGAAACTTCTCGGCGGCCAATTTGGCTGCTTGGATGCGCTGACCAGGGTCGCTCGAGAGCACAAGAACCGACGGCCCAGCGCCCGAAACTACGGCAGCGTGACCGGCCTCGCGCATGGTGGCTACCATCTCTTCGGTCTCTGGCATTGCCGATGCACGGTAATCCTGGTGCAAGCGGTCTTCGGTTGCGGCGAGCATAAGTTCTGGGCTCTGGGTGAGCGCTGCAATGAGAAGGGCCGAGCGAGAGACGTTGAAAACCGCATCATCGTGGGGAACCGACTCTGGCTGAAGCGAGCGTGCAAGAGAAGTAGACATCTTGTTTAGAGGAATCAACTCGAGCGGTGAAACTCCGCGGTGCACGAAAAGCTTTTTGTGGTGCGGCCCTGTTTCGTCTTCCCATGCGATGGTGAGACCACCGAAGAGTGCCGGAGCGACGTTGTCTGGGTGGCCTTCGAGTTCGGTTGCGAGTTCTAGCAACTGCTGCGAGCTGATCTCAACGATGCCGGTCAGTAGCCCCTTGGCTGCAATGATGCCCGAGACAACGGCTGCACCAGAGGAACCCATTCCGCGGCTGTGCGGAATATTGTTGTGTGCGGTTAGACGCAGGTTCGGCATCGGCTGGTCAAACTTTGCAAAGGTGTGAGCAATCGAGCGAACGACCAGGTTGGTCTCGTCGGTTGGTACTTCACCAGCACCCTCACCGATTACTTCGACGAAGGTCGGGGTCGAAACAACTTCGACTTCCAACTCGTCATAGAAAGAAAGCGCCATACCGAGCGTGTCGAAGCCCGGCCCAAGGTTTGCCGAGGTGGCGGGAACCTTTACCGTTACGCGACGACCGAGCTCTAGCATCAGGCGAGCCCGAGCCTCTCGGCAACTTCGACTGCATTGTTCGGAACGATGGTCGGAACGATTTCTTCGCCGCCTTCGGTCTTGAGCGCCCACATCGGGTCTTTCAATCCGTGACCGGTAACGGTGACCACGATCACCGAATCTGCTGGCACTTCTCCGGCACGAGACTGCTTGAGAAGACCCGCGGCTCCTGTTGCAGACGACGGTTCGACGAACACGCCAACTTCTTGAGACAAGAAGCGGTGCATCCACAGAATTTCAGCATCGGTTACCGAGCCGAACATGCCGAGCGAACATTCGCGAGCGCTTAGAGCCAACTCATAAGAAGCAGGGTTGCCAATGCGAATCGCCGTTGCGATGGTGTCTGGGTTCTTGACCGGGGTGCCGTAGACAAATGGCGCTGAGCCGTCGGCCTGAAAGCCCCACATCTTCGGCACGGTCTTGATGATGCCGCGGTTGAATTCTTCGAGGTAGCCCTTGAAGTAGGCCGAGTAGTTTCCGGCGTTACCAACTGGCAGAACGTGGATGTCTGGAGCGCGGTCAAGGCGTTCGACAACCTCGAACGCGGCGGTCTTTTGACCTTCGATGCGGTCTGGGTTTACCGAGTTGACCAGGTGAACCGGGTAATTGTCGGCAAGGCCACGCGATAGGTCGAGGCAGTCATCAAAGTTGCCCTGAACCTGCAAAATCTGCGCCTTGTGAGCAACCGCCTGGCTTAGCTTGCCAAGCGCAATTTTGCCTTCTGGCACGAGCACAACAGAGGCGATGCCGGCTGCAGCTGCGTAGGCGGCAGCCGATGCCGAAGTGTTTCCGGTAGAGGCACAGATGACGGCTTTCGCACCGTGGCCAACAGCCTTCGACACAGCCATGGTCATACCGCGGTCTTTGAACGAACCGGTTGGGTTCATGCCCTCAACCTTGAGGTACACCTGAGCTGCGCCAACAAGCTTCGCTAAGGCTGGAGCCTCAATTAGTGGAGTGCCACCTTCGCCGAGCGTAATGATCGGGGTGCTCGCGTCGACGTCTAGTCGATCGAAATATTCACGGATGACGCCGCGCCACTGATGTGCCATCAGAGACCTTCCACTCGAATAACTGAGGTGATTGACTCGACGGCTTCGCTGGCGGCGAGAGAGTTTACAACTGAAGAAAGTGAGGCATCGGTTGCCTCGTGTGTTCCAACCATCAGACTAGCGGTTGGAGTCTTGCCCGGTTCGCTCGGGTTCACCGATTGCTCCACGGTTTCGACCGAAACACCGTGCTCGGCGAAAATGTTTGCGATTTGCGCCAGCACACCGGGTTGGTCTTTGGCCTGAATCGTGATTTGGTAACGGGTGTAGATTCGCTCGATCGGTAAAACCTCGAGGTTGGCGTGTACCGAGTCGGCCAAACCTGGGCCACCGGCCACGTGGCGCTTGGCAGCCGAAACTAGGTCGCCCAAAACTGCTGAAGCGGTCTGCACTCCACCGGCACCAGCCCCATAGAACATAAGCGAACCGGCAGCTTCTGCCTCGACGAATACGGCGTTGAACGCGCCGCGAACAGCGGCAAGCGGATGCTCGCGCGGAACTAGTGCTGGGTAAACGCGTGCGCTCACGCCCTGCTCGCCCGAACCATCGGCGTCGATGCGCTCGGCGATAGCCAAGAGCTTGATGACGTATCCGTTTTCACGAGCAGCGGTGATCTGAGCCTTGGTCACCTTGGTGATTCCCTCGCGGTAAACACGGTCAAGAGGAACCTCGGTGTGAAAAGCGAGCGCTGCCAGAATCGCAACCTTTTGTGCCGCGTCATAACCTTCAACGTCAAGAGACGGGTCTGCCTCGAGGTAACCGAGTTCGGTGGCCTCGGCCATTGCGGCCTCAAGGGTTAAGCCGGCAGTATCCATGCGGTCAAGAATGTAGTTTGTTGAACCGTTCACAATGCCCATGATGCGGGTTACCTTGTCGCCGGCAAGTGACTCACGAAGCGGGCGGATGATCGGAATCGCAGCGGCTACGGCAGCCTCGAAGTAAAGCTGAGCGCCAACCTGCTCGGCGGTGTCGAAAAGTTCGGTGCCGTGAGTGGCAAGCAGCGCTTTGTTAGCGGTGATCACGTCTGAACCAGAGTTCAGCGCTTGCAAAATGTAGGTGCGAGCAGGTTCGAGCCCACCCATGACTTCGATGACGATGTCGGCTGCAACGATTAGTGATTCTGCGTCGGTGGTTAGCAGTTCTGCTGGAATATCGGCCGAACGCTTGCCGTTGATGTCACGCACGGCAACGCCGATGAGCTCGAGTTCAGCACCAACGCGAGCTGCAAGCTCAGCCTTGTTCTCGAGTAGCAGTCGAGCGACCTGGGCACCCACAGAGCCGGCGCCGAGTAGCGCGATTCGAAGCGGTCGATAGTCAATCACGGTTAGTCCTTGCCGTTTTGCGTTAGGGAATTCAAAAGCTCTTGGTAGCGCACATCGCGAGCGAACAAATCGGCCTCGGTTTCGCCTCGCACAATCAATCGTGCCTGACCTTGACTGATTGCCACAACTGGCGGGCGAGTCAACATGTTGTAGTTGCTCGATAGCGAAGAGCAATAAGCACCAGTTGCTGCCACGGCAACAATGTCGTTGTTGGCGACATCAGAAGGCAGATAGTCATCGCGAACCACGATGTCGCCACTCTCGCAGTGCTTGCCCACGACGCGAACCAGTGCGGGCTGAGCGCTACTTGATCTCGAAGCCAAGCGAACCGTGTAAGCGGCGTCATACAGGCTAGGCCTGGCGTTGTCGCTCATGCCACCGTCGATGCTGACGTACTTGCGAACTGCTCCCGCGCCTTCTTCGCTGAGCGCGACATCTTTGATGGTGCCAACGGTGTAAAGAGTCACACCGGTCGGGCCGACGATGATGCGGCCTGGCTCAAACGCCAACACCGGAATCTCAATACCAAGAGCAGCACACTCGGCGGCTACTCCATCAGCAATTTTCTGGGCGATCGATTCGATAGCCGGGGCCTCATCGGCGGTTGTGTAGTTGATTCCGAAACCACCGCCGAGGTTTAGCTCAGGAACTTCGCCATGCTGAACTAGCTCGGCTTGAATTGCAAGCAAACGCTTGGCCGCTTCGATGAACCCATCGGCCTCAAAAATCTGCGAACCGATGTGCGAGTGCAGGCCAAGAAACTTGAGGTGCTTTTCGGCACGGATGCGCGCAACGAGCTCGGGCACGTCGGAACGCGCGATGCCGAACTTCTGGTCTTCTCGTGCGGTAGCAAGAAACTCGTGGGTGTGGGCGTGCACACCGGCATTCACGCGAAGGCGAACAGGCTGCACGCGACCCTGTGCCTGTGCGGTCGATGCGATGCGCTCAAGCTCGATCTCGCTGTCGATGACGATCGCGCCGACGCCGGCAGCAACCGCTCTACCGATTTCGGCGAGTGATTTGTTGTTGCCGTGCAACCCGATGCGAGCCGGCTCGACACCCCCGGCAAGAGCTGCGGCAAGTTCGCCACCCGATGCGACGTCTAGGTTTAGGCCCAGCCCGGCAATCCAGCTAGCAACTTCGGTGGTGAGCAAAGCTTTGCCGGCGTAATACACCTTGGCGGTGGTGCCGATCGACTCGGCAGCCGCAGACAGTGCGTTCTTTACGCGCGCAGCTCTGGCGAAAAAGTCATCTTGGTCGATCACATAGAGCGGGGTACCAAACTGCGCGCCAAGATCGGTCACGCCGATTCCGCCGATCTCAAACTCGCCGTGGTTCGAACGGTGCAGGTTCGCTGGCCACAGCGCAGCATCCACGTGGTTTAGGTCTTTGGGCTTGTCTAGCCACTCCGGTGAGATCGCCACGGCTACATGCGCTCCGGGGCGCTAACGCCGAGCAGGTTAAGGCCGTTGCGCAAGACCTGGCCGGCTGCGTCGTTTAGCCACAATCTGGTGCGGTGGATGGTTTCAACCGGAGCATCACCCATCGGAGTAACGCGGCAGTTGTCGTACCAGCGGTGGTAAGCCCCGGCGACTTCTTCGAGATAGCGAGCGATGCGGTGCGGCTCTTTGAACTCTGCTGCGGTGGCCATGACTCGAGGTAACTCGATTAGCTTTGCGAGCAGTTCTTCTTCGCTCGCGTGAGTGAGCAGAGCCGGCTCAAACTCGGTGCGATCAACGCTGAGCGAGGCTGCGTTGTTAGCAACCTGAGCGGTTCTGGCGTGGGCGTACTGCACATAGAAAACCGGGTTGTCGTTGGTCTTCTTTTCAAGCTGAGCCAGGTCGATGTCGAGCTGCGAATTGATTGAAGATCGAACCAGCGCGTATCGTGCGGCATCGACGCCAACGATTTCTACTAGGTCTTCCATAGTCACGACGGTTCCGGCACGCTTCGACATGCGCACAGGCTCGCCATCACGCACGAGGTTGACCAGTTGGCCAATCATGATCTCGAGATTCACGCCAGGCTCGTCACCAAAGGCCGCGCACATTGCCATCATTCGCGGCACATAGCCGTGGTGGTCTGCGCCAAGCATGTAGATGCAGCGGTCGAAACCACGCCCACGCTTATCTAGGTAATAGGCCAAGTCACCGGCGATATAGGCTGCTTCGCCATCGCTCTTGATGATCACGCGATCGCGGTCGTCGCCAAATTCGCTTGAACGCAACCAGGTAGCTCCGTCTTGTTCGAAAATGTGACCAAGCTCACGCAAGCGCGCGATTGCCTTGTTTACAGCTCCAGACTCATAGAGCGAGTTTTCGTGAAAGTAGACATCGAAGTCAACGCCGAAGTCATGCAAGGATGCTCTGATTTCGTCAAACATTAGGTCGACGCCAGCGGCCCTGAACGCCTCTTGGGCATCAGCTTCTGGAAGGGCAAGAATGTCTTCGGCGGTTTCGGCCAGCACGCGAGAAGCGATTTGGTCGATGTACGCGCCGGCATAACCATCTTCTGGCGCATCTTGCTTGCGGGCTGCGGCTAGAAGGCTGCGAGCGAAGCGGTCAATCTGTGCACCGTGGTCATTGAAGTAATACTCGCGAGTAACCGATGCACCCTGAGCCTGAAGAATGCGAGCGAGCGAGTCGCCAACCGCGGCCCAACGTGTGCCACCGATGTGAATCGGGCCGGTTGGGTTAGCCGAGACAAACTCGAGGTTCATGTTCAAGCCAGCAAGGGCCGAACCAACACCAAAGCTAGCGCCCTGTTCAACGATTTGCTTGGCAATCGCGCCAGCCGCTGCGGCAGAAACGGTGATGTTAATAAAGCCTGGGCCAGCGATGTCGACCTTTGAAATGCCCTCGGTGTTGGCTAACTCGGTGGCAATCTTTTCGGCAAGGGCTCGAGGGTTCTGGCCAAAGCGACCAGCGGCCTGCATTGCAATGTTGGTGGCCCAGTCGCCGTGCTCACGGTTCTTTGGGCGCTCGATGACAACCTCGGTTGGCAAGTCTCCAGCAGGCAGGTCTCCGGCAGCCTGAAGCGTGCCAAGAATACGCACGATAGCCGCAGAGAGTTCGGCAGGAGTCACGGTTCAACCTTCGAGATTTGTGTTGTTTCGGGGATCAACTGTGACCGCATCCGAGTCTCTTGAATTCTACCGTCAAGCCGGTGATGGCGATAGGTGAGGTCAGATAAAAAGAAGCGGCGAGCCAAATCGACCCGCCGCTTCCAAGTGGGAAGCCTTGCTACTTGACTGCACCCGCGGTTAGACCGCGAACAAAGTAACGCTGTAACGCGAAGAACACGATTAGCGGCAGAGCCAGAGAGATGAACGAGCCGGCAGCAACTTCTTGCCATCCCTCGCCATACTGACCGAGCATTCTGAGCAAGCGATAGGTCATTACCGACTTCTGCTCACCAACGAAGATGAAGGCGATTAGGTAGTCGTTCCAGACCCACAAGAACTGGAAGATGGCAAACGAAGCCAGTGCAGGCACTGACATCGGCATTACCAAGCGCCAGAAAATTTGGTAGTAGCTCGCACCATCAACACGTGCAGCTTCAATTAGCGAAACCGGCAACGACAACATGTAGTTTCGCAAAATGTAGATAGCCAGAGGCATTGCAAAAGCCGCGTGAATGATCCAAGCACTCGGATAGTTTCCGGTTAACTGAAGTCCAGTCGCCTTCTGAAAAGCGACCATGCCACGAAGCACAGGAATAAGAGCTGACTGCAGCGGGATGATCATCAAACCGACCAGAATCGCAAAGTAGATTTCGCGACCCTTGAATTCGATGAAGGTGAAAGCGAAAGCAGCGTTTGCGGCAATAATCAACGGCAAGATCACCGAAGGAATTGTCACAACCAGGGTGTTCACGAGCGAGTCGAGCATGCCTGTTTCTAGCGACTTCGTGTAGGCGTCAATTGACCAAGCTTGGTTAAGTGGGTCAACGAATACGCTCCACCAAGGTGAAGTTTCGGCCTGGTCGCGTCGGCGTAGTGAAGTAATCAGAAGACCGACGGTTGGAATTGACCAAATGGCGGTCAGAAACAAGAGAGCAAGGGTGCTGCCGAATTTGAACTTGCGGATTTTGTTCAGAAAAGTTTTCATCGCATGGTCTCCTGGTGGCGCACGGTTCTTATTTGCAGAATCATCAACGGAATGATGAGCAGCAACAAGACGGTCACAACGGCCGACGCTGGGCCGACGTTCGAGTTCTCGAAAAACTGCTTGTAGTACTCGAAGGCCAGAACGTTGGTGTTGAAGTTACCGCGAGTCATGGCAAGCACAATGTCGAACACCTTCATGACCAAGATGAGAACGGTGACAAACACCGACATAATGGTCGACCAAATTTGAGGAACGATGATTCTGAAAAAGACCTGGCGGCCATTTGCACCATCGATGCGAGCGGCTTCGATTGTTTCTTCAGGAACGGCTTTGATTCCCGCAGAAATAATCACCATCGAGTAACCCACCTGAAGCCAGACGATCACCGCCATTAGCAAAAAGGTGTTCAATCGGCCCGAATCAATTTGCAACCACGGTTGCGATTCGATGCCAAACAAGTTCGCGATGTTGTTCAGTAGACCGATTTCAGGTCGGCCAGGCGGCACGTAAACGTAGATGTAGCCCCAGATGGTAGATGCTGCGACGAAGCTGATGGTCATCGGCATGAAGATGAGTGACTTCAAAATCTTCTCGCGGGTGGGGCCAACCTGGTTACCTAGCGTGGCGAATAGAACACCGAGTGAAACAGTGACGGCAGGCACTACTGCGATCCAGAGAAAGTTGTTGATCAGGATGCTTATGAATTCGGCAGACCCAAAGAGTTCAACGTAGTTTTCGATACCAACAAACTTCTTGCCGTCATCATTCATGAATGACCAAATAACGGTCTGAACCATTGGCATTAGGAGCACGAGAATGACCAGTACGGCTGCAGGTAGCAGGAACCCTGCTGATTTGAACTTGTCTGCCAGTTTTGGTGGAAGAAGATTTACTAACTTGTCAAGAAGCCAGTAGAGGCCGATAGTGGCAGCTGCGCCGAGTACGACTGCGAGAAGCCCGAAGAGAATGTCGCCCATTTAAACTCCGATTGGTGTGGGCTTTACAGCCGGTTGATGCGGGTGAGTCTTGTGTTGCATTGCGGTTCTAGTTTAGGAAGACCACTGCCGGGGAGTTTCCTCCCCGGCAGTAGCATCCACTTTGATTCTCAGCTACGAAAGCTGGGAGTCGTTTTGGTTAGTACTTGCTGTCGATTCGAGCAGCAGCTTCTTCCCAAGTGATACGGCCTGCAACGTAGTCGGTGCCGGCAGCCCAGAACTCAGCGTTTACTTCTGCTGGCATCTGGTCTGATCCGTCGAAGCCGAAGACTGCAGCAGCAGCCATAGCTTCACCGATCTTGCGGTTTAGGGCGTTAGGGTAAAGCGCTGGGTCGAAGGTCTTGTGTGGCGAGATTGCACCGTTCGAGACCATCTTGGTTAGCACCTTGTCGCTGAAGATGAACTCAGCAACCTTGGCTACGTCAGCGTCAACGTGACCCTGGAACACAGCACCTAGGTCTCCACCACCGATAACACCGGCGTTGGCACCTTCAGGAGCAGGTAGCGGGAACACGTCTGCGTTGGTGTAGTCCTCAGCAGCAAGCTGTTCCTTGATGTTGTCAGGGAAGAAGCCACTGATGAACGAGCCTTGGCGCAGCATGAAGCACTGGCCCTTCTCTTTTCCACCGGTCTCGAATAGAGGAGCAGTGTTACCGAATGGGTCGGCTGCCATTGCGACACCGCCACCGTTCACCTGACCCTCGGCGAGTAGACGCTTCGAAACTTCTTCAGCAGCCTTAGCTACCTCTGGGCTTGCGAAGTCAACTTCGCCTGCAACCCACTGTGCGTAAACATCTGCGCCGTGGAAGTCAAGAACGTACTGTTCCATCCAGTCGGTGAAGGCCCATCCGGTGGCTCCACCAGACTCGATACCTGCACACCATGGGTAACCGGTGCCGTCAGTCTTGATCTGCTCTTCTAGAGCAACAAGTTCAGCGTCGGTGGTAGGAACGGTGTAGCCATTTGCAGCGAATGCAGATGGGTTGTAGAAGACTAGGGTCTTCATGTTGGCCGACACTGGAAGACCGTAGATCTTGCCGTCAACCTGAGCGAGGGTGTCCCAACCTGGAACTAGGGTCGAGGTCGACTTGGTAACGTCGAATACCTCGTCTAGTGGTACTAGGTTGTCAACTAGACCCTTAAGACCACCTGGCTGTGGCCAAAGTGCGATGTCTGGCTCTTGACCAGCTTCGATCTTCACCTTGATGTCCGTGTCGAACGATGCAAGTGAAGTGAAGGTGATCTCGATGCCGTTAGCGTCACCGAACTCGGTTAGTGTCTCTTGAAATGCCTTTGCGTCAGCTTCACCGTAGCCACCAAAAATGGAGACTTTGCCGTCGCCGGCAGGGGTCGATGGAGCACAGGCAGCCAGTCCGACGGTTGCGAGCGAAGCTGCAGCAGCAGCTGCGACTAGGCGCATACCCTTCTTCATGTGGTTTCCTTTCCTAAGAAAACGGCAGAGCTCTTGCAAAGCCGTCTGCGAAAAATCTATGGCACATTGCAAGCGTTTTTAGTTGCAAAACGGGAACGTTACCGAAAAGTTGTAAACGCTTACAATTTTTACAAAACGGCTAGCGGCAGACAAATTTTTTACAACCGCGAGCTCGAGGCAGTTGCGCCACGGCCTCTGGCGCTAGCGACGAATTAAGCCTGATTCGACTGATGCGGTGACTGGAACTGGGTCACACAATTCGCCAACGAATTCGCCATCAATCTCATTGACGAAACCGATCAGATACCAACCGTCTTTACCTTTGATGATTCGTGCCGCATAAACCATTGGGTCTTCGAATGCCTTAGCTCGGTTGAAATCGATTTCGGTCAGATCAGCCTTCACGGCCACCGAATAAGTGGCGTCTCGCTCGCCGAACTCTGCTCGTCGCTCTGCGCTCAACTCGCGCCAACCACAACAGAAGACCAAGACCGGAACACCGTCGACAATCTCGAACTGAAAAACCTCGAGTTGGCCAAAACCTTGGCCGGGCGCAGAACGTGGCGGTTGAACATCCCAGTTCAATAAATCGGCGGATTTCGCGTGCCCAAGCACACCTCGTGTGGCAGGGTCGCCGTGGTTGGCGCGAGCGGTGACCAGCATGTGCCAGGTGCTCGGGTCGTTCTCGAACCTAAAGACCCAGGGGTCGCGCCAGGCTTCATCGTGCCAGATGGTTTTGTCGAGCTTTTCATACCAACGCGCATCGGCCGACACCATCGGCTCACTTGAGAGTTTGGTCCACTCCATCAAGTCGGTCGAGGTAGCCGCGCCAACGGTCTGAATGTCTCCCCCGTCTTCGCGGCTGGTGCCGGTGTAGAACATCCACCAAAGCCCGTTGTCGTCTTGAACCACCGAGCCAGTCCAGGTGGTCCACGAGTCGAAGGCTGGCGAGTCAGAAACGATTAGCGCATCACGCACGACTGTCCAGTTGGTTAGGTCGTCTGAAACCGCGTGGCCGATGATCGGGTGTCGGTGGCGGCGAACCGGGTCGCCCAGCGCTCGGCTAGCGTGCAAATAGAACGCGTGGTAGCGCTGGCCGTCGAAGGCATACCAAGAATCCCAAATCCACTTGTCTTCGAGTCGAAGTGCCATGATTTCTCCTTGGATGCTCGTGCGGTGCAGTTTCTAAAAGCCTAGGTGACACCCGCTGGTAGGCTAAAACTTACCCTGGCCCCTATAGCTCAGGGGATAGAGCGTCGCTCTCCGGAGGCGAAAGCGCAGGTTCGAATCCTGCTAGGGGCGCATGTTCGGAATCGACTGGCTAGACCCTCACACGCTCATCCGTGATTACGGAAACATCGCCGTGTTCATCACCTGCATCATCGTGTTTGTCGAAACCGGCCTGCTAGTCGGCTTCTTCTTGCCCGGAGACTCGCTCTTGTTTTTAGTCGGCCTGTTTCTGGCTACACCAGAAGCACCGATGCCGCTCTGGCTCGCCTGCATACTCATTTCAACCAGCGCCTGGCTAGGCGATCAAACCGGCTATTGGATAGGCCGCAAGGCGGGGCCAGCCATTTTCAACAAACCTGACTCAAAATTCTTCTCGCATCGCAACGTCGAAGCAACTGGCCGCTTTTTCGCCAAGTACGGTTCGAAGGCAATCATCGTGGCTCACTTCGTTCCGATCATGCGAACCTTTGTGCCGGTAGCCGCTGGAGTTGGAAAGATGCCATACGCACAGTTCTTGCGTCTGAACATCGTGGCGGTCATCGTGTGGGGTTCGGGCGTTACGACCCTGGGTTACTTCTTAGGTGGTATTCCGTTCGTCAACGAGAATGTCGAATTGGTGACCCTTGGCTTTATCGTGCTGTCGTTCATTCCGATTGCGCTAGAACTGCTCAAAGCGTGGCGCGAACGCCGCGCATCCAAGTAGCGGTTTTTACTTCACGAGTTCAATAACTCGGATGCTCGCTAGCGCGTTTTTAGGTAATCGATGAGTGTCGCCAGAGCCTGGGCTCGGTGGCTAAGCGCGTTCTTAACCTCTGGGTCGAGCTCGGCTGCGGTGACCTCAAAGCCCTCCGGAATGAACACGGGGTCGTAGCCGTGGCCGTGCTCACCGCGCTCAGCGAAGGCAATGCTGCCCGGCCAATTGCCGGTGAAGCAGAGTTCTTCGGTTTCAGAGACGAGCGCGATGGTGCAGACGAACGCAGCCGATCGATGCGCTGGGCTGATGTCGGCCAGTTGACGCAAAAGCAGTTGGCGGTTTTGCACGTTGTCGCGGCCACCCGCCCAGATCGCGGTGAAGATACCTGGCGAACCACCCAAAATGTCGACGCACAGACCGGAGTCATCGGCGATTGCCGGCATACCGGTGTGTTCGTAGGCGGCGCGAGCCTTGATCAATGCGTTCTCGGCGAAGGTGGTTCCGTTTTCAATCGGTTCTGGACCCGTGTAGCCGATCAGGTCTAGGTCGGCGACGGCGGGCTGCAAAATGGCGCGCAACTCTGCGACTTTGCCTGCGTTGTGAGTGGCTAGAACAAACTTCACGCGCCCATGCTCCTTTTGATCGAGGCTCGGTTTACTTGCTGAGCGCGGACGTCTGCATCGCGGTCAGTTCGCTAGTGCCCTTGAGGGCAAGGTCGAGCAACTTGTTCAATTCGTCGCGATCGAAAGCCTCACCTTCGGCGGTTCCCTGAACCTCAACGAACTTGCCCGAGCCGGTGACGACTACGTTCATGTCGGTCTCGGCACGAACATCCTCGGTGTAAGCCAGGTCGAGATAAGGCTCGCCGCTGATGATGCCAACAGAAATGGCTGCGACAGAATCTTTGAGAACTTTTGCGTTTGCAGGAATGTGCTTTTTTGACTTCGCCCATTCGATTGCGTCAACTAGCGCGACGTATGCGCCGGTGATTGCCGCGGTGCGAGTGCCACCATCGGCCTGCAACACGTCACAGTCGATAACAATGGTGTTTTCACCGAGGGCCTTGACGTCGACAACAGCGCGAAGGCTGCGGCCGATCAGACGAGAGATTTCGTGGGTGCGGCCACCGACCTTGCCCTTCATTGACTCGCGGTCGCTACGGTCGTGAGTTGCACGAGGCAGCATGGCGTATTCGGCAGTCACCCAGCCCTCGCCCTTGCCAACTTTCCAGCGAGGAACACCTGGAGTGAACGACGCGGTGCAGAGCACGCGAGTCGCACCGAAGTGAATCAACACCGAGCCTTCTGGGTGGTCGCTCCATGCGCGTTCGATTTTGATTTCGCGAAGGTCGTCAACCTGGCGGTCGTCTACTCTGGTCATTTTTGCCTCTCTTGGCGTTGTGAAAAATCTAAGCGGATGCTCTAGCCGAGCTGCTCGACACTGGCAACCTCTGGCCCCAGGAACCTTCGCGCCAGTTTGCCGAACGAAGCTGCGTCGCCGGTGGATTGAAAGCGAAGGGTTGGTGCTTGGTCAGACGTGCGAAGCAGGTCGTGCGCGACCAAGGTTCGGTATACATCTTTGGCGGTTTCTTCGGCACTCGAAACCAAGGTCACGTTTTCGCCCATGACATACGAGATTGCTCCGGTGAGCAGCGGGTAGTGAGTGCATCCGAGCACCAGGGTGTCTACTCCGGCGGCCTTGATTGGCGCGAGATACTCTTCGGCTGCGGCCATAAGGGCTGGGCCCGATGTGACTCCACGCTCGACGAAATCAACAAACTTTGGGCAGGCCTCACTGGTGATCTCAAGATCTACCGCGGCTGCGAAGGCATCGTCGTAGGCACGTGATGTGACGGTGGCGTTTGTGCCAATCACTCCGATTTTGTGGTTTCTGGTTGAGGCGACGGCACGTCGAACGGCCGGCTGAATCACTTCAACCACCGGAATGCCTCGACCTTCGGTGTAGCGTTCGCGAGCATCGCGCAGCACGGCGGCCGAGGCTGAGTTACAGGCAATGACAAGAAGTTTGACGCCCTCGTCGACAAGGCGATCCATCACGCCGAGTGCCAGGTCGCGAACCTCTTGGATGCTCTTCGGGCCGTAAGGCGAATTGGCGGTATCGCCAACATAGACGATGCTCTCGTTCGGCAGCTGATCGATGATTGCGCGAGCCACGGTTAGCCCGCCGACTCCCGAGTCAAAGATTCCAATTGGTGCATCGTTCACGCGCTCAAGTCTATTCGCGTAACTTCTGGGCAGGTCATTTTGGGTTAGCGCTGCGCTGGTATTTCACTAGGCTTGAAGGCGTGTTGACCTCTTCTGCTCTGCTTACCGACCGCTACGAACTGACCATGCTTCAGGCTGCGCGCCACTCGGGCAAGGCCGACCGCCCATCGGTGTTCGAGGTTTTCTGCCGCTCACTGCCGGCCGGCCGTCGGTACGGAGTGGTTGCTGGCACCGGGCGACTGCTCGAGCGCATCCGCGATTTCAGGTTTGACGAAGCAGAACTCGAATACCTGCGTACAAACCAGGTGGTCGACGCCGCCACCATCGACTGGCTGGCGAACTACAAATTCGAGGGAAACATTTGGGGCTACCGAGAAGGTGAGCTCTATTTCGCCTACTCCCCCGTTCTCACCGTCGAAGCGACTTTCGAGCAGGCGGTTGTTCTAGAGACCATCATTCTCTCGGTCATGAACTTTGACTCGGCGGTGGCTTCGGCTGCCTCAAGAATGGTCAGTTCGGCCGGCGGCAGATTCTTGGCCGAAATGGGCGGGCGACGCACAAACGAGATTTCGGCAGTGGCCGCGGCCAGAGCAGCTTTCATCGCAGGTTTCGAGGCAACTTCGAACCTTGAGGCCGGTCGCTCTTGGGGCATTCCAACCATGGGAACGGCCGCACACGCCTTCACCCTGCTGCACGACACCGAAGAACAGGCGTTTCGTGCCCAGGTCGAAACATTCGGCCCCGGCACCACCCTTTTGGTAGACACCTACGACACCGACCGTGCGGTTCGATTGGCAGTGGATGTTGCTGGCCCTGAGTTAGGCGCAGTGCGCATCGACTCTGGCGACCTAGGTGTTGAAGTTAGCCGCGTTCGAGCCCTGCTCGATTCGCTTGGCGCTACCAAAACCAAGATCACCGTGACTAACGACTTGAACGAATACTCGATCGCGGCTTTGGCCGCAGCGCCGGTTGACAACTACGGCGTGGGTACCTCGGTGGTTACCGGCTCTGGTGTTCCAACCGCAAGCTTTGTATACAAGTTGGTAGCTTTCGAAGACGAGGGTGGCGAGTGGGTCAGCGTGGCTAAACGCTCGGTTCAAAAAGCCAACGTCGGTGGTCGAAAGTTTGCGATGCGACGACACAACGATTCGGGCGTGGCGGTTGCCGAACTGCTGGCTCCTGGCGCGCATCCGGATGTGACCGAACTAGACCGCGAGTTGTTGGTGCCGCTGGTTGTAGAGGGTGAGCTTCAGAGCGAACACATGGGCATCGCCGGTGTGGCCAGCGCTAGAGCTCATCATGCCGATGTGAAAAAAGCCTTGCCGCTTCAGGCGCTTCGTTTGATGCGCGGCGAACCGGGCATTCCGACCCAGTTCATTTAGTTACTTCGCGCCGCCGCCATCGCCGTCGGCTGGAGGTTCTGGGCGAAGCCCATCGTAAATTTCTTGGCACGTCGGGCAAACCGGAAACTTCTGTGGGTCACGCCCAGGCACCCAAACTTTGCCGCAGAGTGCGATGACGGGGGTTCCCATGACTGCCGACTCGACAATCTTCTCTTTGCGTACATAGTGCGAAAAGCGCTCGTGGTCACCTGGCTCAATGTTTTGGGTCTGCTCTTCGACAAGCAGGCCGCCGCCGAGCCCTCCCTCGACTTGGGTGTCGTCTAAACCTGGCATTTACTTCCTTGCTGCTTTGCGAACTGCTTCTGCGACATGAGTCGCGACATCCGGGTGAAAAACGCTCGGAATGATGTACGAAGCGTTCAATTCTTTCGCCTCTACGCAATCGGCCAGCGCACCGGCTGCTGCGAGAAGCATCTTCTCGGTAATTTTATGCGCGCCGGCATCGAGCAAACCTCTGAAGAAACCAGGGAAGGCTAGAACGTTGTTGATTTGGTTCGGAAAGTCGCTTCGACCGGTAGCAACTACCGCGGCGTGCTTGGCCGCCTCGGCCGGCTCGATCTCTGGGTTCGGGTTGGCGAGCGCGAAAACGATCGCACCCTTAGCCATCGCTGCAATGTCTGATGCGTCGAGCAGATTCGCGGCCGAAACACCGATGAAAACATCGGCACCACGAACTGCCTCTTTGAGGGTTCCAACGAACTTTGCTGCGTTGGTGTTCTGAGAAACCCACTCGAGTGTTGAGCCTTCAGCAATGTCTGGTCGGCCTTCGTAAACCACTCCCTGCTGGTCGGCAACCACGGCGTTCTTGAGCCCAGCAGCGAACAGCAGTTTGAGCACGGCCGTGCCCGCGGCGCCAGCGCCCGACATGACTAGGCGAACATCCTCGATGTTTTTGCCAACCACCTTGAGGGCGTTGCGAAGCGCGGCCACACAAACGATTGCGGTGCCGTGCTGGTCGTCGTGAAAAACGGGGATGTCCAGCTCGGCGCGCAGTCTCTCTTCGATTTCGAAGCAGCGCGGAGCCGAAATGTCTTCTAGATTGATGCCAGCGAAACCGGGTGAAATTGCCTTGACGGTGCGCACGATTTCGTCAACGTCTTGGGTGTCGAGACAGATCGGAAAGGCGTCAATCTCGGCGAAACGCTTGAACAGCGCGGCCTTACCCTCCATAACCGGCATCGCTGCGAGCGGACCGATGTTGCCTAGGCCAAGCACTGCCGAGCCATCGGTGACAACGGCGATGGTATTGCGCTTGATGGTGAGGCGGCGGGCATCGCTCGGGTCTTTGACGATTGCCTCACAAATGCGGGCGACGCCGGGGGTGTAAATGAGCGAAAGGTCGTCGCGGTTTCGAATCGGTAGTTTCGATTCGATGGTTAACTTGCCGCCGAGGTGGGCCAAGAAGGTGCGGTCAGAAACTTTGCCGACCACTACGCCTTCGAGCGCTTTGAGCTTGGCGACAATTTCTTCACCGTGATCTGAGTTGCGAGTGGCGCAGGTGAGGTCAACGCGAACGCGTTCTGAGTCTGAGTGGTTTACGTCGAGAGCGGTGACACTGCCGCCGGATGCTTCGATAACACTGGTGAGCTCTGACACCGCCGTCGCTTTCGCGGGCGCTTCAAGACGCATGGTTATGGAGTACTGAACGGACGGCGCTGTCGACATGGTTTTAGTCTGCCACGACCTAGGCCATTTCGTTAGCCTACGAACGAGATTGTTACTTGAGGTCGCCCAAATCGCCCAGAACCACGGTGATTTCGATCTTTTCGTTGCCTCGAGTCACCTCAAGGGTTGCGGACGCGCCAGCTGGTTCGGCTCTAACGGCAGCGGTTAGGTCTGCTGCAGTATCGATCTTGTACCCGTTGAAACTGGTGACGATGTCGCCCACCTTGAGTCCGGCCTTTTCACCAGGACCACCCGGGGTGAGTTCACCAACAAGAGCGCCCGAAGAGAATCCATCGGACTCTTCACCAGCATTACCGACCATTGCGCCGAGAAGGGCGTGGCTGGCTTTTCCGTCTTTCATAAGTTCTTCGGCGATGCGCTTAGCGATGTTAGATGTGATGGCAAAACCAACACCGATGCTGCCGCTCTGGCTAGACGAAGTGGTCGCGCCAGCGGTTGCGATGGCTACGTTGATGCCGATCAGCTCACCCTGCGAGTTGACTAGCGCGCCACCAGAGTTTCCTGGGTTGATTGCCGCATCGGTTTGTAGAACCCTAAGACTCACTGGAGCCGAGCCGGTTCCGTTCCACCACTGCAAGCTCGAACCGTCTTCACTGGTGTCTGAGCTGGCAACCTGAATGGTGCGGTTTAGCGCGGAAATGACTCCGGTAGTCACACTGTTTTCTAGGCCAAGTGGCGCACCTAGAGCAACTACCGAATCTCCGACATTCACGAGAGAAGAGTCAGCCCATTCGATCGGGGTGAAAGCGCCCGCTGCCGAAATTTTGATAACCGCTAGGTCGTTGTTTGGATCGGTGCCAACAATGTCAGCCAGATAGATTTTGCCGTCGAGAGTTTTGACGGTGACCTTCGGGTTGGCCGAAGCACCCGAGAGCGTGACCACGTGTGCATTGGTGAGAATGTAGCCGTCGGCGGTCAAAAATACGCCAGACCCACTACCCCCGTCGTTCGAAGAACTAACCGAAATGGTCACGACAGAAGGCAAAGCCTTCGACGAGGCCCCGGTTACCCAGTTAACCGAGTCGGTGTTGTTGACCACTACAGCTGCCGGAGCCGTGCTGAGCATGTACCCGCCGACACCGATAACTCCGCCGACCACACCGCTGACCAAAGAAGCGATCACCACAGTGCCCAGCACTCCAAGCGAAGCCTTCTTTTGAGTCGGAGCTTGCGCCGGTGCCGGAAGCAAAATGGGAGTATCAAATAGAAACTGTCTGTTCACCTGGTTCGATGAAACTGGGCCGTTTTGATCGGTCAATTGGCAACCCCTTCAGGTTTGTGTCGGTCTATACAGACCCTTACACGTCAACCTGAATAGTTTATGAAAACATCCTGAGAGTTAGTTTGAAACCATCAGCACCCCACAGCACTCGGATGCTCGAGGCAGGATTTGCCAACCAGAACCGCTAGACCACTGAGGTTTGGCTTCTCGGCGGCAACAACAATCTCGACCGGAGGTGCCACCTTGGTTATTTGAAATGGCAGTTTCAACCACCGACCACTGGGCAAAACCCTGACCTCGCTCTGATACGTCACACTCATGCGAACCGTATACCGGCCAACACTCTTGTATCGGTGACGCACCTGCGACCGCACCGAAACACCGGCATCTCCGGTGGTCCAGCGATAAGCAACCGGAGTGAATTTGAGCATCGTGGGTTTGCCGAGCAATAGGGCCAGATGTTGGTGACGTGTTGCAGTTGATGCGAACAGCGCAGGCACACCCGGTTTTATTGAGCGAAAGACGTTGCTCTTTATCTCTGGGCGATCTGGAGTGGCCGAGAAAAACCTGCGCTGCGGCACGGTGATCTTGGCAGTCTTCGGCTTGGTTGAAACCTGGCCACTCGCGGAACCCGAGCTTGTGGCTGGTGGCCCGACAGAAGTCGTTTGGCTTATCACCAACCAACTGGCACACACGGTGACCGTGTCACCCGTTTTGAGGGAACTGAGTTTTAGGCTTTGCGCCGTGCCGGCGTCTGTGTTGCATTTCGGCGAGGCAGCCTGGGCTGGGGCTGACAGCGAAATACAGCAAGCAATCAGACCGCCCGCCAAAATCACACCGAAAACTCTGCGCCGAAAATTCATGCGTGAAGGCTAGCCCGATTCAAACTGGGTCGCAGAAGTTATTCACAGTGTCCGTTAAAGCACAAAAACCCAGTCAAAATGACTGGGTTTTTGTTACTGGTTGCGGGGGCAGGATTTGAACCTACGACCTCCGGGTTATGAGCCCGGCGAGCTACCGAACTGCTCCACCCCGCGGCGAACCTCCACTCTAACACGAAAGGAAGCCTCACCCCAAACTGGGTTGAACAGCCGGCAGCACCGACCTACTTATTGGCCAGAACTGCCGCCTCGATAGCTGCTTGCAGAGCCTTGTCGGCCTCGCCGTATGCCGTCCAGTCGCCAGCCTTCATGGCTGCAACCTTGGCCGCGAAGGCGTCTTTGGCTGCCTGCAGCGCTCTGGCTACCGCAGGGTTGGCATTGCCTGGGTCAACCGGGTCAACCGGATCTACAGGGTTTTCAACACCGGCATCTCCGCCAAAGAGCGCGTTCAAGGCACCGTCGAGAGTGTCTTCGAAGGCGATCTTGTCGCCAAAGGCAACAAGAATCTTCTTGAGAAGCGGGAACGATGTTTCACCAGTCGACTGAACGTAAACCGGCTGCACATAGAGCAGACCGCCGCCAACCGGAAGGGTAAGCAGGTTTCCGTTTAGAACCTTGGTTGAACCCTGGCGAAGCAGGTTGAGCAACCTTGAAACCTCAGGGTCGACCGAGAACGAGTTCTGCACCTGACCCGGGCCTGGCACAATCGTGGTTCGTGGCAGAGTTAGCAATCTCAGTTTTCCGAAATCTTCAGAGACTTGGCCAGCCTTGGTACCCGCATCCGAGTTTGCGACCAGATAACCCGTCAAAACATTTCGGCTCGATTCACCGGTAGATCTTGGAATGAAAGTCGAGTAAACCGAGTAGGCAGGGTCTTTGGTGCCAGGCACCTTCATGGTCAAGAAATATGGAGGCTGCTCGAGCTTGGTGTCGCTGACCGGGTCGTTCGGGGTCATCCATGCATCTTGCTGCGAGTAGAACGAACCGGCATCTTTGACGTGGTACTGACCAAGAATCGAACGCTGAACCTTGAACATGTCGGCGGGGTAACGAACCTGACTCATCAAGGCACCAGACATTTCTGAAACCGGACGCAGAGTGCCTGGGTAGATCTTCTGCCAGGTTTGCAAGATTGGGTCTTTGTCGTCCCAGGCGTATAGCTTCACCGAACCGTCGTAGGCATCAACAGTTGCCTTGACCGAGTTGCGAATGTAGTTGATGTCGGGGTTTCCGGTGGTGTACTCACCCGAGGAGTCGGCGATTGCATCATCGAACGACTCTGAACGCGAGTATGGGTACTGGTTCGAGGTGGTGTAACCGTCGACGATCCAGACCACGCGACCATCAACGACCGCCGGATAGGTGTCTGAGTCGAGGGTTAGGTAAGGAGCCACAGCCGAGATGCGATCGATCGGGTTTCGGTCGTACAGAATCTGCGACGAGTCGGTGATTGCATCTGAAAGCAGAATCTGTTCGCTCTGGAACTTGAGTGCGTAAGCGACACGAGACAACAGGTTGTTCAGCTTCGGGCCACCATTGCCATCGAAGGTGGTGTAGGTCTGCTCGGCTCCGTCAACGCCACCCGGATAGTCGAGTTCACGAGGTTTGCCCGCGTCGGTTGCTCCAACAATCGAATAAGGAGGTGAGTTTTCACCGAAGTAAATGCGCGGTTCGAACTTGCCGAGCGCACCTTCAGACGGGATGCTCGCCTGTAGGAACACCGGCTGGCCGTCGACCGAACCCTGGTTACCGTAAGCGGCGACCAGACCGTATCCGTGCGTATAGACGACCACGTTGTTGTACCAGCTCTGCGAGTCACCCAGACCGGCCTGGTTCAGCTCACGCACGGCGAGAACGGTGTCTTGAGTCTTTCCGTCGATTGTGTAGCGGCTCACGTCTAGGTGATCTGCGAAGCCGTAATACTGCTTGATCTGCTCAAGCTGACGGAACGAAGGCGAAACCAGGTAAGGGTCAATGATGCGAATGTTTGCCGTAGTGTCGGCATCTTTGCGCAGCGCGCCCTGGGTAGCTGTGGTCTTGGCGTCGTATTCAATGCTTTCGATGTTCTCGAGACCATAGGCCTTGATGGTTGCTTCGATGTTGCGCTGAATAAATGGCGCTTCGAGGGTTCGCTCATTTGGCACAACCTGGAAGTTCTGGACCAGCCACGGATAGAGCGAGCCGAGAATCAAAGATGAAACAATCATCAGCGCGGTGCCGATTAGCGGAAGCTTCCAGCGACCGATGAAGGCGGCAACTAAGAAGAGCACCGCAACCATGGCGGCGATTCCCGCCAAAATCTGCAAACCAGGAATCGTGGCATTCACGTCGGCAAAGGTTGCACCGGTGTAAAGGCCAGAAGGGCTGGTCAAGGTTGCGTACTGGTCGAGCCACAGGCTTGCACCTTGGCTAGCCAAGAACAGCGCAGCGGTGATACCAACTTGGATGCGCGCAGCTTTAGTCATGCTCGAATCGCGGCCGCGGAACTTGATGCCGCCATTTACGAGGTGAACCAATGCCGAAACCACGGCTGCGAAAAACAGTGCGGTTGAGATGAAAGCTACAGCCGAGGTTAGGAACGGCAACTGAAACAGGTAGAACGAAACATCCAAGTTGAATTGGGCGTCGTCTTCGGGGGTAGGAACGCCATTGATGTAAAGCAGCGCTTGTTCCCACCGAGACGATGCGGCCATACCGGCCAAGATTGCCAGAATGCCCGGCACTCCGATGAGTACGACCTTGCGAAGCTGGTCTAGTAACTCGCGATATTGACCAAACGGGTCGCGGTCATCGGCGGTGCGAGCATAGATTGGGCGGGTTTTGAACGCCAGCCAGATCGCGATTCCAACCACAATACCCATGGTGAGAGCACCAATGGCGAACATCGCCACCTTCGCCCAAAGCTGGGTGAACAGAACGCTCGAGTAGCCGAGCTGCTCGAACCACAAGAGGTCGGTGTAGAAGCCAGCACTCGAAACGAGTGCGAAGCCGATGGCGACGACAATGAGGGTGGCAACTCGAGCTGGGGTAAAACTCTTCGGTGCACTAACTCTCGAGGTCTGCGTCATTTTTCTCCTTGGATGCTGGTGTATCGGTTTTGGCGTTTAGTGAAGTTATTTGGTAGCTGGGCAATTTAGTGTCGGTGAGATTGGCGTGCCATCACGAACGTCTGACATGAAATCAAGTGCATCATCGAGAGTCTCGACCGCTCTAGCTTTCAAACCCGCAGGCACGTTTCCTACCATTTCGTCGCAGTTGCTCATTGGGCCAATAAAGTACTCGGCTCCGGCGTTTTTGGCGGCGATCATCTTCAGTCTGATTCCACCAATTGGTCCAACCGAACCATCAGGGGCGATTGTTCCCGTGCCGGCGACATATTTGCCACCGTTCAAGGCCCCTGGAGATAGCAGATCAATAATGCTGAGTGAGAACATCAGGCCGCCTGATGGACCGGTCACGTTGCCAAGGTCGATTTTTACCTTGAGCGGAAACTCGTAGCGGTAGCCAACGAAGATTCCCACCCGGTATTTGCCATCGGTGTCTAGAACCGGGGTCACCGAAACTGTCTTCTCTTGGCCTTCGCGCAGCACCTGAATTTCTACGGCTTTGCCGCCTGAGTCGGCGATTACGTTGGTGATGTCTTCGTACCACTTCACCTCGACATCGTTCACCGAGAGAATTTGGTCATCGACCTTGAGTTTGCCGAAGCTCGGGCCATCTTTTTTGATGGAGTCGATAGCGACCACTGAGTCAATCTGATAGCCCTGGTTTCTTAGTGCAACAGCGACCGCATCACGTTGCGAGTCAAGCATCATCTGAGTGGTTTCAGCCTTCTGCTCTTCTTTAGTCACTCCGGCCGGATAAATCTTGCTGTATTCAACGACCTCGTTTTCGGTCGATAGTTGCGCCAAGAAAACCTCAAACCAAGACGGCAACGATTCAGGGCCGCCACGAGTCTGAACTGTGAGCACGTCGAAGTTTCCTTCGCCCGGATAGGTTTTAGCGCCTTCGATGCTGATGATGTCGCGGCCATCCATTGTGGCAAGCGCGTTGAAGGTGGGGCCAGGCATCTCGATTACGTAGGGGGCAGGTGACGAAAGGGCCGCAACCACGCCCAAGACTCCCAGAAAAACAAGACTTCTGCTCACGATTCTGCGAACACTGGCACGCCAAGCATCGCGAGCCTGCTGCGAACGCGCAGCTAAGCCGTCTTCCCAGTCTTGGTCGCCGATCATGCCTGATATTCCTCCTGCTTCAAGCCTAGGTGCATGACACTCGGATGCCTCCCGCAGGGCTCTTCGCCGGGTGACGCTTAGGGCGAACAGGGCCAAAAACCCGCCGCTTTCACGGGCGGATTTGCCGTAGCGGGTTTAACCTAAAGGCGAGGTGTGCAAGTGAACGATAACCAAAATGGCATGAACCCTGAAGACTTCAGCGAGTTTTTGCGTGAGTTCTTGTCGAAGCAAAACGGCATTGATGCCGAGGCTTTGGCAAAGGCTGCCGGCATACCTAACGACCCAAAAGCTTTAGAACAGATGTTGAAGAATTTCTCGGCGGCCATGACGGCTGGTGCCGAAGGTAGTCAAGGTGGAGTGAACTGGAAACTCGCACTCGACCAGGCCAAATCGCTCGCAGCCTCCGGTTCAAAATCAATTGCCGACACCGACCGTAGAAGCATCTCAGACGCTGTCTCTATTGGCACCCTTTGGCTCGATGCCGTAACGACGGTTGGTTCGCTAACCACCGAGCCGAAACTGCTGACTCGTGAACTTTGGGTTGCCGACTCGATATCACTGTTTCAGGAGCTCAGCCAGCCGGTAGCCGAACGCATGGCCACCGCTTTGAGTCAAACAATGCAGCAGAACCTGCCCGAAGAATTAGATGGCATGCTCTCTGGCGCTGGGGCGTTCATGAAGGCCGCTGGCGGGGCCATGTTCGCGATGCAACTAGGGCAAGCGCTTGGCAAACTCTCGCAGAACGTGATCAGTGGCAGCGACGTCGGGTTGCCAATTTTTTCTGAACGCGCGGCTTTCGTGCCGCAGAATCTTTCGGCGTTTATTTCAGAGCTCGAACTTGCACCTGATCAGGCAACGATCTTTCTTGCGATTCGCGAGATGGCTTTTGCTCGCCTGTTCAAAAACAGTCGATGGCTGCGTGACTCGGTTGTGGCACAGATTTCGAACTACGCCAGCGAGATCAGCATCGACACCGACGGCCTGCGTGAGCTGGCAGAAGGTGCTGATCTGAATGACCCAGACCAACTGAGAGCTGCTCTCGAGTCGGGTGCCTTGATTGCCAAACGAACCGAAGAACAAGAACGAGCACTCGCCTCGATCGAAACACTGCTTGCACTTATTGAGGGTTGGGTAGAAGTCGTTACCGAAGAGGCAACCAAGCTGCTTCCAACGGCAGGCGCAATCTCTGAAGCGGTGAGACGCCGCCGTGCCGCGGGCGGGCCAGCCGAACTCACCTTCGGAACCCTGGTTGGGTTAGAGCTGCGACCACGACGCATTCGCGAGGCTGCCGCACTTTGGCGTGAAGTGACCAACGCAGTTGGTGTTCAAAAACGTGACGACCTGTGGAATCACCCAGATCTGTTGCCGACTAGCGAAGAGGTCGACTCTCCCGGGTTGCTGCTAGCGCGAATCAACCTCTTCGGCTCGGGCGACGCGATGGATGAAGCACTGAAAAAGTGGCTCGGAGAGTAGTCTGCTTCGGCGTTTAAGCCTGTGAATGATTTCTGCAGAGATCGGTTTTTTACAACAAACTCTTCGCGTGGTGATCAAGATAAATCCGGCACGGGTGCCTGTTTGGCGCAGCCCCACCAGCCTGCAACTCGGGCTGGGTAGCACTTCAATCAGGCTCGATGACCTGACCGACACCCAAGAGAAGCTTCTGCAGCTGCTTTACCGTGGCGTGGCCGACGCAGCCATCGACGACGTGGCGCGAGATGTCGGAGCATCCAAGTCTGAGACCGCCGCCCTAGTTGCACGAGTCGCGCCAGCGCTGATTCAGGTTGAAGAAAGAACTGCAAAACGACCGGTTGACCAAGCAGCATCTGACCCGTTTATAGCTCAGGCCTTCGCTGAAATCATCCGCGCTAGTTTTTCAACCGACCGCGATGGCGCTCTCGTATTAGCGAACCGAGCCAGCAAACGCGTATTCATAAATGAGTTCAATCGCGTTGGGCTTTTGCTGTTGCAAGCACTTGCAACGGCGGGTGTTGGTGAAATTTGCACCGAAGACCGATCGCTGGTGACACCAGCTGATGTTGGTGCACTCGGATACTCACAGGCAGACCTCGGTCGCCCTCGAGTTGAAGCAGCAGCAGATTTGTTATTGCGTTCAAGGCAACCAGCCAAGGTGAGTTTGGCCAGAACATCTGACTTTGTGGTCATTCTCGCAAACCACCTTGCTTCGAGTGAATCCAACCCTGCCGTTGGCCAAAAGCAGATTCCGCGGCTGATGGTCGAACTTAGTTTTGACCAATCGCGTATCTCTCCGATATTGATTGCCGGGGTTACCTCATGCCTAGATTGCCGAATCACCCTCGAGTTAGAGGCAGACGATGGGTGGGCGGCGATGATGACCCAGCTCAAGTTTCGAACCGAGAGATTAGATGATTCGCAGACGGCACTGCTCTGCGCTGGTCTTGCCCTTGAGCGCACGCTGAGCTGGATAGACTCTGGCGCTATCGGAGGCAACCAAGCGACAATCATCGACCACCGAACCGGTCGGTTGCGGCACGAGACTTGGCAGATAGACCCAGATTGCCAGTGCCAGAAAGCCAAAGGCTAATCGGCCTAGGCGGTTACCAGCATCAAAAAGCGCGAGGCTTCACGCTTGCGACCACCAGGCACATCTGCGGTGGGGTAAGACAGAGATAGTTGCTTGCGGGCACGGGTGACACCCACATAGAAGAGCCTTCGCTCTTCGGCGATTTCTGTATCAGTCTTGGCGTAACCGATTGGTAGATAGCCATCGGTCAACCCGGCTAGGTAGACGACATCCCACTCAAGACCCTTCGCCGAGTGCATGGTTGCCAGCGTTACGGCCGCCTTGACCGGCTCATGTTGTGAGCGAACCCGTTCTTCGAGTTCCTTAGAAAAATCGGCGAGAGTCAGCTCTTCGGTTTGCTCTTCGAGAATCTGCATTAGAGCGTTGAGCGCCTCCCAACGCTCGTAGGCAGCACCGCGTTCTGAAGGTGCAGAGGTCGTCCATCCAAGCGAGCGCAAAACCTTAGAAACGGCCTCGAAGCTTGGTGCGTCGGCCGAGCTCAGAGCCTCAACTCGCAGGGCTGCAAGGGCCTGCTGAACATCCTGGCGACTAAAGTAACGTTCACCGCCGCGCACCTGATAGTCGATGCCGAGGGCCGTAAGAGCATGTTCGAGTGGTTCGGCTTGGCCGTTCACGCGATAGAGCACGGCTATCTCAGCCGGGCTGATTCCCTGCTCGAGCCGGTCGGCTATCGACTTGGCAATCGCCTGAGCTTCATCGGCAAGTGAATCGAAGGCGCGGATGAGCGGTGCAGTGCCAAGCGCACCTTGCGAGACCAACGGGCTCATGTCGGTCGTATCGCGAGTGAGCTTATTTGCGAAAGAGACAATCTCTTGCGTTGATCGGTAGTTTCGGGTGAGCGAAACCAGAGTCGCCGAGTCGTATCGATTAGCGAAGTTGTGCAGATATTCGCTGGTTGCCCCGGTGAATGAGTAAATCGTCTGGTTGGGATCGCCAACCACGCAAAGGTCTTGGTGGTCACCAAGCCAGAGATCAAGCAGTTCGTGCTGCAGTGGCGAAATATCTTGGTATTCGTCGACCGTGAAAAATCGGTATTGCTGCTGAACGTGAGCCAGAGCGCGCGGTTCTGCCTGCAGCATGCCGAGAGTGAGAATCAGAACGTCTTCCCAGTCGAGTCGATTCGATGCAATCTTGATCTCTTCATACCCGCGCTGAAGTTGCACCAAGACCTCTGCACTCAGACCTGCAACTTTCGGCCTTTTCGTGGCAAGTTTTTCGTAGTCGTCGAGCGAGAGCATTGAAAACTTGCGCCATTCAATTTCTGCTGCGATGTCACGAATGGCCGCAGTGTCGAACTTGAGCTTCAGCGATTCAGCCACCTGAAAAATTAGTTTCGCTTTTGACTCGATGACAGATGGCGCTGGGATGCCCGCAAACTGCGGCCAGAAATACTGAAGTTGCGCCAGGGCTGCCGCGTGAAATGTCTTTACAGAAACCCCCGTGATCCCCAACTGCCGA
Source organism: Actinomycetota bacterium (assembly GCA_039805305.1). Taxonomy (GTDB): domain Bacteria; phylum Actinomycetota; class Actinomycetes; order Actinomycetales; family Microbacteriaceae; genus Rhodoluna. Next base: position 29,384 of record JBDLUM010000028.1, read on the forward strand.
AGCCTGGCGCGAAGCTCGCCGGCAGCTCGGTTTGTGTAGGTCAGAGCCAGAATTCGATTTGCTGCAAAGTAGCCCTTGGCAATTCCGTACGCAATGCGATGGGTGACGGTGCGAGTCTTTCCGGTTCCAGCCCCTGCCAGAATGCAGGTTGGGCCAACGAGCGAGATTGCGGCTTCGCGTTGTTCTGGGTCTAGGCGTTCGAGAATTTGTTCCGGTTGCACTTAGGCTCCGGTTTCGGTCGCAGAGACTAACTCTTGCCCATACCAGCGCTCGATGATCGCTCTGGCAATAGAGATTCGATTCGGCAACAGCATTTCGTGCGCCTGCGCACCAAGTTCTTCTCGGCTAAACCAGCGCAACTTTTCAATTTCGATACCGTCGGCAACCATGGCCGGAGAAGCGGCGCTAACTCTGGCACTGAATCCGAGCATTAGCGAATAAGGAAAAGGCCAGGCCTGACTGCCTAGGTATTGAGGGTCTTCAACCAAGAGACCCGATTCTTCGAACATTTCTCGAACCACCGCAGCTCCCAGTGACTCACCAGGCTCAACGAACCCGGCCAGAATCGACCAACGGTTCTGTTCCCATACTCCCTGGGAACCAAGCAAAATGCGGTCTTGCGCATCAACAATGGCCACGATGATCGCTGGGTCGGTGCGCGGATAGGTTTCTTGGTCGTCCTTGAAACAGCGACGAACCCACCCGCCTTGTTCGACCACGGTTGGAGTGCCACAGCGCGGGCAGTGCTTGTGGGTGTCGTGCCAATTGGCCAGCGCCAAAGCCTGGGTGAACAGTCCGGCATCGCGATCTGAGAGTCCGGCACCAGATTTTCGAAGGTTGTGCCACTTCGCTGCATCTGGTTCTACAAGGTCGGCGGCGTTTTTACTGAGCACCGCAAGAACCACTGGTGTTTGCGCCGGCTCATCAGCCGAAGCATCTGAGGTCTTACCCAAATAAACGCGCAACTGGGCACTCGGCACAGCATCAACTTCAAGTAGTCGCAACGCTGCTTGAACCTGACCACCGCTTTCGACCAGTAAAACCTGCCCTTCGTGCATGGCCAAAACTCTGGTCAGCGGGTTTTGCCACAGCTCATCAAAAAGCTCGGGGCGGCTGCGAGAGAGGTAATCGCGGTCAACTGCATGGCGCGCCAGAACGAGATTCATCTCGCCTTCTGGCAAATGTCTCACGGTGACTCAATTCGTTGGATGCGTGGCGATGCAGGGTGTTTGGTCAAGATACTTCTAACCTGAATTCCATGGGCAAATCTCCCTTGATTTTAGCCGCCCTTGCGAAGGCGGCAGTTCCGAGTCTGACATTCACCTCGGTAAAGAAACTTAGTGCTGGCGGCACCGGACTATTCGATTCCGCTTTGCTCACATCGACCTCGGGTGAGCACTTCGTTGCTCGCACCCCGCAATCGAGGGCTGGAGCGCTCGAGCTCGATGTTGAAACTCAGGTGCTTCGCACCCTTGGGTCATCGGTTCGATCGAATTTACCGTTCAAAATCACCAGCCAACTCGGTGAGACAAAAGATGCCCGTGGCGCACGAGTTGTGCTGTTCGAGTTTCTCTACGGAAACCCGATTGACCCGGCTCGAGTACCTGCAGCGAGCCCGCTTGCCGGCAGCATCGGCTCTGCCATCGCCGCGATTCATGCCCTAGACACCGAGGCGATTCGAGCCGCTGGATTGCCTGAGTTCTCGGCTGCCGAATTGGTAAAGAAGCTGGTCAACGAACTTGATGAAGTTGCCGCGACCGGTGAGATTCCATCGGCACTGCTTAGCCGTTGGGAAAGTGCGCTCGAGGATGTCTCGCTGTTTCGCTATCAGCCAACCGTCGTTCACGGCGAACTAAGCACCGACACCGTGCTCGAACTAGACGGTCAGGTTTCGGCGGTTCTCAACTGGGGAGCTCTTCACCTCGGTGACCCGGCGCAAGACCTCACCTGGCTTTCATCGACGGTTTACGGAGAGCTTTTCGATGCCGTGATGCTTTCATATGCAAAGACCTCTGGCTCTTCGGACGCTGGTCTAAAGCAGCGTGCCGCGCTATACAACGAATTGGCTCACGCGCGCTGGCTGTTGGTTTGCCTCAAGAAGCATGACGAGCAGGCCATCGCAGAGGCACGGGCCGAGATTTCTTACCTTGCTCAAGATCTTGAAGACGGCGTTCTGCCAGCTTTGACTGCCTCAGCATTTGTTTCGGCGGCAGCTGCGGGCGCATTTGTGACTGCTCAAGAAGCGGATGCCCAGACTGCAGACGAAGCACAAGAACCGATTGACGACCAAGGCTTTCAGCCTTTCGCCGAGCAAACCCTAGAGCAGGCTCAAGATGATTCATCGTTAGAGGAGTCGACTGAGACCGCACCAATTTCTCAAGTTGAACTAGACGACAAGACCCGAGAAATCGAACTTCCTGACAAAACCGACAACGAGCTTTTCTAAGCTAAACCGTTTCGAGGTTTTGCAGCACCGAGTTCCATAGCTCGATCAGTTCGATAGCACTCAGAACCTCGGGCCTCAAAGCCACGTTCTCAGCAACGTAGTAGAGGCACACAGAAATCTCATCTTCTGGAATGTTGTGTCTTCGTGAATAAGCCATTCGATAGAGAGCAAGCTGTAGGGCTCGTTCGGCTACCTCTTCTGGAGTCTTAGGACTCAACCCGGTTTTCCAGTCGACAATCTCAATGGTCTTGCCGACCAGTTCTGGATCGGATTCAGGAACATCGAAAACGGCATCAATTTTGCAAATGAACGTATTCTCGGCGATGGTTACCTGAATTTCAGTTTCGATTTCTCTCGCCTGCATCTTCGCCCATCGGGATGTCTCGAAGTTCGACTGCAATGTTTCAAGCACCTCTGGCGATTGTTCATCAATTCGGGCCAGAGCATCTTGTGCGTCTAGAACTTCAGCGTTCGAAACCAAACCGTAGCGCTGCTCGACCCACAGGTGAAAGAGTGTTCCGGTCATTGTTGCCTCATAAGGCTTTTCAGGCAGGGGCCTTCTAAATTGTTCGGCGAGCTTCGCTGGGTCTTTCACAAAGTCCTTGAACCGGGAGGCCGGTATGCGAACGGGTAGCTTTACTCGAGTTGAGCTCACCTCGCGCACCGACACTTCGCGAATCAAAGAGTCGATATCAGAGTTGATTTGAGTCACCAGTGCATCTGAGCCTGCTGCTGATGCACCCTGTTCGATGCTCGCTGTTACCTGGGCGGCAGCCGCTTCGACCTTTAGCCGGTGCCGCTCACCGAGTGGGTCACTTGGCCAAACCGCTGTTAGGGCGTGCTGCAGCAGCGGGTTCGTTTCACTTTCATAGGTCGGAAGTTCGTAGGGGGTCGTAGCGCCAAGAACTTCAACTCGAGGGTCGCGAGTCTCGACCACTTCGAGCAGGTAGCTCGAAGGGTCTTGTTCGGTCGCTGTCGATTTGAACTTTGAACCGGATAGTCGCAGTTCAAGCTTTGGTCTGGTGAACGCGACGTAGGCGAGTCGTCGCTCTTCGCGTTCGAGATAAACGTTCACATCGCTGGAGAATTCTTCACGGGCTCGCTTGAAGTCTGCCTCGACGGCAACGTTCTTGAGGCTGTGCTCGGGCAGCGATAGCCGGTCGCCGCGCAGCGGGTAGGGCAATACCCCCGCCGTCATCCAGCCCCTTGAACTGCGGGGTTTCTTCGGAAAATCATCTTGGATGAGGTTTGGTACAGCGACGTAATCCCATTCGAGTCCCTTCGCCGCGTGAACGGTTAGCACTTGAACCACGCCTTTTCGCCCCGGAGCAGTTGGGACTTCGAGTTTCTCTCGAGTTTGGGCGAAATCTAGCCACTCAATGAAGGCGCCGAGGTAGTTCGGCCCAGCGCTCGCATACCCAGTGACCAACGAGAAGAACGAGTTGAGGTGCGCCATCGGATTGGTGCGCCTTGGGTTGGCTGCTACTTCGATGTCGAGCTGAAGTTCTTTGGCAACATGCTTTACGAAATCAATCAATGCGAGCCCGGTTTGAGAACGAAGTTCTCGCAAAAGCATGCCGGCATCTCGGAGGCGACTCATAGATTCGGCTGACATCGAGTAGATCGATTCGAGTTTGCTATCTACCAAGATGTCGAGGGCATCGACAATCGAGGCGTCGTAATCAGAACCTAAATTGCCTTCGACTAGATCCCAGATTCCTTCTGACTGCTTTTTGGCCAGCGACTTGGAGTATCGGTGTAGGCGAGCAATGTCTTTTGCGCCAATTCGCCAACGCGGGCCAGCCAACAGCCTTACCAACGCAGCACCTGCGGAGGGAGAGTGAACTACCTTGAGCGCGCTAACCAGGTCGATAATCTCTGGCATTTCAAGCAGCCCACCGAGGCCAACAACATCGACGTCGAGACCTTGGTTTTCGAGTTCGCTTACAAACAGAGCCATCTGCGCCTTGAGCCTGAACAGTACCGCTGCCGATGCTTGCCCGTTGCTCGCGGTGAGCTTGTCTTTCACCCAAGCAGCCACGCCTTTGGCTTCAGAAACAATGTCTTCTTGCCAATCAACCAGAATCTTGCCCTCGGGCGCTTTGTCGCGAGCCTGGAGTTGAACCACCTCGGTTGCAGCGATTCCGCGTTCTGATTGAAATGGAGCTAGTGAGGCAAGCGGCTGTGAAATCACGTTGGCGATGTCGAGAACAACCTTTGGGTTGCGCCAAGAAGTTGAAAGCTTTAGTTGCGTAACCGGTTTTGACTTGTTGGTGCTGAAGGTTTCAACGTATTCATTCAGGTTGGTTGCACTGGCACCGCGCCAGCCATAAATGGACTGGTTCGGGTCTCCAACCGCAAACACCGGATGGTCTGCGTAAAGTGCCCGCAAGAACGAGGTCTGCAGATAAGAGGTGTCTTGGTACTCATCTAACAACACGATTTTGTGTAGTTCGCGCTCGGTTTCTCGCAAGCTGTCGATCTCGCGAACAGCTCGTTCGGCCAAGGCAACCTGGTCGCTGTAGTCGACGAAGCCCTGAAGTAGTTTTTCGCGACGGTATTGCTCGGCGAGCAGAACAAGCACTTCGGTCTTGAATGCGCCGGCAAAGAAATCGGCGTGACTTGCCGCCAGCTTTTCTTTCTTGGTTGGTACCGCCGCGATTTGCCGTTTCAAATCTGAAATTACTGCGGCAACATCTTCGCCGGTGGCGAGGTTGTCATTTAGTTCGGCAGCAAGTTTTAGAACGCCGTCGATTGCCGTTTTGAGAGTCAGATCAACTTCGTCAAGTTGAACGCCGAGCTCATTGCCGAAGTTCAATACGACTTTCTTGGCCAGTTGGTAAGCGCTGCTATCGGTTAGCAGGGCGGCTTCGGGCTCGTAGCCAAGGGCAAGGGCATTGTCTCGAAACAGGGTGTTGGCGTATGCGTTATAGGTCGAGATGGTCGGGAGTGAATACCCGATGCTCTCAAGCTCTGCAGGCCAAAATTCGGTTTGCTCGAGGCGTGCAATGCCATTGTTGATTCGCTTGGCCAGCTCTGACGCAGCTTTGCGAGTGAATGTGAGGCCGAGAATGTCTTGTGGCAGGGCCAGCGAGTTTGCGATCAACCAAAGAACCCTGATTGACATGAGCTCTGTCTTACCAGACCCCGCTCCGGCAATGACAAGCACGGGAGCATCGAGCGGTGCTTCGACTGCCATTTGCTGCTCTTCGGTCAATCGCATGTTTGGGTTCTGGGCGAGTTTTGCGGGGTCTTGAATGGCCAGGAACACTTGGTTCGCCCCAACAGATTTACTCAAAGTAGGTCACCGCCTTAGCCAGGTGAAGCTTGCAGTTGCCGTATGAGCGTTCATCACTGCAGTGCGAGCCGACGTTGGCCACGAACACTCGGTTGCCCATCGACATATCTTCGACGACCGAAGCCACCATGTTTTCGAAGTGCTCGCGTTTTGAATCGTTTTGAGCGAGCGAATCTTGTGGACGCTCTGTCATATTTTTGTCATTCACGAATACCAACTTCGCTCCACCGAGCACAGATTCTGCGTCGATTCCCTCGATGTGATCGAAGGCATGATTTGCGAAGGCCAGTTGATAGAGGCCGAGTTGCGGGTGGTCTTGCGCCTTATCTTTGCTGATCTCGGTGCCAGTCTTTAGGTCGACGATCATGATGCTGCCGTCGGCCAACCTTTCGATTCGATCGACCTTGCCCGAAACGTGAGCCGAGCCAATCTTGAAGTTGAACTTTGCTTCACGAGCAAGAACTTCGCCGCCCGATTCACTCACCTGCTGGATGTATCGAACCAAGTTGCCGATCATGCGCTTTGCGCGACGCTTTTCTCTGGCTTCTAGCCAGTCGGCTTCGAAATCGAGAACCGACCACTTTTGCTCGAGCATTTCGAGAAGCTCAGTTTCAGACTTGTTCTCTTCGTGTTCGGCGACCGAGTGGATGAGCGTGCCGAGGCTTGCCTCGAAGCTGCTGTCGGTTGCGCCGTGCTCATTCATGAACCAGTGCAGTGGGCAAGAGATAAAAGATTCGAGTTGTGAAGGCTTGATGTAAACCTCGGCGTCGCCTTCATCAAGGTCGGTAAGCGGCTCTTCGGTCGAGATTGGCAAAAGGCCGTACCAGTTGTCTGGGCTTGCCCCTGGAGTTTGCTCGATCGCGAGGCGCGCAAAACCAAGCGCGCATGCCATTCGCTCAACCGCGTCGTCGCTTTCGGTGAGGCGTCGACGCAGCGAACCGACCATGCCACGAAGCGTGTACTGAGGCTTCACAAAATCTTGAGTTTCAGGAATGACGCCAAACATCGATCTCATGAAAGTCGAAACCTGGGAGTCTTCAGATTCGACAGCCGTGACCACGAGTCGTTCACTGGCCGCACCTACCGCTTTGTGCAACATGCGAAGCTCATCGGGAAGCTCGTTTTTGGCGACCGCTTCAACCGACTCAGTTCGCCCCGAGGCAAACTGAGCTAGCGCGGTTGCACCTAGCAACGAAGACCTCGGCTTGAGGTTTGGCCAAACACCATCTTGCAAACCCGCTACAAAAACCACCCTAAAGCGCTTTGCGATGAGACCCGCCGGGGTTAGCAATGAGACTCGGCTGTCGTCGCGGTCGTTGAAAGTCAAAGTATCTTCGGGCAGGTCGGTTTGCAGTTGCTGGTTGATGAACGTGGATGCTTCGGCTTCTGGATAACGCTCTACGAATCGGTTTGCCGCACCGAAGAGCGCAACGATGGCGTCGAGGTTGCGGCCGAGTTGTGCACCAACGTCGTCTAGTGCAAGCGATTGTTCTGGCCATTGGCTCTTTGGCGCGCTGCCCTGCCAGAAGTGCCAAAACAATTGCTCGACATTGGCTTTCTCAGCGACAAGAGTGCGCGCCTCGGCAAACTTGAGCGCGAAGCGGCTGACCACTCGAGCTTCGTGAGTGTTAACGGTTGCCGCCGTGCCAGGAGCTACAAACAGCTCAAGTAATAGGTCGTCGGTGGTTCGATCGCCGCCAGCCTCGATTTCTGCCCGGCGCAGTGATCGGCGTAGTCGGCGAAGCATCAGCGAGTCAATTCCGCAGAACGGAGACGCAAGCAGACGTTTTGCATCTTCAACGGTGAGGTCTTCTTGGCTCACGGCCAGCTCGGCTAGGTCGAGCAGAGCACGCGAGGCGAACTCGTCGCGAAGTGCACTTCGGCTCAGACGAATCGAAACCGGCACCGATTCGGCAGCCAAGGCCGCCTCAAGGTTTTCAAGAATCGCTCGCGACCTGGCGACTATGGCAATTTCTGACCACTCGACACCTTCATCTAGATAGAGCTCGCGCAGGCGACGCGCCATCCATGATGTTTCTGCTTGCGAAGTGCTGAAAACGTGGCGTTCGAGCGACTCATCGGTTTCGATTAGTTCGCGCGCCGAGACGTAGTCGCGACGCTGCAAGCCACCCTGCTCTGAAGGCAATTCAGAACTCAAGTTTCCGAGCACGCGGGCAATGCCTGGAGTTCGGGGTTGGTGCTCGGAGAGCAGAACAAACTGCTCAGGCTGTGCCCCAATTTCTTGCATAAGTGTGGTCATCGACCTGGCGTCTGCGGCCCTAAAACCCAAGGTCGCTGTGTCTGGATCACCGAACAACACCAGGCCGGCGCCTTGTGAAACTAGCGCGCGAATAAACCGGCGAGCGCCTGGGGTGAGTTCTTGGGCGTCATCGATAAGCACGAGTTTTACGGCAGCGACCTCTTCGGTGAAACCTTCGCCCGACTCGAGCAGCTCGGCAGCAACTGCTAACAGAGTCGAGGCATCGTGACGGTTTTCGAAAGCCGGTTCACGAAGCCGTTCGAGGTAGCTCGCATAGAGGACTGCTACGGCAAGCCACTCTGGCTTGTTTGCCGAGTGGGCCAGGGTTCTCAACGCTTCGGGGGTTAGTCGGTATTCAAGGCAAACCGTGATGAGGTCTCGAAGTTCGGCGCGAAAGCCACGAAGCGACATCACTTGGGCATTGATTTGCTTCGGCCAATCAAGCGCTAACTCACTAGCCGTTTCGAGAATCTGCTTCAAGATGAGATCTTGCTCAGCACCACTGATTAGCTCTGGGGCCTTGGTGCCACGTACCAACGCCTGGTGGCGCAACACCTGGAAGGCGAAAGAGGACAGGCTTCGAGCCATGGGGCCAGAAGTTGCACCTTGGTAGGCAAGAGCCAGCTCGTCGCGCATTAGGTTTGCGGCCTCTCGCGAGGCAGCGATGGCTAAGACTTCGTGGGTTTCAACCCGCGCCGGGTTATCTTTCGAAACCTTGGCCAGGTAAAGCGCTTTGAGCGCGGTGGACTTGCCACTACCCGGGCTGCCATAAACCACAGCCTTAGCATCGAGCGGCAACTGCGCCACCTTGGCCTGGACAGCACTCAGTGAAAGCTCAGCACTACGGCTGGCAACTTTCACAAAGGCGGTTTCTGACATGCTCAAAATCTACGCCAGACCACTGACATTTTTGGGCAAGCACTTGTGGTCGAAGCACGAGCGCTGCCTCGGGTATCGTAATCTAGTCACAGGAGGGCTCATGGAAGTCAAAATCGGCATTAGAAACGGCTCGCGAGAGTTGGTCATCGACTCGAACCAGTCGGCATCAGAAATCACGGATGCTGTAGCCAAAGTTTTGAACGAGAGCGCAAAGTTTCTCACCTTCACCGACTCGAAGGGCAAGCTTTTCGTGGTTCCGACCGACGCCCTCGCTTATGTTGAAATCGGCGCAGAAGAAGTGCGCAGAGTAGGATTCATCGCCTAATGGACGTCTCATTCGCAGTCATTTTGCTGTACACCCTGGTGCTCGGTTTGGTAGCTCCGTACATCAGCGCTCACAGCGAAAAGTACGGTGTGCTGGTTCCGCCAACCATCGCCCTCACCACCGGTTCGGTGCTTTGGTCAGGTTTGATCTGGCTAGGTTTTGGCACCCAAGACGGCTGGCTCTGGCTCATCGTCATGTTGGCGATGCCTTTGGTAATGATTTTCGTTTCGTCGAGACTTGCCAGTGCCCGCGACAAGGCCTACGAGGCTAAACTCGCAGCCGCTAAGGCTTAGGTTTTACGCAGCCAGCCCCAGTGCATCCATGCGCAGTGAATGGGCGGCAATCAATTCGGTAACCAACGGCTCTAGCTTGCTATAAGAAGCCAGGTTCACTTCGCGCTCTTCAGCCGAGGTCAGACTCTTGCCCTTTGGAATTCCGGCCAGCTTGCGGTTGTCAAAAGCTCCACGAAGTTCGAGCAGCACATCACCCATCAGGCGACGACCCCAAAGAGCCAATCTCGATTGCAGCTGAGGGTCATCGGCCATAGCCTCAACCAAAACTCGCTTGGCAAACTTTTCGAAGGTGCGGTCGCTCAGTGCCTTCTCGACACCCTCGCGCAACTCTGCCGGCAAACCAACAGCCAGACGAGTGTAGAAATCATCGAGCAAACCCGAGACCAGGTAGATCTTTAAAATCGCTTCGTACCAGTCGATGCCCGTGGTCTTCGAATGAAAAGTTTGGATGCGCTCGGTGAATGGGTCCATCGCGTCGGTGGCTTCAAAGCCAAGTGCGGCCAACTTGCGAGCCAGCGCTCGATACTGCTCAAATGACTTGGATGCTGCCTCAGACAGCTCGGCCTTGTAGGCGGTGTTCGGCGAAACCTTGAGTTGGGCCGTGAGAATCTCGAAGTAACTTAGGTGCAAATAGGCAACTTGACCCAAAAACACCTTAGGCTCAGGGGTGTACGGTTTCAGATTTACTTTGGCCGTATTTCGAGCACTGCGCTCTTCGCGCTCAGGTAGAACAAAGTCACGCGCTTTTTGGCGCAGTTTCTTCAGCCACTCGAACATCCCTTAAGAATAGAGCACCTGTTGTTCATCCGAGGTTCTTCAAACAGAGCACGGATGCCCAAAAAGCGCGACAACTAGACTTAAGACAACTAATAGGAGTCTTTTTTGACATTTCAAGATTTAGGCATCGACCAAGATATCGTCGAAGCCCTCGAAGCGAAGGGCATCACCAGCCCCTTCCCAATTCAAGAGCAGGCCATCCCGCTCGCACTAACTGGCCAAGACATCATCGGCCAGGCCAAGACCGGTACCGGTAAAACTTTCGGGTTCGGCCTACCGCTGATTCAGTCACTCGGTTTCGAACCAGAACTGGGCGCTAAGGCGCTGGTCGTTGTTCCTACTCGCGAACTTGCCATTCAGGTTGCCGAAGACCTCGTGCTTGCCACTGCTAACCGCCCGACCAAGGTTGCCACCATCGTTGGTGGCCGCGCGTTCGAAGGTCAGATTGCTGACATCGAAGCCGGTGCGCAGATCATCGTGGGAACCCCTGGTCGAATCATCGACTTGAGCAAGCAGAAGAAACTCGACCTATCGAACATCCGCTTTATGGTTCTTGACGAAGCCGACGAAATGCTCGACCTCGGCTTTTTGCCAGACGTTGAGCGCTTGTTTGCTCTAACCCCAGACGGTCGACAGACCATGCTGTTCTCGGCGACCATGCCTGGCGCGATCGTTTCGCTGGCTCGCAAGTACCAGAACCGCCCGGTTCACATTCGCGTAAACGACCCAGACGAAGGCCACACCAAGGCCGACATCAAGCAGTTCATCTACCGAGCACACTCACTCGATAAAGACGAAGTCGTTGGCCGCATTCTGCAGGCCGAAGGTCGCGGCAAGACCGTAATTTTTTGTCGCACCAAGCGTCAGGCCGGCAAGGTTGCCGAAGAGCTCGTCGACCGCGGCTTCAACGCATCGGCTCTGCACGGAGATATGTCTCAAGAGGCGCGAGAAAAGTCAATGGCGGCCTTCCGCTCTGGCAAGAAAGACATTCTGGTTGCAACCGAGGTTGCCGCTCGAGGCATCGACGTTGACGACGTGACCCACGTAATCAACTACACGGTTCCCGAAGACGAGAAAAACTATCTGCACCGCACCGGCCGCACCGGTCGTGCCGGCCGTACCGGTATCGCAGTGACTTTCGTTGACTGGGAAGACCTCACTCGCTGGAAGCACATCAACGAAGCTCTAGAGCTCGGTGTGCCAGAGCCGGTTGAAACCTACTCTTCATCACCCCACCTGTTCGAAGACCTAAACATTGCAGCCGGCACCAAAGGCCGCATCAAGGCAACCGACCCCAACCGAGTCAAGCCGTCGAACGATCGCCCAGCCGGCGGTCGAGGCGGTGCACCTCGAGGTGGTTCGAGTCGTGACGGAGGTCGTCGTGATGGCGGTCAAAACCGCGGTCAAGGTCGCAACGACAAGCCACGCAGCGAAGGTTCAAAGAGCTCGGATGCTGCACCAAAGGTCGAACGCGCACCTCGCCCCGAAGGTGACCGCAACCGTCAGCGTCGCCGCACCCGCGGTGGCACAAGCGAGTAGGTTTCGCTTTTAGTTCGAGAGCTAAAGCTCTAGATTTACCGGCTTCGCCCCGGTTGCTTGGTCGATGATTCGCTCGAGCATCTCGGGCGCTGTGGTGCACTGACCCAACTCATTCGGCTTGCCGGTGACACCGTGGTAATCGCTCGACCCCGTAACGATCAGATCGTGGCGCGTTGCCATGTCGAGTAGCCAGGGTTGAACATCCGCGCCGATTTCTGGGTGATAAACCTCGAAGCCAGCCAAGCCAGCCTCGATAAGCAACTCGAAGTGCTCCTGCGGATAATCATTTTCGCTTGCCGGCTTGTAACCGCGGGCCAGAGGATGTGCGAGAACCGCAACTCCCCCAGCAGCGTTGATCAACTCAATGGCTTCGCGCGGGTCTGGCACTTCGCGATTCGGCACGTAGTAGGGGCTGCCCTTGAACCAAAGCTTTTCAAACACCTCGCCGCGCTCGACGAAGTGACCGTTGGCAACCAGCGCATCTGCCACAGATGGCCGTCCGAGAGTTGCCCCAACCTGCACCTGATCGAGCACGTCTTGCCAGGTCAGCGCATAATCTTTGGCGATTCGATCGGTTATTTCTTGCAGACGAATGATGCGCGAGTTGACGGTTTCGTCGAGCCTCTTGATCAGGGCTGAGTTGGTCGGGTCTGGCAGATAAGCCAGCATGTGCATTCCGACCTTGTGCGTGTGCCCATCGCTACCCGTGAAAACGGCGCGGGTGGTGATTTCGATGCCAGGCACAAATCCAAGACCCGTGCGCTCGGATGCTTCGGCAGACGCTGCCCAGTGCGAAACGGTGTCGTGGTCGGTGATTGCCAATACGTCGAGCCCTAGGTGCGCCGCTCGGTCAAAAACCACACCAACCGGTTCGGTGCCGTCAGAAGCATCGGTATGCACATGCAAATCGATTTTCATGGGGCTTCTTTCTAAAGCTGGTGACAACCTACCTTCGAAGAATACCCGTTTCAGACGTGCGCGCGTGGTCGGTAAAAAGTGGCAGTATGTAACTCATGAGCGAGAAGTCAGAACAGAAAATTGCCGACCGCGTGAACAACCGGTCGCACCGCCCTAACAGCGAAGAATTCATGAAATTCATCGGCTCGAACTGGGCTGACAATGATGGCGGCCTGCCGCAGGCTCACGAAGGCGCTGCTTACGCTGCAGCTCGCCGACGCCTGGTGGCCGAAGCGTTTGCCGGCAAAATCATTGTGGTTGAGGCCGGTTCACTAAAGACCCGTTCTAACGACACCGACTACCGCTTTCACCCTCACGCGGCGTTCACCCACCTAACAGCATGGGGTTCGGCAACGGTGCCCGACTCTGTTCTAGTCATCGATGCTCGCGACCGAGCCGGGGTCAGCACTCTGTTTTTCAGAGAGACAGCCGGCCGCGACAGTGACGAATTCTTCTCAAACCCAACCATTGGCGAATTCTGGGTTGGCACTCGCCCAACTCTGGCACAAGTTTCGGCATTGCTTCACCTGGGCACCAAGAACCTCGGAGACCTTGACGATTTCTTGTCGAACCTAGGCTCAGCAGACATCGTGAGAATCAGCGAAGAGTCGGGTAGCGATGACAAGTTGCTCGAGTTCGCCAGCGAGATGCGTTTTGTGAAAGACGAGTTCGAAATCGCCGAGATGCGCAAGGCTGTCGCCGCCTCGGTTAGCGGGTTCGAGCAGGTTGCCAAAACAATCAAAGATGCAATCGGCCACGACCGCGGTGAGCGCGTGGTCGAAACTGCGTTTTACTCACGAGCCCGCATCGAAGGCAACGACCTTGGTTATGACACCATCGCCGCAGCCGGCCCGCACGCCTGCATTTTGCACTGGATCGTAAACGACGGCCCGATCCGTGGCGACGAGCTTCTTCTTCTCGACGCAGGTGTCGAGGTAGACAGCCTTTACACAGCAGACGTCACCCGCACGCTGCCGGTGAACGGCAAGTTCAACCCAGCCCAGCGCAAGGTTTATGAGGCAGTTCTCGAAGCGGCCGACGCAGTCTTCGCAATCGCCAAGCCTGGCGTCAAGTTCAGAGAACTGCACGCCACCGCCATGAAGGTCATTGCCGCCAAGTCCGCCGAGTGGGGTCTGATGCAGCTCACCGCCGAAGAATCGTTGAAGGCTGAGAACCAGCACCACCGTCGCTGGATGGTTCACGGCACCAGCCATCACCTAGGCCTAGACGTGCACGACTGTGCGCAGGCTCGTCGCGAGCTATACCTAGAACAAGAGCTGAAGCCAGGCATGATTTTCACCATCGAACCTGGCCTCTACTTTCAGCCTGATGATCTATTGGTTCCAGAAGAACTTCGTGGCATCGGCGTTCGCATCGAAGACGACGTTTTGGTCACTGAAACTGGAGTTGAGAACTTGAGTGCGGCACTGCCTCGCAAGGCCGACGATGTTGAGGCTTGGATGGCGCGCTTGGCCTAAAGCTTTGGGCGTGCGCCCAACGTTGTGACTGCCGTTGCACCAGCAGCGATGCCGGCGTGCAACGCTCGACCGACAGCAGCCTCGTCACTAAGACCAGCGCCTGATTCGGCGAACTCAGCCAAGAATGCGCCGCAGAATGCGTCACCCGCACCGGTTGGGTCGACCGAGTCGACCGACAATCCGGCAAGTTTGAGCTCAGCGCCATTGATGAGCCACGCAGTCGCACCGCGCTCACCATCGGTGATCACCAGCAACGGCAACTGACCCTCGAGCCGAAGCAGTTCGGCTTCTTCGAGGTTCGGAAAACAAACATCCACGTGCTTTAAAAGTTCTCGGTAGCGCTCGACTCCGTAGTCGTCAATGTAGCCGGTTGAACCTGGGTCTACCGCCACAAGTGCGCCGTGGGCATGTGCCCGCTCGATTAGCCCAAGCACCGATTCGGTGGTCTTGCCGAGCAACGCGTAACCGCTTAGATAAACGATCTCTGCATCGGCCAGCTCGCCATCGATTGCCTCGAGGTTGAGGTCTTGGTTTGCACCACGGTCGGTGAGCATCGAGCGCGAATCGCCGTCGACTAAAACAACGATTGAGCCGGTCGCGCGATCGCTCGTCTGAAGCCTTGCCGAGACACCGGCAGCGGCAAAGTTCGACTCGTTTCGGGCGAGGTCGTCGCGACCGACGCATCCGAGAAAAGTCACGGATGCTCCGCTAGACGCAGCCCAAGCCGCAACGTTCGCGGCTGAACCCCCGAGGGTTTTCTCGATGCGAGCGTTGGTGTCGGTGTTTGGTCGAATCGCGTGCTCTGGAACCACGATGATGTCGTCGATGACATCTCCGATGACCAGAAGCTTTGCGCTCATTGGTTAGGCCTTGAGAGCCGACCAGGCGGTGGCGATTTGGCCTGCCAGACGCACGTTGTTACGAGCGAGGTCTAGGTTCACCTCGAGGCTGCGCCCGCCTGATTCACCAACGATAAAACCGAGCAAGAACGGGGTGACCGCCTTGCCAGTAACACCCGCGGCATCGGCTGCCTTGAACGCAACCTGAATGACGCGATCATGTTCGGTCGGATCCCACTGGAGGTGCTCTGGAATCGGGTTGGCTACCACGATTCCTTGACCGTGACCGAGCTCGTCTTGAGCCTGCATTGCCAAAGCGATTTCAGCCGCGCTGTCGAGAGACCAGTCGAGCGTGTAACCAGACTTGGTCAGCCAGAAGGCTGGAAACTCGCGGGTCTTGTAGCCGATAACCGGCACACTCAAGGTTTCTAGACGTTCGAGGGTGGCCGGAATGT
The DNA here is from genome assembly GCA_039805305.1 of Actinomycetota bacterium. Classification (GTDB taxonomy): domain Bacteria; phylum Actinomycetota; class Actinomycetes; order Actinomycetales; family Microbacteriaceae; genus Rhodoluna. The sequence goes on from JBDLUM010000028.1 coordinate 44,930, forward strand.
CGAGCACCGACTTCACCCCAGCCGAAACCACGGTGATTGGGGTAACGGCAAGGGTGCTTAGGTCTGCAGACTCGTCAAAAGTATCGATTGCGCCGCGGTGAACTCCACCTAGGCCACCGGTTGCGAACACTCGCACTCCGGCAAGGGCCGCCAAGTGGGCGGTCGCGGCAACCGTGGTTGCGCCGCTGGCACGCTTGGCCGACAAAATTGGAATGTCGCGAACACTGGCTTTGGCTAGGTCTTCGTTTGCGATGCGGTCGACCCCCTTAGCGTCGAGACCAATCTGAGGCACTCCATCGAGAATCGCGATGGTTGCTGGGGTTACGCCTTGGTCACTCAGAATCTGCTCGAACTCGATGGCGGCTTCGTGATTGCGCGGGCGCGGAAGGCCGTGCGAGATGATGGTCGATTCGAGAGCAACTACTGGGCGACCTTCGGCGAGCGCTGCGGCTACCTCTTCAGAAACATTGAATGATGCCACTTTGCTACACGCCCTCTACTGGTTTTGATGCCACTTCTTTGGCCTGAGCCAAAAGGTTGCTCGGCACCTGAACTTCATACTCTTTTGCCATCACCATTGATGAGCTCATAAAGCCGCGCTTATTGCGTGACATCGCGAAGCGAATGATGTTGAACATCATGCCGATACCCGCGGCAATAACCACCGGTTGAATGACGTTTGATACAGCGATGGATGCCGCGTCGGCACCTTCTGGAACAGGAGAGAACAGGGTGAGAACGAAGCCGATTAAGGCTCCGGTGGTGGCACCGCTGAGTGCAACCTTGCCATAATTCATGCGGCCGCGAATGCGCTCTACGGTCTTGAGGTCTTTGCCAACAATCGCAATCGCGTTCATCGGAAAGTTGGCTTCAACCAACTTTTCGACCAGGGCAACGGCTTCGGTGTATTCGCCAAAACTTGCCAGCACCTCGCCTTGCTCTTGCGCTGCCGGCATGCGGCCGAATTTTCTTTGCCCATTGTTCATGCGCTCATTCTTTCATGCCTGCTAACCCAAGCGTCTAAGGTTAATCTGTGAGCGCAACCCGAGTCTTCGTTGCCCGTTTGGCGGGCTGTGGCGTCTTTGACCCTGCCGGCGATCGAGTAGGTAAAGTCATCGACGTTCTTGTGGGCTACCGCAAATCTGGAGCACCTAAGGTCACGGGCATCCTGGTAGAAATCACTGGCCGACGCCGCGTGTTCGTGCCGATTGCCCGAGTCACCTCAATCGCTCCGGGCCAGGTCATCACCAACGGCCTGATCGACTTCAGACGTTTCACCCAGCGTGGGCAAGAGGTTCGTGTCATCGCCGAGATTCTCGGCCGCAAAGTAACCCTGCTCGACGGTTCGGGTCAAGCGCAGATTGAAGACATTTCGGTAGAGCAGGCCAGAAACAAAGACTGGATAGTCAACGAAGTGTTCTTGCGTCGCCCAAAGACTTCGGTTTCACCGTTTGCCCGCGGAGTAACGCTGTTCGCAAACTGGGATCAGATTAGCGAAAACCACGAATCGGGTGAGAGCCAGAGCGCTCAGCAGCTGATTGCAACCTATTCAGATATGCGCCCCGCCGACCTAGCGTCTGCTCTTATGGATCTGCCCGAAGAGCGAATGGTTGAGGTTGCCGAAGAGCTCGACGACGAGCGTCTTGCCGACGTGCTCGAAGAGTTGCCAGAAGAAGAGCAGATGGAGATCATCCAGGAGCTCGATGACGAGCGAGCCGCCGAGGTTCTTGACCTCATGGAACCTGATGACGCAGCCGACCTAATGGCTAACCTGCCTGAAGCTCGAACCGAAGCGATTCTTGAGCTGATGGACGAAGAAGAAGCCGAAGACATTCGTCAGCTGATGAAGTATGACGAGTTTTCGGCCGGTGGTTTGATGACTACCGAACCGATCATCTGTTCGGCAGACACCACGGTTGCCGAGGCGATGGCTCTGATTCGTCGCCGCGAGGTGGCCCCGGTTTTGGCAGCATCCGTGTTCGTAACCCTGCCCCCTTATGAGACGGTGACCGGCCGCTATTTGGGTGTAGTTCATTTTCAGCGGATGCTCCGCTACCCTCCGCATGAGAGACTAGGAACGTTGCTCGACACCGAACTCGAACCGGTGAGCGCATCAACCCCAATCTCACAAATTCACCGCACACTGGCGAACTACAACTTGGTAGCTTTGCCGGTTGTCGACGAGAGCCACCACCTAATTGGCGTGGTCACTGTTGACGACGTGCTCGACCACCTACTGCCCGAAGACTGGCGTAACGAAGACTAAAAACTAGGAGGTGCCTAATGGCAAAGTCCCGCGACCGACTCGATTCACCAATTGGCACCCGTTCACGCTTTGTGCCGCGGTTCAGCATTGATCCAGAGAAGTTTGGCCGTGCATCAGAAGGCTTCGCACGCGCGATGGGCACCGGCGGCTTCTTGATTGGTATGACCGTGTTCTGTGCGGTTTGGCTCAGCTGGAACTCGTTTGCTCCCCTCGAGATGCAGTTCGATCCGAAGCTCACCAACTTCACCCTGCTCACGCTGATTTTGTCGATGCAGGCTTCTTATGCCGCTCCCCTGATTCTTTTGGCGCAAAACCGCCAGGATGACCGTGACCGCGTGAAGTTCGAGCAAGACCGTCAGCGTGCCGAGCGCAACCTAGCCGACACCGAATACCTTGCCCGCGAGGTTGTTGCACTGCGCTTGGCGATGGAAGAAATGGCGACCAAAGACTTCGTTCGCGATGAACTTCGCGACCTAATGCGCGAACTTCTGGCCGAGCTGCGCGAGGGCGAGAAGCCTGGCAAACACGAGAAGGGCTCGTCGCCACGCAAATGACGAGTCGCGAGAATGTCTTCGCGGCGTTGGCCAAGGTTATTGACCCCGAGCTTCGACGCCCAATCACCGAACTGGGCATGGTTGGCAAAATCACGCCTTTCGACGATGAGGTTGCGAACTCCCTTGTTGACGCAGCGCTCGGCGTTGAAATCAAGTTGACCGTGGTTGGCTGCCCCGCAGCCGATCGCATTCGCAGCGACGTCGAGCAGGCGCTGGCGACGGTTTCTGAGAACTACGAAGTGCACATGACCGTTATGACGGCCGAAGAGCGCGCCGAACTCAAGGCCAAACTGCTCGGTGGTCGGGCACTTCGCACCAATCCGTTTGGAGCAGACACCCTCACCCGCGTTTTTCTAATCGGGTCAGGCAAGGGTGGCGTAGGCAAAAGCAGCCTCACCGCGAACCTTGCGGTGGCGCTTGCGGCGAAGGGTTTGCGCGTGGGGCTCGTCGATGCCGACATCTTCGGGTTCAGCATCCCCGCTCAATTGGGGCTGACCGACAAACCGACCCGTCTCGACGAAATGATTTTGCCGCCGGTGGCCTTTGGCGTGAAGGTGATCTCAATCGGCATGTTCATCGACGAAAACAAGCCGGTGGCGTGGCGCGGGCCGATGCTGCACCGCGCTGTCGAGCAGTTCTTGGTTGACGTTTATTGGGGCGACCTCGATTTCTTGCTCGTTGACCTGCCACCCGGCACTGGCGACATTGCGATTAGCCTCGGGCAGTTGCTGCCAACCGCCAAGACCGTCGTTGTGACTACCCCGCAGGTGGCTGCAGCCGACGTTGCCGAACGTTCGGGTGCGGTTGGGCTGCAGACCGGGCAGAGCGTGTTTGGCGTGATTGAAAACATGGCGTGGCTCGAGCAGAGCGATGGCACACGTCTTGACCTGTTTGGCGCGGGAGGCGGCGAACTGGTGGCTTCAAGGCTCGCTAAGTTGAGCGGGGCCGAGGTGCCGGTTTTGGGCCAGGTACCGATTTCGATGGCTCTTCGAGAGGGCTCGGATGCGGGCCAACCAGTCGTTCTGGCAAACCCTGATGATTTGGCTGCCGAAGCGATTCTGAGCATTGCCGAAAAGATTGCTGCAGACCAGCTCGGATTGTCTGGTCGCAGACTTAAACTAAGCCTGTGATCGACACCAGCATCCCAGCTCTGCTCTCGCACTTTTCTGCGACCGAAGCAACTGTTCCACTAATCAACCCTGCCAACGGCAAGCGCATCACCGATGTGCCTCAGCAGTCGGCCGAGACCGTTGTTGCCGCGATCGATCGCCTGCGCGACAACGCTGCCGCGTGGGCAGCCACCGATGTTCGCGAACGTGCCGCCATCATCTCGCGGGTTCACGATGTCATGCTCGAGAATCAAGACAAACTGCTCGACGTGCTTCAGCTAGAGACCGGCAAGTCTCGCGCTCACGCCTTCGAAGAATTCGCCGGAACAACCGCACCAGCTCGCTACTACGGCAAGCACGCGCCTAAGTTCATGGCTCGCAAGAAGACCGGCGGCGGTGTACCGGTGGTTACTCGCACCTGGGTTGAGCACGACCCGATTGGCGTGGTTGGCATCATCACACCGTGGAACTACCCGATGGCACTTACCGCTCTCGACGTATTGCCAGCCCTGGCTGCCGGAAACGTCGTGATTCAGAAGGCAGACAACCAAACCCCGCTTTCTGTGCTCTTCTGCCGCCTCATTGCTATCGAAGCAGGGCTTCCAGAGGATGTCTGGACCGTGGTGGTTGGTGACGGCGCGACCGTTGGTAACGCAATCACCGACAACGTTGACTACGTGGCTTTCACCGGCTCAACCAACACCGGCCGCGTCGTGGCCGAGCGCGCTTCGCGCCGCCTCATCGGCTATTCGCTCGAGCTCGGTGGCAAGAACCCGTTGATTGTGCTCGAGGGCGCAAACCCCGCCTCGGCAGCCGAGCTAACCCTGGCAGCAGCTTTCGGCTCGGCCGGCCAGCTTTGCGTCTCGACCGAACGCGTCTATGTGCACAACAGCATCCGCGAGCGCTACATCGCCGAAGTTGTCGAGCGCACCGCATCGCTCACTCTGGGCAAGACCGGCGAGTTCGATACCGATCTAGGAACCCTCACCTCTAAGGCACAGTTCGACCGGGTCAGCTCGATCATTGACGATGCAAAATCGCACGGCGCAAATGTTCTCACCGGCGGAACCGGCGCACCAGAACTCGGCCCATTCTTCTTTAGACCGACCGTGATCACCAACCTCGACGAGTCAGCTCGCCTGTTTCGCAACGAAGCCTTCGGTCCGGTCATCGCCGTTGAAGGTTTTGACGACATCGAAGATGCGATTGCCAAGGCGAACGACACCGAATTTGGCCTCAACGCCAGCGTGGTTGGCCCAGAGCGCGAGGCCATCAAGGTTGCCTCACGCCTCAATGCCGGCAGCGTGAACGTCAACGAGGGCTACCGAGCATCGTTCGCCTCAATGGGTTCGCCAATGGGTGGCATGAAGTCTTCTGGAATCGGTCGCCGCAACGGCGAATACGGAATGCTTCGCTACACCACGATCAGAACCATCGGTGTTGCCAAGTCTTGGTTCAAACTTCCAACCCGTGGCAAGCAATACCGCCGCATGGCTCCGATTATGCGCGTGCTCTCGAAGTTCCTAAAGAACTTCGGCTAGGCCTGCTCAGCCCGTTTAGGTTGCCTCTGAGTCGAATGGCGCTCGTTCGCCCGGCTCAATGCGCTTGAGCGGGTTAGGCGTGTTCAGTGCGGCTGCCGTTGGCGCAGCATCCTCTTTCAAAGCATCGCGGATGATTCGGCGCGGGTCATACTGACGCGGGTCAAGCTTGCGCCAGTCGACGTCGTCGTAACCCTCACCAAGTTCATCTTTTAGCTGGGTTTGAGCGCCATCTGCCATGCGACGCAGGCTCTTGATGAATTGGGCCAACTTGCGGGCATATTCGGGCAAACGGTCAGGGCCCAGGATGAGCGCAGCGAGCACACCCAGAATGAGCAGCTTTTCACCAGATAGTCCGAACACGTGTCTAGGTTACCTCTTGCGGGGTTCTCGGGTCGCTCTGGTTTAACCTTTTGAGTAGGAGCCCGACAGGACAACATGGTAGACAAAATCACTTCGTGGAAGTACACCGAAGAATTCGTTGATGAGAACGAGGCAATGCTTCGCGCTCGCGCTCGCGCCGACGAACTGGGGCTCGAATGCATCACCGCAGCAACCGGCGCACACCTGGCACTCTTGGTCTCAGCACTCGGAGCTAAAGCGATCGTAGAAGCAGGCACCGGTGCTGGTTTGTCTGGCCTTTGGTTACTCAGCGGAAACACCTCGGCTGTGCTTGCCACCATCGACACCGAGGGTGACAACCAAACGGCTGCCAAGGCCTCGTTCAAAGACGCCAAGATTGCGCCAGCTCGCACTCGCGTGATTCACGGTCGAGCATCTGAAGTTATGTCGAACATGGCGGATGCTGCTTACGACCTAGTATTTCTCGATGCAGATCGCGAAACTCTAGAGCTGCAGATTCGCGAGGCTTCGCGCCTGCTTCGCCCGGGTGGCGTGATTGCGATTGCCCACGCGTTATGGCGAGACCGAGTGCCTGACCCAGCAATTCGTGACGAAACAACCGGCGTTTACCGCGACGCCCTGCGCTTTTTCGTGAACAACGATGACTTCATCACCACTTTGTCACCGGTTGGCGATGGCCTACTGCTCGCCAGCAAGCACACTCTCTAAAAGCGGCAGCTCTGAGTGACCGAGCGCCTTCGCTAGGCGACTGCCTACTTCTTGAACTGCAAAATGTCGCCCGGCTGACAATCCAGGGCTCGACATAGCGCCTCAAGAGTTGTGAACCGAATTGCCTTGCCCCGATTGCTCTTCAAAACGAACAAATTCGCTTGCGTGATGCCGATCTTGTCGGCGAGTTCGGCTACGGTGAGCCCTTTAGCGGCGCGCTGCTTTTCAAAATCAACGACTATCGGCATTAGATGACTCCCTCAAGTTCTTGACGTGCCGCGGTTGCCTCTTTCAGCACGCTCTTTAGAGAAGCAACAACGAAGGCTGCCGCAATAGCCAGAAGGATAGCCACTAGTAGAAACAAAAGAATCGATGGAGGCAAAGTGTTTTTGACGCTTAGCCAAGTGAGTAAAGCAGCAAAACTTGCCGCGACGCCAAACAATGAAAACATCAGAACGCTGACCACTCGCAGAGATGGTTCCAGAAGCAACTTTGAATTCTTGAGTCGCAGAATCAGCCAAGCGATGGATGTCAGGGTAACCATGCCAGTTGCGACCACGCTTGAAAGTAGAAGTTGTATCGTCAAGCTATCCCCGGCGTACTCAGAGTAAGTTTCAGACAACTCACCACTCAAAATCGGGATGAACAGGCCAAGAAAAGCGGCCCCGATAATGACTAGCGCCCAGATAGCAATACCCGCAAAAAGTGTTGCTGTTTTGGTTTTTGTTGACAAGGCTCTGGTCCTTCCGAAAAATTGACTTCTATCGATAAACAATACTATTGTTTATCGATATCACAACATAGGTCATCCGATTTGTAAAACGAGTTGGATTTCGAGTTGAGATGTTCACACTTACCAGATTGGGGAAAACATGATCACAACACTCTTGGCTTTCGGTCTATTGACCGGTGCTCCGTCAGCTCCCGTTGAATTAACCGCTTCAACTTCCGGCGAGCTGGTTTGCAGTACTTATCTTTCGAGCAATGAAACACTTGAGCAGGAAAGGCAACTTCTAGATGCCGGCGGTACGGTGGAGATTTGCCAACGAGAAGTGTCACCAGGTGCGGGAACTTTTGCCTATGTCTGGCCGAGTAGCAGAATCCAAACAAGAGCCGTTTGGGGCACGAGCTATGCCACTTCGCAAGAAATAGTCGATTTGCTCTACGTGGGAAGAGCCAAAGCCGCTGGAAACGTGTACCAAAACGAGAGGATTGTGCGCGTCTGCATTTGGTACACGAGAGATTCCGTGGCGATCACAAATCAAGTTTGCTCGAACGCATCAAGTGATAGCGGCGTCTGGCTTCCGGGTCCCGAAGTATCTGTCAGCGCGTGGGACATTCTGGTTTGGGACGCACCAAAAACAATCTTCAACATGAAGGTTGGGAGGGCAAACCCCAACGTCTATTAGAAACGACGTTGAATGGGTTGAACCCAGAAATGAAGAAAGCCGGCCACATTGGGGGGCCGGCTTTCTTTTTAGAAACCTTATTTCTTGACGATTCCTTCAAGAACCTTGTGCAGGCTCTTGGCTTCTTCGTCGTTGACCGAAACTACTAGGCGGCCTCCACCTTCGAGAGGTACTCGAAGAATGATTAGACCTCTTGGCTCGCGCTCGGCTTCCATTGGTCCGTCGCCGGTGCGTGGCTTCATTGCTGCCATTTGATACTCCTTGATGCTTGGCTTCTCTGCCAGAACTTCTAGTTTCTCACACTCAAAGGACGAAAAAAACGGGCAGGTGCCCAAAAACGATTACATCTCGCTAACGCTTCGGCTACGGCGGGGTGAAGTCTGGTGCAACGTAGACCCAGCAGACCAGCATCCACGCGAATTGGGCGGCGATCAGGGCGATTACCAGCACAATCTTGAGCAACTTGGATGCCCGCCAGGTGCCTATCGCGAGCGCCCCCGCCAGCACAAACATCGGTAGCAGAAGCCGCCAAGTGCTCGATTGCGGAAAGAACACAGCGAGCAAGTAAACCGCGTACGAAACCAACCAGAGGCGCAGTTCGAGGCCGAGTTTGGCAATGGCTTCGGCGCGCAGCATCCACGCAATCAAACCGGCGGCAAGCAGTAGCGAAACGAGCCCAACACCCGCCCCGAAGTGGTAGTCGAAGCTGGCTATCCAGCCCTCGAACGGCGCGAAGTTTGAGCTGCCGACATAGACCGAGCGCCAAGCCATTTCGGTGGCCAGATAGGCGTCTGGTCGGCCGGTGAACGCTGCTGCGGTCAGACTCCAGCCCAAGCCCGCAAAACCGCTCAAAACGGCGCTCACGGCGAGCTGGATGCGTTCGCGACGCGCGAAGCCCGACGGGTCGAGCCGTGATTGCCACCAGCGCACCACCCAAAGCAAAACCAACATGAGCGAGATCGCCAAAACACTTGGGCGGGTGAACGCCAAAATCGCTATCGGGGCGAGGGCAACCAGGTAACGGCGTTCGAGAATGAACCAGAGGGCGATGGCCAGCAAGAAAAGCCCGAGAGATTCGGCATAGCCTGCTTGAAGCACGGGGCTGGCGCACCAGAGACCAACTAGCGCAAGGCCCCAGAGCGCTTGGGCTCGAGGCATGAAGCGTTCGAAGATGCGGGCGATGACTAGTGCGGCGGCGAACGAAAAAGCTGTGGCCAGAAGTGCGGCAGCGAATTTGAATTCGAGCCCGGTGATGCTCGTCAGGGCTTTGACCAACCCCGGAAAGACCGGCATGAAAGCCCACTCGTTTTGCAACACCTGACCGCTAGCCGAAAACGGCAGCTCTAGCGGGTAGCCGTGGTCGAAGATTCGCCAGTACCACTCGACGTCCCAGATGTTCAAAAAGTCAAAGTACGGCGGATTCGCTTTAGTCCAGTAGTTATCACCTTGGATGCTCGCCGCGACCAGAAACAAAACGGTAGTGATCAGGCGGGTGGCCAACCAAACCAGAGTGGCAGCGAACCACCAGGAGCTTCGCGCGAAGGTGACTAGGCGGTCAACCATTTAGCCAGCGCTGCTTCGCAAGCGTAAATCTGTGAAACGGGCACGTTCTCGTCGTCTGCGTGAGCCTTGTTTGGGTCACCCGGGCCAAAGTTCACGGCCGGAATGCCGAGTGCCGAGAATCGGGCAACGTCGGTCCAGCCGTATTTAGGCTTCGGGGTCGAGCCAACTGCGGCTACGAAGGCAGCGGCCTCTGGCAGGTCGAGTCCTGGGCGGGCACCTTCGGCCACGTCAACCACTTCGAGTTCGTGACCGGCAAAGAAGCCGCGCAGGTGGGCCTCGGCCTCGGCGGCCGATTTCGACGGTGCAAACCGGTAGTTGACAGTGATTTGACACTCGTCTGGAATCACGTTGGTCGCGATGCCTCCGCTGGCGATCACGGCGTTTAGGCTTTCGCGATAAACCAGGCCGTCGACTTCGACTTCGTCGGGGGTGTGCTCAGCCAATTTGACCAAAACTTCACCCATCTTGTGAACCGCGTTTTCGCCCATCCACGGTCTGGCGCTGTGCGCCTTCACCCCGCGAGTGGTCACGGTTGCTCGCATGGTGCCGTTGCATCCACCCTCAACCTGAGCCGAACTGGGTTCGCAGAGCACAGCGAACTGTGCGTTCAAAAGTTCGGGACGGTTGCGGCTGATTCGACCGAGGCCGTTGAGCGCGGCATCCACTTCTTCGTGGTCATAGAAAACCCAGGTGACGTCGACGTTCGGCTCGGTTATGGTTGCCGCAAGCTTTAGCTGCACGGCAACTCCGGCCTTCATGTCGACGGTGCCACGACCCCAGAGCACCTGCTCGCGTTCGAATTGCAAGAATTTCACCGGAAGATTGCCTGCCACCGGAACGGTGTCGATGTGACCGGCGATTACCACGCGCTTGGTGCGACCGAGGTTGGTGCGGGCGATGATTGCGTCGCCGTCGCGAATAACTTCGAGGTGATCGAAGCCACGCAAAGCTGCTTCAATTGCGTCGGCCAGCTCGGTTTCGTTACCCGAAACAGACTCGATGTCGCAGATGGTTCGAGTCAGTTCGACTACATCCGCGTCTTTATTGAGGTTTAGCGTGGTCACGTCTACGAGCCTACCCGTAACATTGAGGGGTGAGCACGCAAGAAATGATTACTTCAAAGGCCTGGGGCCACGGTTTGGCGACCCTCGCGAGCGACGGCAGCGTGCTCGATGTTTGGTACCCGAACCCACAGCTGGGCGATGCGCCAAAGAGCGATGCGCTCTGGGTCGTGCCCAAAGAACTCGATGCCCTAGTTGGCGATGACGCCAGACGCAACGTTAGTGTTGCCGTGGTTCGAACCGAGATCGACTTGGGGCTTCCGGTTTCAAGCACCGCCGATGCCTACCTGCGCCTCCACCTGCTCTCGCACCTGCTGGTTGCGCCAAACACCATCAATCTCGACAACTTGCTGCCTTCGCTGCCAATCGTGGCATTCACCTCGGCTGGCCCGGTTGCCGCCGACGAACTCGACAAACTTCGCCCCGCTCTTCAGCGTGCCGGCATCACGGTGCACGCAATTGATAAGTTTCCGCGACTGCTCGACTACGTCACTCCAAAGAAGGTTAGAATCGCGGATGCTTCGCGCGTTCGTCTTGGCGCACACCTCGCCCCTGGCACCACCGTCATGCACGAAGGTTTTGTGAACTTCAATGCCGGCACGCTTGGCGTTGCCATGGTTGAGGGTCGCATTTCGCAGGGCGTTGTGGTCGGCGACGGCTCAGACATCGGCGGCGGTGCTTCGATCATGGGCACGCTGTCGGGTGGCGGTCGCGAGAAGGTTCGCATTGGCGAGCGCGCGCTGCTTGGCGCTAACGCCGGCATCGGCATCTCGATTGGTGACGACACCGTCGTCGAGGCTGGTCTCTATGTGACAGCCGGCACCAAGTTGACCGTAATCGATGATTCTGGTGAGCATGCCGTGAAGGCGATCGAGCTATCGGGAATGCCTAACCTTTTGTTCCGCCGCAACTCGGTCACCGGGCGAGTCGAGGCAACTCCGCGCAGTGGCGTCGGTGTGACCCTGAACTCGGTTCTGCACAAATAAGGTTTGAGGCGCTTAGGCGCCAGTGATTGAATCCCAGCCGTTTTCGGGCAGAGGCTTGTCATCTAACCAAACCCCTTCGCCCTCGGCCACAACGCCGATTGGCTTGAAAGCGCGCGGCAACTTTGCGTCGGCCGCGAAGGTGGCCAGCAGGCCGTGATCTTCGCCGCCGAAAAGAACCCAGGTCGAAGCATCCGCGCCCAAAGCCATCGCAGGCTCTTCAACCATTGCGATGAAGCCATCGAGGTCACGCTTGTTCAGGCGCATGGCAACACCGCTTGCGCGAGCAATTCGCGCGGCATCTTTGGCTAGCCCGTCAGAAACATCAAGCATCGAGGATGCACCTGCCAAAGCGGCTTCGACACCAGCGGCAATCGGTGGGCGTGGTTGCTTCTGCACCGACACCCAGTCGTCATAGGCGTTGATGGCATCGGCTTTGCCTGAAACCAGTAGCGCTAGCCCAGCAGCAGCGCGACCTAGTGTGCCCGCGAGGGCGATAACGTCGCCAGCCTTGGCGCCAGAGCGCAGCACTGGTTCGCGCCCCTGCATGGCGCCGTGAGCGGTGACCGAAATGAAAACCTGCTCTGAACTAGCCAGATCGCCGCCAACCACACCACAGCCCGGTGCGAGTTGCTGGCAAGCATCACGAAGGCCGTCGGCAAAAGCTTCGAGGTTGTCGATGAGGGTGGTTGGCGGAACCGAGATGGCGACGACCAGGGCGGTTGGCGTGGCACCCATCGCCGCGACATCCGAGAGATTTGTGGCAACGGCTTTGAAGCCGAGGTCATAGAAACTCGACCAATCGAGTCTGAAATCGTGACCCTCAATCATGGTGTCGGTGGTGACCACAAAGCGATCGTCGGTGGTGGCAACTACGGCGGCGTCATCTCCAGAACCCACAATGGCGTGTTCACTGGCCGACAGACGTGAAACGGTGCGGCGAAGCGATTCGATCTCGCCCAATTGGCCCACTGTCTGCAAACTCACCATTCAAAGGTAGCCTGTATTTGATGAAGATTTTGCGTTCGTTTTTAGTGCTCGGCCTCGGTGCCGCTTTTGCAATCAGTGCTACGGGCTGCTCCCCCATCTTGAACCTCGAGCCGGGAGCAGACTCAAATAATCCCGGATGCGCCGAGGTAGTCGTGCGCCTACCGAACCAACTCGGCGAACTGCCGGCACGCGACACCAACGCTCAAGGCACCGGAGCCTGGGGTGAACCGGCATCGGTTCTATTGCGCTGCGGAATCGAGCCGGTTGAGGTTAGCGCACTCCCCTGCGTGACCGTTGGTGAGGTCGATTGGCTGGTTGACGACAGCGCCGCACCAAGCTTTAGATTTGTAACCTTTGGTCGCACTCCTACGACAGAAGTGATCGTTGATTCGGGTAAAGCCTCGGGAATCACTGCCCTAGAAGAACTGGCCGATGCTGTAAATCGCGCTGAACCAGACAAGGTTTGCCAGGGTTAGAGCCTCTAGCGTTTGGCTTCGAGCGCTAGATCAATCAATTCGCTGATTAGGTCTGCATAGGCGATGCCGGAGGCCTGCCATAGCGACGGAAACATCGAAAGCGGCGTGAAGCCCGGCATGGTGTTGATCTCATTGACCAAGAAGCCGTCGGCCGTCAAGAAGAAATCAACGCGAGCAAGCCCACTGCCACCAATGGCCTCGAATGCGCGTCGAGCAATCGACTGCATTTGACTCAACTCGTCGGCTAATAGTTGAGCCGGCACGATCAGGTCAACCGAAGCCTCATCGCGATACTTAGCCTCGAAATCGTAAAACTCGCGGCCTTTCACCACAATCTCGCCAGCTACCGAGACACGAGGCCTCGCACCGTGGCGACCACCCAGAACCGCACACTCAACTTCGCGACCAACCAAGCCATGTTCTACAACAACCTTGTTGTCGTTTTCGAGTGCCAATGCCACGGCGTCGGCGAAAGCATCCATGTTGGTGACTTTTGAAACACCCACCGAAGAACCAGCTCGTGCCGGCTTCACAAAAAGCGGGGTGCCGCCAAGCCCAGCAACCTTTGCAAGTGTGCTCTCTGGGTCATCGAGCCACTGCTTTTCGCGAATGACCACGTGCGGAGTAACCGGAATGCCGGCAGCCTCGAAAAGCGCTTTGGTGAACTCTTTGTCCATGCCGGCGGCCGACGCGAAAACGCCGTTGCCGACATAGGGAATGTCGAGTAGCTCTAGAAAACCTTGAATGGTGCCGTCTTCGCCGTATGGGCCGTGCAGCACCGGAAAGACAACGTCAATCTCGCCGAGCGACTCGATTGCCCCTTGCTGGTCAACGAAACGAAGTTCACGCTCGCCCAACTCTGGCCAAACGATTTTGCGACCTTCGAACTCAACAACTGGTAGTTCGCCACTGGTGAGCGCCCAACGACCCGGCTCGTCGGCAACCGGAACCATTTGCCCGGCTCGGGTGATGCCAACCGGCACCAGTTCAAATCGGTTTCGGTCGATTGCTCCCATTACGCCGGCGGCGGTTGCGCACGAAATCGAGTGCTCAGAAGACCTGCCTCCGAACAGCAACAGCACGCGAATTTTCGACATTATTCGCCCTGCGGCTCGTCTGACTCGTGGGTTAGATGTGGGGCGATTTCACGCGGATGCATCTTGCCTTGCATCACCAAATGAACCTGTTCAACGATCGGCATCTTTACGCCCTTGGCCTCGGCCAAGGTGAGCACTGGTGCAATCGATGCCAGACCTTCGGCGGTTTGAGAGAGACGCTTGAGCACCTCGTTTAGGCGATAGCCCTTGCCCAACATTTCGCCAGCCTTGAAGTTGCGAGACAGTGGCGATTCTGCGGTGGCGATCAGGTCACCAAGACCGGCCAGGCCGTTCATCGTTTTTGATTTTGCTCCGTGAGCTACGGCAAAGCGAGAAATCTCGGCAAGGCCACGCGTCATGATCGAGGCCTTGGTGTTCTGGCCATAGCCGACGCCGTTGACGATACCGATCGCGACTGCAATCAGGTTTTTCAAAATTCCACCGAATTCGGTGCCGATCACGTCGGTGTTGGTGAACGTGGTGAAGTAGCTGTTCGAAGACGCTTTGGCAACCAACTCGGCAGTTTCGAGGCTGGCCGATGCGGCTACCGATGCCGTTGGTTGCTCGCCGGCGATTTCTACAGAAAGGTTTGGGCCGCTAACCACAGCAATTTGATCGAGCGAGAACCCGGTTACCTGGGCGATCACCTCGCTCATGCGCAATCCAGTATCTTTTTCGACACCCTTCATGAGGCTCACCAAAATGGCGTCGGCTGGCAGATGCGGCCCCCACTGCTCAAGGTTTGAGCGCAACGACTGCGACGGCACGGCCAGATAAACCTGGGATGCGCCAGCCAAAACTTCTTCGACTGAGGCCGAAGCCTTGAGCCCCTCGGGTAGTTCGATGCCAGGAAGGTAATCGCCATTGCGGTGTTCGTTGTTAATTTCATCGGCTAGGTCTGGTCGGCGAGCCCACAACATAACTTCGCAGCCGGCATCGGTCAAAACTTTTGCAAAGGTGGTGCCCCATGAACCGGCACCCATCACGGCAATCTTGCTCATTTTTCACCTACCTGCGGCTTTGGTGCTGCTTTGAAGTTGCCGTGCTCGGCCAAACCTGCCTCGCGTGGGTCAAATAGCGTCTTTGGGGCCTTCGCGCCACGAAGCTGCTCGGTCAAACGGGTAATCGCCTGCATGGCCAGTTCGTTAGCCTCGGCATACTCTGCATTCGAAAGCTTGCGCCCGCGGTATTTCTTTAGGTCAAGCTCTTCGCCGATAACCATGCGAACCTTGTGAAACGGGTTAGGCCTAAAGCGCTTCGAATAGGTAGGCAGAATCTTTTCGGTGCCCCACTGCGCCATCGGAATGAACGGAACATCTTTTTCTAGAGCCATCTTGATGGCACCGATCTTGCCTCGCATCGGCCAGCCGTTTGGCTCACGGGTGAGGGTGCCTTCTGGGTAGATGGTGATGACACGGCCAGCTTCGAGAATCGCGTGTGCAGCATCCATGGGTTCACGGTTTGAATGCCCACCACGGTAAACCGGAACCTGCTCGCATGCGATCAGAATGTCGCCGATTACCGGAGCCTTGAACAAGTTGCCCTTGGCCAAAAAGTGCGGGGTTCGGCGGGCCTTGAAATAGACCATGTATGCCACGGCGAGCGCATCAAGATAGGTGACATGGTTCGCGGCTAAGACGTAGGCGCCAGACTTAGGCAGGTTCTCGAGTCCCTTGACCTCGATGCGAAACATGAGGCGCACGAAGAAGCCGAGAAGGTTGGCAACGATTCGCGTCACAAAGTTCGGTTCGCGTTTGTGAATCTTGGGCATCTTCAAGAAGTCGCCAGATTTGCTTTTAGCCATGACCAGCCTCGTTACTCCGTATAGGTGAAATCGGCACCTAGTGCTTCGAGCTTTGCCAAGAAGTGCTCGTAGCCGCGCGAGATGAGTTGAACGTTGGTGACATTGCTCACACCTTCGGCAGCCAAAGCTGCAACCATGTGGCTGAAACCGCCGCGAAGGTCTGGCACGCGGATGTCGGCACCCTTGAGTGGCGTTGGGCCCGAGATCACCGCGGAGTGGTTGAAGTTGCGCTGACCGAAGCGGCAAGGGTTGCCACCGAGGCACTCGCGATAAATCTGAATCTGCGCGCCCATCTGAACCAGCGCGTCGGTGAAGCCGAAGCGGTTTTCATAGACGGTCTCGTGAACAATCGACAGACCCTTGGCCTGAGTTAGCGCCACAACCAAAGGCTGCTGCCAGTCGGTCATGAAGCCAGGATGCACGTCGGTCTCGATAACCACCGGCGATAGCTCACCGCCCGGGTGGTAGAAGCGAATGCCCTCGTCTTTAATCTCGAAAGCGCCACCGACCTTGCGGTAGACGTTCAAGAAAGCCATCATCTCTTGCTGGCGCGCTCCGCCGACAAAGATGTCTCCGCCAGTGGCAAGCGCGGCTGCGGCCCATGACGCGGCTTCGTTTCGGTCAAAGAGTGCGCTGTGGCTGTAGCCGGTGAGAGTCTTGACACCCTCGATGCGAATCACGCGGTCGGTGTCAACCGAGATGATGGCACCCATCTTCTGCAAGATGGCGATGAGGTCCATGAT
Organism: Actinomycetota bacterium; assembly: GCA_039805305.1. Lineage (GTDB taxonomy): Bacteria > Actinomycetota > Actinomycetes > Actinomycetales > Microbacteriaceae > Rhodoluna. The sequence goes on from JBDLUM010000028.1 coordinate 61,594, forward strand.
CTCTGGTTCAACAGCAGCGCCGGTCAACTCGGTTAGACCCTCGGCGCGAACCGAAGTGAGCAGAACCTGCTCGGTTGCGCCAACGCTTGGGTACGGTAACGAAATCTTGGCGCCCTTGAGTCCTTCTGGCGCACTCAGGCGAATGCCGTTTGGCTGTTTCTCGATGACGGCACCGAAGTTGCGAAGCACCTCTAGGTGGTAATCGATTGGGCGGTCGCCGATGTGGCAACCACCAAGGTCTGGAATGAACGCTTCGCCGAGCTGGTGCAGCAGTGGGCCACAGAACAAGATTGGAATTCGTGAAGAGCCGGCGTGGGCGTCGATGTCGACCATGCGAGCCGACTTCACGTTGGTTGGGTCGAGAGTCATTACCCCGTGGTCGTCGTGGGTGATCTTTACGCCGTGCAACTGCAGCAGGCTCGAAACCACCTCAACGTCGCTGATGTGAGGCACCTGACGCAACTCGCTCGCGGTGTCGCCGAGCAGCGCGGCAACCATGGCCTTGGTTACTAGGTTCTTTGCTCCGCGAACATCGACACGTCCAACTAGCGGCTTGCCACCTTTGACGGTGATTTGACTCATCAGGCTCCCTTGGCTGGCAAAGTCTTGGGGCGCCAAGACTCTCGTTTCGCCTCAAAGTCGGTGATCGACTTCTCGTCTCGCAGGGTGAGCCCGATGTCATCGAGCCCTTCAAGTAGACGCCACCTAGTGTATTCGTCAATCTCGAAATCTACGCGGATGTCGCCTACGGTGACGGTCTTCTCGACCAGGTTCACGGTGGCCGAAGCCCCCGGGTTTGCCTCAAGAGCCTGCCAGATGCGCTCGATGTCTTCGTCGCTGACGATGCCCGTTACTAGACCCTGTTTGCCAGAGTTGCCCCTGAAGATGTCAGCGAACTTGCTCGAGAAGACGGCCTGAAAACCGTAGTCGCGAAGCGCCCACACCGCGTGCTCGCGGCTTGAGCCGGTGCCAAAGTCTGGGCCAGCGAATAGAACCGAACCAGCGGCGTAGGCCGGCTGGTTCAGCACGAAATCGGGGTCGTTGCGCCAGGCTGCGAAAAGGGCATCCTCGAAGCCGGTTTTTGTGATTCGTTTTAGGTAGACAGCCGGAATGATCTGGTCGGTGTCAACGTTGCTGCGACGCAGCGGAACCCCGATGCCGGTGTAAGTTTCAAACTTTTCCATTAGTTGCCCTCCTCGATGTCGGCAGGGCTAGACAGGGTTCCGCGAATGGCCGTTGCTGCTGCAACCAGCGGAGAGACCAGGTGGGTGCGTGACCCCTTGCCCTGGCGACCTTCGAAGTTGCGATTTGAGGTCGATGCAGCACGCTCGCCCGGGGCTAGCTGGTCTGGGTTCATGCCGAGACACATCGAGCAACCGGCGAAGCGCCATTCGGCACCGAAGTCTTTGAATACCTTGTCGAGACCCTCGGCTTCGGCCTGCAGGCGAACACGAGCCGAACCCGGTACCACCATCATGCGAATGCCATCGGCCTTAGTTCTGCCCTTGATGATTTCGGCCGCGGCACGAAGGTCTTCGATGCGGCTGTTGGTGCAAGAGCCCAAGAAGACTGTGTCGACTCGAATGTCTTTGAGTTTGGTGCCCGGGGTGAGATCCATGTATTCAAGAGCACGCTCGGCGGCGGCGCGCTCGTTTGGGTCGGCGATGTCGGCTGGGTTTGGCACCACATCTAGCAGCGAAACACCTTGACCCGGGTTGGTACCCCAGGTGACGAAAGGGTCGAGCGTGTTGGCGTCGAGGTTTACCTCGGCGTCGAAAGTGGCACCCTCATCGGTAGGCAGGGTCTTCCAGAAAGCCACAGCGGCCTCCCAGTCGGCACCTTCTGGAGCGTGTGGGCGACCCTTGAGGTAGTCGAATGTGATTTGGTCGGGCGCCACCATTCCGGCACGAGCACCCGCCTCGATCGACATGTTGCAAATGGTCATGCGGGCTTCCATCGAAAGCGAGCGGATGGCGCTGCCGCGGTATTCGAGCACATAACCTTGACCGCCACCGGTGCCAATCTTGGCGATTACTGCCAAGATGATGTCTTTGGCGGTCACCCCTGGGCGCAGAGTGCCCTCGACGTTGATTGCCATGGTTTTGAAGGGCTTGAGCGGCAGGGTCTGAGTGGCGAGCACGTGCTCAACCTCGCTCGTGCCGATACCCATCGCCAGCGCACCAAAAGCGCCGTGGGTAGAAGTGTGTGAGTCTCCGCAAACCACCGTGATGCCCGGCATGGTTAAGCCAAGCTGGGGGCCTACAACGTGAACGATTCCCTGCTCGATGTCTCCAAGCGAGTGGATGCGAATGCCGAACTCTTCGGCATTGCTGCGTAGCGCGTGAATCTGGGTGCGGCTGGTGATGTCGGCAATCGGCTTGTCGATGTCCCACGTTGGAGTGTTGTGGTCTTCGGTGGCGATGGTTAGGTCTGGGCGTCGAACTGGTCGGCCAGCAAGGCGCAAACCGTCAAATGCCTGAGGGCTAGTGACCTCGTGAACGAGGTGAAGGTCGATGTAGAGCAGGTCTGGCGAACCATTCTCGCCCTTGACCACCAAGTGGTCATTCCAGACTTTTTCGGCCAGTGTTAGCGGTGCAGACATTACCCACCTAAGTAAAAAAACGGATGAACCTCAAGTTTACCCGTCAAGGGTTATGCTGGGGCGGTGAGCAATGAAGGTCTGGAGTTTCTGCAGCGCAGAACCGTGCGGGTACTAACCACTGGTCAGGTGCTATCTGGATTCGGATTAGGCTCAACTCTCTCAATTGGCGCTCTGCTCGCCGAGCACATTTCTGGAACGGCCGCCTGGAGCGGTGCTGCAGCAACCTTCTCGACTCTTGGAGCAGCTACCTGGGCGATTCCGCTTAGCCGCATTGCGTATTCACTCGGTCGCCGCAAGGCTCTAGCCACCGGTGCCGCGTTCGCAATTTCGGGTGCCGGCCTGGTTATCTTGGCCGCCGCAACCATGCAGCTTTGGATTCTGCTTCTTGGCCTGTTCTTGCTAGGAGCTGGCTCAGCAACCGGTCTACAGGCCCGTTTCGCAGCGACCGACCTACCGAGTTCAAAGCCAAAGGGTCGCGACCTTTCGACGGTGGTTTGGGCCACGACCTTCGGTGCCGTCATCGGACCGAACCTATTCGGACCAGGTGAAATCTTGGGCGACGCGCTTGGCATGCCAGAAATGACCGGGCCGTTTTTGATTACTGTTGCAGCCCAGACCGCAGCCACCCTCACTTTCTGGTTTGGCCTTCGGCCCGACCCACTTTTGGTTGCGATGCAGGCAGACCCTGAGGCCGTGAAACGCGCCGGCAAGCGTTCGATCGGGGCCGCCATCAAAACCCTGCGCGAGCATCCGCGTGCTGCCTATGCCGTGCTCACTGTTGCTCTCAGCCACATGGTGATGGTTTCGGTAATGTCGATGACGCCGGTGCACATGAAAGATCACGGTGCGAGCTTGGTACTGGTTGGCTTTACCATCAGCCTGCACATTGCCGGTATGTATGCCTTTTCGCCGGTGTTCGGCTGGCTTGGCGACAAAATAGGAAAGCTGCCGACAGTTCTCATCGGCCAGATCACCCTGGTGGCATCGTTGCTAATCTCAGGCTTCGGTTCAGAAGACTCAACCATGGTCAACATCGGCTTGTTCTTGCTGGGCCTCGGTTGGTCAGCGGCCACTGTCTCTGGCTCGGCCATGCTTGCCGAAACCGTGCCTCTAGAGCAGAAGACGAACGTTCAAGGCGTAAGCGACATGATGATGATGTTGGCCGGTGCGTTCGGCGGTGCCGTAGCCGGCAACATTCTGTCGCTGGTCAAGTTCGTCGGCTTAAACCTTGCGTCGCTCGTGCCGGTTGTGATCGTGGTGGTAGCCACCACGGTGATCAGCAGCCGAGCATCCAAGCGCGTTTAGGGCTGAAGCTAAACCCTAGTTCTTTGAATAAGGCTCGCCAGCAGCGGCCGGAGGTTTGACCTTGCCGGCAAAACCAGCCACCGCAATCAACGTGACCAGGTAAGGCACCATGGTGATGAAGTCTGACGGAATGCCCGGGCTCACCTGGTTCGCCCAGATGCGCATGATGATGGCGAAGCCGAACAGCAACGCCGAAGCGGCAACATAGAACGGCTGCCAACGACCCAAAATAACAACGGCTAGGGCAATGAAGCCGAGGCCACCAGACATCTCTCGGCCGAAAGCACCTACGTTACCGATGGTGAGTGCAGCGCCACCGATACCGGCGATTGCTCCACCAGCGGTGACCCACCAGAAGCGAGTGCGGGCGACGTTGATGCCGACGGTGTCAGCAGCAAGCGGATGCTCACCCACGGCTCGAGCGCGAAGACCGAGCTTGGTGCGGAACAGCATGAACCAAACCAGCGGCACTAGAAGAAGAGTGATGTAGACCGTCACGCGGTTCGCAAACAATGCTTCACCGATAATCGGAATGTCGCTCAGTAGAGGAATCTTGACGATTTCGAAGGTTCCCGGAAAGTTGGCGTTTCTTCCGTCGCTGGCCAGCCACTGCGAATACAAGAAGTTGGTTACACCGATTACGAGAACGTTGATCAGCACACCGATGATGATTTGGTCAACGAGATATTTAATTGCGAGCGAAGCCAGGCTCATCGACAGCAACGCCGAGGCGATTGCGGCCGCAATCAAGCCAAGCCAAAGGTTGTCGGTGAGGCTGCCAACGACCGCAGCGACAAACGCGCCGGTGAGCAACTGGCCCTCGATCGCAATGTTCACCACACCAACACGTTCAGACATCACGCCACCCAGCGCACCCAAAATGATTGGCACGGCTAGAACAACGGCGTTGGAAAGTAAGAAAGACAGGGGCACGGATGCACCGGCCGCCAGCCAAGCCAACAGCGAAGTCGCTCCAACCAAACCAAACAGCAGAGATAGCCACATTGGGGTTGCACGGTTGGCAAGGGTTAGCCAGGTAGATGCCAACGTGATGAAACCAAGAATGCCGCCGAGTAACAGCGAGAAAGCGCTGGATGACACTGTGAAATCTGGAACGGAGAGCCACGTTCCTGCCTCGTTGAGCTCAAATGTTACGTCTTTAGGGCTGCCATAAACGCCGAAGGCGATGATGACGAGCAGCGTGAAGAACGCCATTACCAGACCAGCTTTTGCACTCACCTTGACCGGTGCCGACGAAAACATTCCTGGGGTGACTTCGAGTTTGTTCTGCGCAACCCGACTCTTGGCTAAGTTCTTGAGCTTGTCTGCCATGGCTTACTTCACCTCTGCTTCTGGAAGTCTGAAGAATGCTTTGATCAGCGGTGGTGCGGCGATGAACAAAACAATCAAGGCCTGCACAACCCCAAGAATCTCAGGCGAAACACCGGCCACCTGCATGGCGGGGCTTCCAGCCTTGAAGGCTCCGAAGAGTAAGCCCGCCGCGAAGATGCCCTTAGCGCTGTTTCCTCCGAGCAAGGCCACAGTGATTGCGTCGAAACCAATGTTCGCGTTGATACTTGTGGTGATTCCGCCGGTTTCGCTCAAACCTTGGTTGGCTGCAGCTAAGCCGGCGAAGGCCGCCGAAATGGCCATCGCCCAAATGAACGTGCGTTCAACTTTGATGCCTGCGGCACGAGCGGCACTCATGTTGTGCCCAACCATCTTGAAGCGGTAGCCGATGGCCGAGCGGTCCATCAGTAGCCAGTAGATGAAGGCAGCGGCGATTGCAAAGAAGATACCGATGTGAATCTTGTACATGTCGCCAAACAACGTCGGCAGCATTGCGGTTTCGGCAGCTGGATCAGACTTTGGCGTGCCGCCACCATTTGCTTCTAGTAGCAGTTCTGGGGTGCGAAGTAACCAGGTGAAGAAGTTGAGGGCCACGTAGTTGAGCATGATGGTAACGATTACCTCGTGTGCGCCTGTTCTGGCTTTCAGCAGACCGACAATGGCACCCCAAAGTGCTGCGCAGATCACGGCAACGATAACTGCAACAATCATGTGCACGCCGTATGGAAGGTCGACGCGGGTTGAAATCCAGGTAGCTCCAGCCAGGCCCATGACGATTTGGCCGGTTGCACCGATGTTAAACAGGCCAACCCTAAAAGTGAGCGCAATTCCAAGACCTGCCATGATCAATGGCGCGGCCAGGCGGAACGTTTCTGTGATCGGGCGGAACATGGCAACAATGTCACGGCCCTCAGGGTTGAAGATTGACCCTTTGAGCAAACCACCGTAGCCGTCAGCGAGCACTTTTAGGCTGGCCATGAAAGTTTCACCAGGGTTCGAGAAGAAAGTCTCGTAGGTAGAAACAACATCTTCATTGAAGAGAATCATGAAGATTGCACCGATAGCGAACCCGAGAACAATCGACAGCATGACGCGAGTGAAGCCGGCCGACATGATGTCGCGAATTACGGTGCTGGCAACATCCGGTGATTTTTGGGCAGACGATGCTTTTGACTTCGCCAAATCTTTTAGGTTCTTCTTTTCACTCATGCGGTGATACCTGCCATCATTTTGCCGAGGGTTTCGCGACTGGTTTCAGCCGGCACGATGCCAACGATTTTTCCGCGGTACATAACAGCAATGCGGTCAGCCAAGGCTAGAACCTCGTCGAGTTCGGTAGAAATGAGCAAGACAGCGGTGCTCTGCTCGTCGCGTTCTTTCATAATCTGGTCGTGAATAAACTCGATCGACCCGACGTCTACACCTCGTGTTGGTTGAGCAACTAACAACACGTCGTGCGGTCTGCTCATTTCTCGAGCCAAAACGACCTTCTGTTGGTTACCGCCAGAGAGTTTGCCGGCCAGTGACTTTGAACCTTGGGTGCGAATGTCAAAACGGGCGATGGCGAGCTCGGCTTCGCTCTTGAGAACTGCCTGGTCTAGTAAGCCTCTTCGAACGAACTTGGCTCCGCGGTCATCACCGAAACTTTGGTTGAGCAACAGATTCTCTTCGATGTTGAACTCTGAAACCAAACCATCTTTTTTACGGTCTTCTGGTACATAACTCAAAAATGCGTCGAGGCGCTCGCGAACCGATAGTGATTCAACAGACTTGCCCTTGTAGATGATTTTGCCCGAGCCTTTTTCAAGTTTGCGCAAACCCACGATGGCTTCGGCAAGTTCGGTTTGACCATTACCTTGAACCCCGGCGATGGCAAGTACCTCACCAGCGTGAAGCTGAAGTGAAAGCTCGTTCACCGCTAGTTGACCTCGGTCGTCTCGAACTGAAATCTTGTCGACCGATAAAACAACCTCACCCTTTTTCAAAGGTGCGCGTTCGACGTTCAGGTGCACCTCTCGGCCAACCATCATGCTCGCAAGTTCAGATGCAGTCGAGGTCGGTTTAGCTTCGCCAACCACCTTGCCGAGTCGAATGACGACGATGCGGTCGGCTACCGCCTGAACCTCGCGCAGTTTGTGAGTAATGAAGATGATCGACGTGCCGTTAGCCGCAAGTTGACGCATGATTGCCATGAGCTCGTCGGTTTCTTGCGGCGTGAGAACGGCGGTTGGTTCGTCAAGCACGAGCACACGGGCATCCCTGCTCAATGCCTTAATGATTTCTACTCGCTGCTGCACGCCAACTGGAAGATCTTGAATAAGAGCATCTGGGTCGACGTTGAATCCGAAGCGGTCTGAAATCTCGCGAACACGCTCACGCGCCGCCGCGACATCCATGAGTCCGCCCAGTTTGGTCGGCTCGTTACCAAGCGCGACGTTCTCGGCAACAGTGAAAACTGGGATGAGCATGAAGTGCTGGTGCACCATGCCGATGCCGGCGTTCATTGCGTCACCAGGGCCTTTGAAGTTCACCGCTTGGTCATCGATGAGAATCTGGCCGCCGTCACTCTGGTAGAGGCCATAGAGAACGTTCATGAGGGTTGATTTTCCAGCGCCGTTTTCGCCAAGAAGGCTGACAATCTGGCCCGGCTCAACCACTAGGTTGATGTCGTCGTTCGCTACGAGGTCGCCAAAGCGCTTGGTGATGCCTCTGAGTTCTAGCTTCATCGCTGTTTGCCCTTTGTGTTCGTGCGCAACTTAGTTAAATCTACCTCACCGAAAAAGCCAAAACCGCCGAGACCATAACAGTCTCGGCGGTTTTGTTGAGGCTAGTTAGAAACTAGGCCTTAGGGTCGATCGAACCGTCGATGATTCCGGCCTTTAGCTCGTTGAGCTTGGTCCATAGTTCATCGCTGATCAGAGTCGAGTCGCTTAGACCGGTTCCATCGTTCTCCAAGGTACCGATGTAGTAGTCACCGTTGAAGGCTGCACCACCCGATAGGTCCTTGATGATGTTGAAGGTTGCAGCAGTCATACGCTTTTCAACCGAAGTTAGAACGATGTCTGCGTACTCTGGCGAGGTAACAGCGATGTTCTTGTCAACACCGATCATTACACCGTTGCTGCCAGCTTCGCTTAGAGCTTCGCTAACTGCGCCGAACTGGTCTCCGCCAACTGGGAAGATTACGTCTGCACCAGCTTCAATCTGGGTTGCAGCGATCGACTTTGAGACACCGCTGTTTGGAGCGAAGTCGCCCATGAAGTCTCCAGCCTTAGCAACTGGGTCCCAACCTAGAACGGTAACTGCGGTTCCGGTCTCAGCTTCGTATGCCTTAGCGCCGTAGTAGAAGCCGTCCATGAACGCGGTAACAGCGTCAATCTGAACGCCACCGTAGGTGCCGATGACCTTGCTGGTTGAGTGAGCTGCTGCAGCGTATCCAGCTAGGTAGCTCGACTGCTCCATTGCGTAGCCAACTGGCTTTAGGTTTGCGTTGCCTTCTGACCAACCATCGATGGTTACGAAGTTCATCTCTGGGTTAGCCTTGGCGGTCTCGTTTACAGCTGCAACCAGGTTGAAGCCAACTGCGAAGGTTACGTCACAAGCTGCGTCAACCATGGCCTGTAGGTTAGGGCCGAAGTCTTCTGCGCTGTTTGATTCTGCATCAGCGATCTCGACACCGAGCTCGTCTTTAGCCTGTACCAACGCGTCGTAAACCGACTCGTTGAATGATTTGTCGTTCCAGCTGCCCTCGTCAGATACGGCACAGGCCTTGAAGTCAACCGATGGCGCTGCAGGCGCACAGCCGGTGAATGCAAGAGCTGAAACAGCCGCAATCGACAGGGTCTTTAGTGCGGTGCCAGTAATGGTGCTCACTATAGTTCCTCCTGAAAGTTCAGCCACGTGGATTTCACGGACTGCTTACGCCGTTTAGCCTACGCCTGCGAGCACTTCGAGAAAGCGGTTTCGGCGCTAAAAATTGTTTCGTTTTCGTAAACTTTCGACCAACACCTAAAGGTTAAGAAAAATCTCGCCTCCGAGAGTAAATCATCGAAGGCGAGATCGTGACCCCAAGGGGATTTGAACCCCTGCTGCCGCCGTGAGAGGGCGGTGTCCTAGGCCGCTAAACGATGGGGCCGTTTAAACAACCTCTTGATTATGCCACAAAAATCTTGACGGCGTTAGGTGCGATTTCGATCTGCAGCGGTCGCCTGCCCACGTATTCACCATCGGCATAGGTTGGAACATTGCCTGCGTTTAGCGTGAGGAGTTTCGTTCGCAAAATTTCTACGGCCGGGTGGGTGACGTGGGCACCCGTGTAAACCTTCGGGAACATCTTCAAAAACGCTGGTCGCGAAAGCGGATGCACGACAAACAGGTCTAGCTCACCATCCTGCACGCTCGCCTCTGGGGTAATGAGCATGCCGCCACCGAACGAGCGCGAGTTGGCCACGGCGCACAGCATCGCCTCGATCTTGCGTTCGACCCCGTCGATAACAGCGTCGTATTGCAGCGGCTTGAAGGTCGCGAGTTCTCGCAACATGGCTAGAACGTAACGACTAGGGCCTTTGGGCCACTTCCACTTATTGGCTCGCGCGGCTACAACTGCATCAAAGCCAGCCGAGAGACTGCCAAAAAAGTGAAAGGAGCGTTCGTCGCTCTTGCCTAAACCTAGGTCGAATCGGTCTGATTTTCCGTCGAGCACAACCTGTGCCGCAGCTGCCCCATCAACCACCGGTAGACCAAGAGTTCGCGCCGCGTCATTGCCGGTACCGCACGGGATGATTCCTAGAGTGACGTCTGTGCCAGCGCAAAGGTTGACACCCAGGTGAACCATTCCGTCACCGCCCGCAACTACTAACACATCAATACGACCCTCGTCGATTGCAGCTCGACCGTTTGCGAACGCAAGATCATACGTCTTGGCACTCAGGTCAATGAGGTTTGCGCCTGCTGCGCGCAGTGCATCCATGGCTTTATTGCCATGCAAAAGCCCATTGCCTTTGCCTGACGTCGGGTTGATGATCAGGCCTAGGCGAGTCATGTTATCTCCTGAGCAGTTGGGCGTTTGCTGCAACGATGATGGTCGAAAGTGACATCAGCACTGCGCCGATGGCTGGAGATAACACTAGACCCAAAGGCATCAGCGCGCCGGCTGCTAGAGGAATTGCGACCAAGTTGTAACCTGCGGCCCAAAAGAGGTTTTGACGCATTTTGGTCACACTTCGCTTCGAAAGGCGCAACGCGGCTGGCACGGCGATCGGATCGCTAGTGACCAAAACCAATCCGGCCGAGTCGAAAGCCACGTCTGTGCCGCCACCGATGGCGAAGCCGACATCAGCGCCAGCAAGGGCCGGAGCATCGTTGATGCCGTCACCAACGAAGGCAACTGCCGAACCGTCAGCCTGAAGTTTTTTGACAATGTCTGACTTACCGGCAGGAAGCACCTCGGCAAATACCTCGTCGATGCCAATCTCTTTGGCAACCGCATTGGCCACACCAGTGGCATCGCCGGTGACCATTGCTACTCGAACTCTCATGCGCTGAAGTTGGTAGACCGCCTCGGCCGCCGTCTCGCGAATCTGATCACCGAACTCGATGAAGCCAGCCGGCTTGTGGTCGATCACCACGTAGACAACCGTGTTGCCCTTTTCGTTTGCTTCGGCAACCGAAACCAGGTCTTGCACGGCAAGTTCAATCTTGTTAGCGGTAAGCATCTGCGGCCCGCCGATCAGTACCTCCGAACCATCCCAGTTGGCACTAACGCCAAAGCCGCTCTGCGCCCTGAAGTCACTGATGGCTGGCAGACGCAGCGCGCGCAGGCTCGCCTCGCGAACAATCGACTCACCGAGCACATGCTCTGACTTCGTCTCAACGGCAGCGGCCAGTGCAAGCAAGTCATCGGTCGATGCAATCTCTGAGCGCTGCGCCAACTTGACGGCGAGGATGCTGCGCTTACCGGTCGTCAGGGTGCCGGTTTTATCGAACAGAACGACATCTGCTCGGCGAGCGCTCTCGAAGTCGATGCGGTTGCGAATGAGTAGCCCACTTCGAGCCGCTTTCGCAGTGGTGATTGCGGTGACCAGCGGAATCGCTAGACCAAGTGCGTGCGGGCAAGCGATAACAAGAACCGTAACCACACGCTCTACAACGAAGTCTGGAGTTTGGGTTCCGAGAATCGTCCAGACGATTGCCGTGATGGCTGCCGAAGCGAGAGCCAGGTAGAACAGCCATCCGGCTGCTTTGTCGGCAAGCGCCTGCACCTTCGACTTCGACTCTTGAGCCTCGGCAACAAGGCGCATGATGCCGGCCACCAGCGTGTCTGAGCCGACCGCGGTTACTCGAACGGTCAGCGCACCTTGACCAAGCTTTGCGGCCGAAGCGTTGATGGTTCCGGCGATTACGACATCGCCCTCGGTTTTCTCGACCTCGGCCGATTCACCGGTCACCATCGACTCGTTCACACGAGATGACCCCTGAACGATGAGACCGTCGGCCGGAACCGAAGCACCAGGGCGAACCAGCACGATGTCGCCAACCTCGATGCTCGAACGCGGAACGCGGGTTATCTGCTCGCCTTCGATCAGGTCGGCCGTGCTCGGCAGAAGCGCCGCTAGGTTTTCCATCGAGTTCTGAGCCTTCATGATTGAAGACATTTCTATCCAGTGCCCGAGCAACATGATGGTCACCAACGAGGCGAGCTCCCACCAAAAGTCCATGCCGGCAATCGGTGAACCGACCAGCTCGAAAGCCGTCAAGGTTGCGCTGTAGCCGAAAGCCACAATCAGAGCCATGGCTATCAGGGCCATCATGCCGGGTTGCTTTGCCTTGATTTCTTGCCAACCCGTGGTCAAGAACACTCGACCGCCGGTGAAGAACAGAATCGCGCCGGCAACGGCAGGAATGAAGTTGCTGAACGGGAATGAGACGGCTTGGTAGCCAAAAACCATCTGAATCGCGTGCGAAAAATAGATGGCCGGAACGGTTAGAGCGAAGGCGAACCAGAACTGCCTCTTGAAGATGGCTGGGTCGTGGTGCGAGTGGTCGCCGTGACCGTGATGGCCGGCATGACCGGCATGATCGCCGTGCATGTCATGACCAGCGTGAGCCGAACGGTCGTCGTGTTCGCCGCCATGCTCGCAACAGGCGTGCCCAACCTGAACCTCGCCAATTAGGTGATGCTCTTGGTCGCACTTGCACTCATTTGGTGGGCAGTGGCACTCGCCACCCGGGTTGTGATCGCAAGAACACATCAGCCCAGCGTCACCCTCGTGCGCGGTGCAGGCCTTTTCGTGCGCGTGCGCGTGCGGTTCGTCGTGCATGTGCTTGTGCTGCTCGTTGTTCACTTAGGGTCCGTCTTGTTCACGTCATCTTGCGCCGATAATCGGGCGCAACTGAACTTCGATATTAACTCGGATGCTCGCACCGCAGTATTCTGGGGCAATGCGAATCACCAAGCACGGTCATGCCTGCCTCGAGCTCGAGAAAGACGGGCAGCACCTCATCATCGACCCGGGTTCTTACACCGAACCGATGGGCGATGTGCAAAACGTGGTCGCAATCGTCATCACACATCAGCACGACGACCACTGTTATGCCGAGCAGGTGCAGAGCATCCGTGCCAGCAACCCCGACGTGAAAATCTTTGGCCCAGACGAGGTGAGCACCAAGCTTGCCGACCACCCGGTTACCGCTGTTCACCACGGCGACTGGCACGAGGTGGGGCCATTCACGCTCGAGTTTTTCGGCGACCTGCACCAAGAGATTCACCGCAGTATGCCGTTGGTACAGAACACCGGCGTGATGGTCGACGACCGCCTCTACTACCCCGGCGATTCATACACTCAGCCAGACCGCCCGGTAGAAATGCTGGCCTGCCCCACTTCGGCACCGTGGCTCAAGATTGGTGACGTGATGGATTTCGTTGCAGCCGTGGGGCCTCGCAAGAGTTTTGCCACCCACAACGCCCTGCTAAGTGACCACGGCCACGCACTGAATAACAGTCGCGTAAAGATGGTTACCGAAGCGGGCGGCGGCGAGTTCACTTACCTAAAAGATGGGCAATCTCTCGAGTTTTAGAGAGCGGATGCTGCGCCTACGCAGCCTCGAATGGCAACCTAGCCGATCGCAACCAGCAAGCTTGCGAGCAGAAGCACAAAGGCAACCGGAGCCCAGACGGTTTTCTCTTTCTGGCTCTGCGTGAGGCTGTTAGCGAGCAGGCTAAAGACGTTTAGAACGACGAGCGCCCAGTTGGCGATGCCGTTGAGCCCAGCATCCAAGAATTTAGTCAGCACCCCGGCCTGGGCAAGATAGTGCCCGACGATGCCCGCGTAGAGAGCTAGCGTGAATGCACTGCCGACCCGAAAACTCACCGGAAGCTTGCCCTTATGCGCTCCCCCGAAGGCGTATTCACCCCAAGGCGCGCCTGCGATTAGTGCGATTTGAAAAAGCGAGATGGCTGAAAAGGCGATGATTGCGACCCAAGAGCCGAGAGTTACGAGGTTCATTTCTGATCACCCGCGCCTGAGCTGACCACTTGGCGAACTTCACCGCTGGGTTCGATTATGAATGTAAGTTCATCGCCAGAATCTTCTTGCGGCACGTGCAACTGCTTCCTGAAATGAGACTGTCTGGATTCGACAGCTTTGTCAGCCGAGCGAACTTTCTCTAGAGGCTTGTCGTACCAACGCCCCTTGAGCTCAGCTGCAGAAAGTTCAGCGCTGATCTTTTCAAGCTCATTTCTAGCTTCACCTAGAGCCCTAGTTTCTCTTTCCAAGAATTTTCTGTACGCCGTATAGGCGTTTTCTGGCTCTGCCAAAGCTTGTGAAGCAGCATCGGCCACTAACGCCTTGTTTTTCAAAACCAAAGCACTTCTAGCCAGGTTGATCTCTCGGATGAAATTTTCGACGTCTTTTTGTTTGCCACCCAGAGCCGCTTCCAAACGCCTGAAGTCAACTTTGCCATCATCATCAACCAACCCCTGGAAAACGTTTCTGTGCTTTTGAATGAAGAGTGAAGAGCGAAGGTACTCGTCATCTGCGCTCTGCAGCGCTAACTCGAGCATTGGGTTGCGCCCATCGAGCATCAGGCTAATTGCCCTAGTCAGTTGAGCATCCGCAGATTTCTGATCTTTGATTCTCTCCAAGTAATGTGTTTCGTCCATGCGTTCAAGAAACATTAGGACGCGTCCTTGAAAGGCACGTTGTTCTTTTTGAGCAACCATGTCCAAAGCCATGACTGTCGCACCAACAGCCAACACTGGCCACGAAATCGCAGCAGCACCACCTATTGCTACAGGCTTCAAGACGGCGTGGCTGGAAATTCGACTCCCGTTCTTGGCGAAGGCTCTGAAACCTGATTTTCCGGCGGCTTTCACCAACTCAGCACCCTTGGGGAGGATCACTTTATACAAAGTGTCATTGTTTCGATTTACGGCCTTGGCAATTTGTGACACCGCCTGCTGCATGCTCTGGTTTACGGGAACAGTCACGAATCGAGCAATTTCACTGCGCGTGATCGGAATATAGGCAACCGCGACGGGAGCTGCCGATAACTCGAGCGCGGTCTTTATGTCACTCTGCATGTCGGTGAGGTTTTGCATGATCTCGTGGGTAACAAGCAGCCCCTTGGCAGGTAGAGCCTCGTCTTGAGTAGGCACATTATCGCCGGCAGCACTTGAATCGCTCGAAGAAACCGGCGGGATTGTTGATTTGTCGTGCTTCGAAACCCTACCCAGAACTTTCGACCTTTGCAGACCAAAAACTATGGCCATTCCGATCAAAGCCGCGGTCACGAGAGCGCTGATGATCAAGACTGTTTGATAATCCATGTTTTTAGGTTAGACCAGCCTCCCGACGCCTATCGATGTGACAGCCCCAAACAAAAGCTCGGTTAAACAAAAAACCAGCCGATTTCTCGACTGGTGATTTTGCTGGGGTACCTGGACTCGAACCAAGAACAAAGGATCCAGAGACCTCCGTGTTGCCAATTACACCATACCCCAAGGTATGAAACCGAGCCTGAGCTCGATTGTTCAGTTTAGTCGGTGCAGCGAGTTCGAGCAAACGCCTGCAAACGCTCGATGGTTTCTGCCTTGCCAAGAATTTCCATCGACTCGAACAGCGGTGGCGAAATGCGGCGACCCGAGATTGCGGTGCGCAGTGGGCCAAACGCGATGCGTGGCTTCAGCTCGAGCTTTTCGATCAGCGCGGTGTTTAGCGCCTGCTGAATGTTCTCGGTGGTGAACTCGTCGATTGCTTCGAGTGCCTCGCCGGCGTGAAACAACACGGCGTTGGTGTTCTCGGGCATGCCTTCGAGTGCATCCGCGTCGTAGCTAATCTGGTCGGACTTCACAAACAAGAAACCGAGCATCGGCGCGGCTTCACTCAACACCACGATGCGTTCTTGGATGAGCGGGGCGGCGGCCTTCAAAATCTCAAACTGCTCGGCGGTGAGCTCAGCGCCCACGACACCGTCTTTTTGCAGGTATGGCACCAGGCGCGCGGCGAAGTCATCGGCCGAAAGCAGTCGGATGTGCGCTGCGTTGATGGCGTCGGCCTTTTTCTGGTCGAAGCGAGCCGGGTTCGGGTTCACATTCGCAACGTCAAAGTTTTCGGCAAGTTCTTGCAGGCTAAAGATGTCGCGCTCGGCGCTGATGCCCCATCCGAGCAGTGCCAAGTAGTTGAGCAAGCCTTCTGGAATGAAGCCTCGGTCGCGGTGGTGAAAAATGTTCGACTCTGGGTCGCGTTTGCTGAGCTTCTTGTTGCCCTCGCCCATCACATATGGCAGGTGGCCAAACTGTGGGATGAACTTGGTGATGCCAGCGTCAAACATGGCGTTGTAGAGGGCGATCTGGCGCGGTGTCGACGAGAGCAGGTCTTCGCCGCGAAGCACGTGGGTGACGCCCATAAGTGCGTCGTCAACTGGGTTTACCAGCGTGTAGAGCGGCTGGCCGTTCGGGCGCACCACTACGAAGTCAGGGAATGAACCGGCCGGAAAGGTGATTTCGCCGCGAACTAGGTCGGTGAATGAAATGTCGACGTCTGGCACTCGAAGGCGCAGGGCAGGAGTCGCATCGGCCTTGCGATACTTGGCGCGCTCACTCTCGTCACGCTCCCAGTTGCCATAACCAAGCTGCTTGGCTCGACCTTCGGCCTCGTTGCGGGCGTCAATGTCTTCGCCCGTCATGTATGACTCATAGAGGTGGCCGGCAGCCTTTAGCTTTTCGATTACCTCGAGGTAAATGTCTGTGCGCTGCGACTGTCGGTAAGGCTCGTTTGGTCCGCCGACGCCAACGCCTTCATCCCAGTTAAGACCTAGCCAGCTCAGGGCCTCGAGAATCATCTCGAATGACTCTTCGCTGTCGCGCTCAGCGTCGGTGTCTTCAATGCGAAAGACGAACTTGCCGCCGGTGTGACGCGCGTATGCCCAGTTGAATAGAGCGGTGCGAACGAGGCCTACGTGCGGAGTGCCGGTCGGTGACGGGCAAAAGCGCACCACAACGTCAGAGCCGGTTGCGGTCGAAAAAGGCGCGGTGATTGAAGTCAAAGTCATGATGACCTCAAGTTTAGGCGAATGGGGCTAGGCGGTCACCTGAAACAACCACTGTGCGGCGTTGAGATAAAGCGGGATGCCCAGAATCAGGTTGAACGGAAAGGTCACTCCGAGCGCAGCGGTGATGGCTAGCCCGTGGTTGGCTTTCGGCAGCGCAACCGACACCGCAGCCGGCGCGGCGATGTAGCTCGCGCTGGCGGCAAGCACCGCAAGCACCGTCAAGTCGCCAACGCCAAGACCGGCAAGGCGACCGAGACCGATGGCGAGCATCCCCGCGAAAATCGGAAAGACGATGCCGAAGCTGATGAGTTTGAAACCGACACCTTTGAGCTTTTCGAGCTGCGAACCGGCGACGAAGCCGAGGTGCATGAGAAACAGCGCCAGAACACCTGGCAGCAGGTCGACGAACATCGGTGTGACCTTGGCATAGCCGGCTGCTCCCGTGACATAACCGATGAGCAACCCTCCAACCAAAAGCACAATCGACTTGCTGAGCAGAATCTCGTGCAGAGTGGCCGACCAGTTTGGGCTCGCGCCAGCGGTCTTGTTCTCTGGGCGACGCGAGCCAAGGTAGATACCGATGATGAGGCCAGGAATCTCCATCACGGCGAGCAGCGCTGTGGCATAACCGCCGTAGCTCACATTCAGCGTTTCAAGAAACACCAGCGCAGCCGAGAATGTGACTAGCGAAGTCGAACCGTAGTGCGCGGCGATCGCACCGAGGTCGATTCGTTGCAACTTGGTTAGGTAACGCAGCACCACATAGGCCAGAAACGGAACCAGGATGCCCAGACCGATCGTGATCGCCAGTGGCACCAGTGCCGTGGCGAGGTTTGCGTTGCTGAGACCAACGCCACCTTTGAGCCCGATGCCGAACAGCAGAAACATCGAGATAAAGGTGTAGATCTGGTCTGGAATGCGAAGGTCGCTTTTGAAGCGCGCGGCTAGAAAGCCGAGAACGAAAACTAATACCGAAACCGAGGTGAGGCTCGAAACTGCTGCGGATAGGTCAAGCACGATTAGAACAATACTAGAAAAAGAAATCAGGTATTTTCGTTCAGTCTTTTTTCGTAACGTGTCTAGAATTGCTCTCATGAGCTGGACATTTCTTTCGAATCACGGGCACGTTCTGGTGCAGATTGCCAAGAATCCAGACATCCGTGTCAAAGAAATTGCTGCCGCTGTTGGCATCACCGAGCGCGCCGCCCAGGGAATCGTGTCTGACCTGGTTGCCGGCGGTTTTGTTATCGCCCAAAAATCCGGGCGTCGCAACACCTACTCAATCAGCTCGGATGCTCACCTCAAGCACCCCGCCGAGGCTAACCTCACGCTCGCCGAGTTTGTCGCGGTGTTTGGTCGGGTCTAAGCGGCGAAAGGTGTCGGCCGAGAATCAGGCCGAGCGAACCGGGTTGGTCAACGTGCCGATGCCCTCGATCGAAATCTCGACCACTTGACCGTCTTCGATACGACCGATGCCAGCCGGGGTTCCGGTAAGAATCACGTCGCCGGGTAGCAAGGTCATCGCTTCAGAAACGTGCGAGATGATGCGCGGCACTTTGTGAATCAACATGTCCACGCTCGAGTGCTGGCGAAGTTCGCCGTCGACGCGAGTTTCTAGGGTCTGGCCATCGACTTCGAATTCGGTTTCGATCCACGGCCCGAGCGGGCAGAACGTGTCGAAACCTTTGGCGCGAGTCCACTGGCCGTCGCGGTCTTGAATGTCGCGCGCGGTCACATCGTTTGCGATGGTGAAGCCCCACACGTAATCGAGCGCATCGGCCTCGCTCACGTTCTTGGCGACGTCGCCAATAACAATCGCCAACTCACCCTCGTGGTCGACTCGTTCGGCAATCTTGGGCAGCACGATGGTCTCGCCGTCACCGATCAACGAGGTGGTCGGCTTCAGAAAAATGAGTGGTTCTTTTGGCGCTTCGCCACCCATCTCGGCTGCGTGATCGGCATAGTTCTTGCCGATGCAAACAATCTTGGATGTCGGCAACGTAGGTGGCAGCAGCTGAACGTCTTTGAGTGCCACGCGCTCCCCCGTGGTTTCGTAGCCCGAAAACAGTGGGTGACCTTTGAACACGACCAACTCTGGGCCGTCGACTAGACCGAAGCGAACTTCGCCGGCAACTGTGAACTTGGCGATACGCATTAGGCCAGGCGAAGCATCCAGTTGTGGCGATCTTCAACACGGCCGTATTGAATGCCGGTTAGCTCTTCGCGCAGGCTGACGGTTAGCGCACCAGGCTCGGCGTCGGCCGAACCTAGGGTTTCGACTCGGCTCTTGAACTGGCCGACCGGAGTGATTACGGCAGCGGTTCCACAAGCGAAAACTTCGGTGATGTCGCCTGAGAGTAAGTCGGCGCGCATTTCGTCGAGCGTGATCTTGCGCTCTTGAACCTCGATGCCGCGGTCTTTGATGAGCTGAACCACAGAGTTTCGAGTGATGCCTCGCAAGATTGTGCCGTCGAGGCTTGGAGTTGCCACGTGGCCGTCTTTGTAAACGAAGAACAGGTTCATGCCGCCAAGTTCTTCGATGTAGGTACCGGTTTCGGCGTCGAGGAACATGACCTGCGAACATCCCTGCTCGTAGCCTTCGCCCTGAGCCTGCAGCGATGCAGCGTAGTTTCCACCGGTCTTGGCCTCACCGGTTCCGTGCTTGCCGGCGCGGGCCGAGTCAAGAGCGATCCAGATTGACACTGGCTTGAGACCGCCGGTGAAGTAAGGGCCAACAGGGCTGGCGATAACGCGATATTCGGCGCGGTGAGCTGCGCGAACACCAAGGAAGTCTTCGGCAGCAATCTCGAACGGGCGAATGTAAAGTGTCTTCTCGTTCACCGGCTGCGGAACCCAAGCGCCGTCAACGGCAATGAGCTGGCGTAGCGATTCAACGAACAGTTCTTCTGGCAGCTCGGGCAGAGCCATGCGTCGTGCGCTGGCCTGCAAGCGGCGGGCATTCTCGTAAGGGCGGAAGGTCCAGATCGAACCATCGTCATGACGGTAGGCCTTGATGCCTTCGAAAATCTCTTGACCGTAGTGCAGCACGGCGGCGGCTGGGTCCATCAGGATTGGGCCGTAGGGAATGACCTCGGCGCTAACCCAACCCTTGTCTTTCTCCCAAACGCAAACCACCTGGTGGTCGGTTCGGTATGCACCAAAGACCGGCGCTTCGAGAACGGCTTCGCGCTCGGCTGCGGGCAGCGGATGCTCGTTGCGAGTTACCTTGAATTCGAGTGTCATCGGCGTTGGCTTTCTGCTCTAGAGTCTCGCGAAAATGCTTTCGGCGACCTGGTCGGTGGTGCGCTTGGCATCACCGCGGGTGGCCAAATCGTCTGCCACTGCGCGCTCGATGCGTGCCGCTGCAACCGGGTTCTTGATGTGGTCGAGAAGTAGCGCTGCCGACAAAATTGCTGCGGTCGGGTCGGCCAAGTTTTTGCCCGCGATGTCTGGGGCCGAACCGTGCACCGGTTCGAACATGCTCGGAAACACACCATCCGGGTTGATGTTGCCCGAAGCACCGAGGCCGATTCCGCCACCGATGGCAGCGGCCAGATCGGTGAGAATGTCGCCGAATAGGTTGTCGGTGACGATCACGTCGAAGCGCTCAGGGTCGGTCACCATAAAGATGGTCGCGGCATCGATGTGCAGGTAGTCGGTCTTGATGGCTGGGAACTCGGCGGCGACGCGATCAACGGTGTTTTGCCACAACCAACCGGCGTGAACCAAAACGTTGTGCTTGTGAACCAGAGTGACCTTTTTGCGGTCACGGTTGCTGGCGAGCTCGAATGCGTAACGCACCAAGCGCTCGACGCCAAACGCGGTGTTCACCGAAACCTCATTGGCGACCTCTTGAGGAGTGCCAACGCGAATCGCACCGCCGTTGCCAACATAAGGCCCCTCGGTGCCTTCGCGAACAACCACGAAATCAACGTTGCCTGGGTCGGCTAGCGGTGAGACAACGCCGGGGTAGAGCTTGGTCGGGCGAAGGTTTACGTAGTGGTCAAAGCTGAAGCGTAGCTTTAGAAGAAGTTGACGCTCGAGGATGCCTGACGGAACTCTTGGGTCACCGATCGCGCCGAGCAAAATGGCGTCGTGAGTTTTGAGTGCTTCAAGGTCGGCGTCGGTAAGGGTTTCGCCGGTTTCGAGGTAGCGACGCGCACCTAGGTCATACTCGGTGGTTTTGAACTCGACGCCCGAACCTACGGTGACGCGATTGATTGCCTCAATGGCGATTGCGGTGACCTCTGGCCCAATGCCGTCGCCACCGATTACTCCGATGTCATAAACACGCGTCAAGATGATTCCTAAGTCGAGTCGGTTATCTCAACTTTAGTGCTTAGCCGCGAACCCGAGCCTTGAGAATCAGTGTGATTGAGGGCTTGAGTCCCTCTTTGGTTTGCACTTGACCGTCACGAAGTTCGCAAACCTCAACCGCAAGTGGCATCGATTCGCAGAACTGTTTCATCGAGGCAACCGAGGGCAGAACATCCGGGTTCTGAGGCCCGCCGAAACCGCCATCAAGGTTTTCGAGCGCGTGCCAAACACCGACAAGGTAGCCGCCCGGTTTGATCTGACTAATGAGATTTTTCAGCGACGCGTTTAGCAAGGCTGCTGACACCTGCAGATAGGGAACGATACCTAAGTCAAATGGCGCAAGAGTCGATTTGAAATCAGCGCCGGATGCACAAAAGGTGCTCACCCGCTCAGACACGCCGCGCTCGGCAGCAAATGCCTCGCACTTGGCTAAGCCGACCTCACTGATGTCGACGTTCTCAACGCGCCATCCTCGTTCGGCCAACCAAACCGTGTTGCGGCCTTCGCCGCCGGCTAGGTCAATCGCCAGACCAGGGGTCAGCCCCTCGCAAAGTTCGATAACGAAGCGGTTGGCGGTCTTGGTGTAGATGAATTCGTCGGTCGCGTACTTGGCATTCCAGTAAGAAGGTGCAGCGACCGAAGAAGGTTGGGCTTTTGCCTTAGCCCGTGACCACAGCGAGGCCAGTTGCTGACGCAGCATCGTTCACGCTTCCTAGGTTGGTGACATTGTCGATTCCCATCGACTTCATGGTGTCTACCGCAGCGGCGGCTCGTGAGCCTGAGCGGCAGTAAACCAAGTATGTAGCGTTCGGGTCTAGTGTTGCGAGCTCATCCATGAATGACATGCCCTGGATGTCGAAATTGACCGCGCCCTCTAGATGACCGCTGGTGAATTCAACCGGGGTGCGCACGTCGATGACGGCAGCCACGCTGGCCATGTCTACCTTCTCGGCTGAACAAGAGGTGAGGCTCAGGGTTGCGGTTAGGGCAACCAAGATTGCAGCTACAAGTTTGAAAATCTGTTTCACGATGCTCCTTTTGTTATACCCCCTAGGGTATACTAAAAACGAAGTCTTAAGCAAGGAGAACCGAATGCAGCTAGACCCAGCCGAACTAAAAGCAGCCCGTGACCGCCTAGTGCGAGTTCAGGGGCAAATTGGTGGGCTCGTCAAGATGATTGACGAAGGGCGCGACTGCACCGACATTCTTCACCAGATTTCTGCTGCCAGCACGGCTCTAACCCGCGCTGGTTTCTCGATCATCGCTACCGGCATGGCAGCCTGCTCATCAGATGACGCAGGGCAAGCCGACCGGGCGAAGCTCGAAAAAGCCTTTTTATCTCTCGCCTAAACTCGAAACATATATTCGAAAGGCGAAACGGCAATGGCTGCAGAAATTACAGTGTCTGACCTGGCTCTCGAAATCGAGGCTGGCTCTTGGGTGCTTGACGTTAGAGAAGACTTTGAGTTTGAAGACGGACACGTTCCTCAAGCTCACCACATTCCGCTGAACAGCGTGCCCGACCGATTTTCTGAAGTGCCTCAATCGCAGCGCATCTTCGTGATCTGCAAGTCAGGCCGTCGCAGCCAAACCGCCGCAGACTTCTTGGAATCCAAGGGTTATGACGTGGTTTCGGTTGCCGGTGGCACCGATGGCTGGATTTCATCTGGCCGAGAGGTGTCGTACGAAGCCAGCCTCTAATTCGAAAAAAGGATCATGGGACTCTTCGACAAACTATTCAAAAAAGCTTTCGAGTCGGTAACTCCAGAGCAGGCAAAAGAACTTAGCGACCAGGGCGCTTACTTCATAGATGTGCGCGAACCGCACGAATACAAGACCGGGCACGCGCCTTCGGCTGTGAACGTTCCACTAGGTTCGCTCGATCGCCGACTTGGCAGCCTTCCGAAAGAACGCGACATTTTGGTTATCTGCCAGAGTGGTGCACGTTCGGCCAGCGCATCCGCGTTTCTAGCCAAAGCCGGTTACACCGTATTTAACGTAAAGGGCGGCACCATGAACTGGCGTCGCTCTGGTCAGCGCATCAGCAAATGACCCGCACGCTCATCATCGGAGGTGTCGCCGGCGGTATGTCGGCGGCAACCCGCCTTCGTCGACTCGACGAAAATGCCGAGATTGTTGTTTTCGAACAGGGTGAGCACGTTAGCTATGCAAACTGCGGACTGCCCTATTACCTGAGCGAAACTATCGACACCCGCGACGCCCTTTTACTGCAGACTCCTCGCAGCCTCTGGTCTCGTTTTCGCATCGACGTGCGGGTGCAACACCGCGTGGTGTCGATTGACCCAGCTGCTTCGAGCATCCAAGTTCTAAAACTCGCTACCGGTGAAACCACCACCGAGCGCTTCGATAACCTCATCATTTCGACCGGCGCTAAGCCTCGTCTGCCTGAGATCGATGGCATCGAGCGAGCTCTCACCCTGCGTGACGTAAGCGACGCCGACAAGGCCATGGATGCTCTCGCAAACTCCCCCAAAACCGCAGTGATTCTCGGCGGAGGTTTTATTGGTGTTGAGCTTGCTGAAAACCTTGCGCACCGCGGTGTAAAAGCGACCATCGTTCAGCGCGGCTCGCAACTGCTTGGCGGCTTCGACCCAGAGATGATCGAGCCGATGCACCAGAGCCTCGAAACCAATGGTGTTTCTTTGGTGTTTGGTACTGAGGCCGTCTCGATCGGTGATTCAACCGTGACCCTCTCAAACGGTGCCACCCTTGAGGCCGACATCGTTTTTGTCGCAGCGGGCGTGGTGCCAGATGTTTGGCTTGCCCGCGAGGGCGGCGTGGCAGTAGGCGTGACCGGTGGCATCAAGGTCGATGACCAGCAACGCACCAATTTCGACAACATCTATGCGGTTGGCGATGCTGTAGAAAAGCACGGCATGCTTAGCGGCGAGGCAACTCTGATTCCGCTTGCCAACCTGGCGAACCGCCACGGCCGATTGGTAGCCGATGTGATCGCTGGAGTCGCTACCGCGGCAAAGCCGAGTGTTGGCACAGCAATCGTTGGCGCTTTTGGCATGGTTGCCGCCATGACCGGCATGAACCAAACTGCGGCTCGCAATGCGGGTTTCGACGCTGAGTCGGTTCACCTGCACCCAGGCTCACACGCTGGCTACTACCCAGGCGCTAAGCGTGTGTCTCTCAAGCTCACGTTCGAGAAATCAAGCGGACGAATCTTGGGTGCCCAGGGTATCGGCGAAGATGGTGTTGACAAGCGCATCGATGTGATTGCGACGGCAATGGCCGGCGGTCTGACCGTAGACGACCTAATGGATCTCGAACTTGCCTATGCTCCGGCTTATGGCTCGGCTAAAGATGCCATCAACCAGGCTGGCTACGTTGCAAACAACGTGCGCGCAGGTCGAACCTCTGTGATTCACGCAAACGAACTTGAGCAGAGCATGCACCCAGTGATCGATGTGCGCACTGCTAGCGAAAACGCTGCTGCGAGCATCCCCGGTTCGGTTTTGATTCCTGTTGATGAGCTTCGCGACCGCATTGCAGAGGTGCGTGAACTTGCAGCTAAAACCGGCAAGGTGATTGTGCACTGTGCAGTTGGTCAGCGTGGTCACACCGCGAGCCAGATTTTGGCAGGTCTCGGCGTGAAAGCGCTTAACCTATCAGGCGGATACACGACCTGGGCGTTTGCCCAAGCCGCAGCCGCGCGCGGTTAGTGAACGGTTAGGTCGATCGCCTTCATGGTGTCGGCCTCGATGGCAACGCGAACGCGCTCTAGTACCTCGGCTGGCACTGGCGAGTCAACGGTGATAACCGAGAGCGCTTTGCCTCCTTTTTGCTGGCGAGCAATTTGCATGGCTGCAATGTTCACACCGGCCTCGGCAAACGCCTGACCGTAGACAGCCACGATACCTGGGCGGTCGCCGTAAACCATGAGCACAAGGTGCTCGGCCATGGCCAGCTCGACCTCGTAACCGTTGATGGCAACAATCTTTTGGGCGAGCTTCGGGCCGATTACCGTACCCGAAACCGAGGTTGTGCTTCCGTCGGCGAGGGTTGCCTTGATGCTTGTGACATTGCGGTACTCGTCGCTGCGCGAATCAACCACGAGCTTCACGTCAACGCCGCGCTGTTCAGCAAGCAGTGGTGCGTTTACATAAGAAACCTGGTCGGTCACTGCGTTTTCGAAGAAGCCCTTGAGCCCGGCAAGCTTGAGCACCGAAACATCGTGGGCCGCGATCTCGCCTCGAACCTCGACTTCGATGGCCGCAACGTTGCCGCCCGAGAGGCCGAACAAAATCTGTCCCATGTTTTCCATCAGCGAGATGCCGGGCTTCACAGAAGCATCGATGTTTCCACCGGCCACGTTCACCGCGTCTGGCACGAGGTCGCCGGCAAGAGCCAAACGAACCGACTTTGCCACCGAGATACCGGCCTTTTCTTGAGCCTCATCGGTGGATGCTCCGAGGTGAGGTGTCACGATGATGTTGTCTAGCTCGAGCAGCGGTGAACCTGTCGGTGGCTCTTGCACGAACACGTCGAGCCCGGCACCGGCGATTCGACCAGACTTGAGCGCTGCATAAAGTGCCTTCTCATCGATGATGCCACCGCGCGAAGCGTTGACGATGCGTAGGTTCGGCTTGGCGATGGCGAATTGCGCTTCGCCGATCATCCCAGTGGTTTCTGGGGTTTTTGGAATGTGAATCGTGATGAAGTCGGCGCGCTTCATGGCATCTTCGAGAGAGACAAGTTCAACGCCCATCTGCTCGGCACGGGCTGGGGTTACATAAGGGTCAAAACCGATCAGCGTTGCGCCAAAGCCACGCAGTCGTTCAGCAACCAGGCTGCCGATTCGGCCGAGGCCGATGATTGCGATGGTCTTTTCATAGAGTTCGACACCGGTGAACTTTGAACGCTTCCATTCGCCAGCCTTTAGCGAAGCGTTGGCGTCAGGAATGAAGCGGGCTAGGGCAAAGATGTGACCAATGGCCAGCTCGGCTGCCGAGATCACGTTCGATGTTGGCGCGTTGACCACCATGACACCAGCGGTGGTTGCCGCCTTGATGTCTACGTTGTCGAGACCGACACCCGCGCGAGCGACAACCTTGAGCTTTGGTGCCGCCGCGATGGCTTCGGCGTCAACCTGTGTTGCCGAGCGAACCAAGATGGCATCTGCGTTGGCAAGCGCCTTGAGCAGAGCTGGGCGGTCGGTGCCGTCGACGTTGATCACGTCGAAGTCTGGGCCAAGGGCTTCGAGAGTTGCAGGTGAAAGTTCTTCGGCGATTAGAACGACTGGCTTAGACATGGTTTCCTTTGAAAGTGGATGCTCGAGTGGGGTTCTACGAGGGAGCAAAACAGCTACGACCTCGGAGCCTATTCACGAGTGTAGGCGAACAAAAACCAACGGCGTGCATTGACTTTTTCAATAACCGTGCGTTATGTTTCGATAAATGAAACAAGAGAAACCAGCCCTGTCTCCCCTACTGAGAAGCGACACTCAGGGGTTGATTTTGGCGCAGTTGTTTATGAACCCAGACGAGGGATTCAGCATCTCAGACCTGGCGCGCTTTGCCAGAACCAGCGTGCCGACTGCCATGCGTGAGGTCGACCGCCTGCTCGATGACCGCATCGTCACTGCCAAAACTTTTGGTCGAGCGAAACTAGTTCAGGTCAACCGAACGCACCTGCTCTTCGACTCCATCAAGCAGATCATCGCTTACTCGTATGGGCCAGCAGCTGTGTTGCCGGCTGCACTTTACGGCGTGGATGGAATCGAACACGCGTTTTTGTTTGGCGCGTGGGCAACACGGCTGAAGCGCGAGGTAGGGCCTGACCCTCATGAGGTCGACCTACTGCTGGTTGGTTACGTTAACCGAATTGAAGCCTCGAGAGCCGCTGCTCGAATCGAAACCTATCTCGGTCGCTCGGTGAACGTTCAGTTCGTGACAGAAAGCGACTGGGCAAAAGAAGAGGCCGACTTCGTCAAGCAGGTCAAAGCTAGACCGCTCGTCGAAATCGACCTCGACTAAGAAAACCTCAGTTACTCACCGCAGGTGCAAAGCTGGTCTTCTGGGAAGCCAGCCAGTGCCTCTTCGATGTGCTGTCCGCAACCGGACCAGGTGACTTTGCCGCAAGAGCCGCAAGAAGTTGGTGCACACATAGATTTCTCCTTACTTGAAACGTGTATTTAGTATACCCCCTAGGGTATACAAAACCGTGCAAAAAGAAAACCCGCCACCGAAGTGACGGGTCTTCTAAAACGACCTTGGGTCTAGCGAGCTGCCGAGCCCTCAACGAAGTCGCCCTCGTTGTCGCTCTTGCGCAACCACGAGAACAGCTTGCGCAGTTCGCGGCCAACCTTCTCGATCGGGTGAGCCTCACCCTTGGCACGAAGTGCGTTGAACTCTGGTGCGCCAGCATCCTGGTCAGCAATGAAGCGGTTTGCGAAGGTGCCGTCTTGGATGTCGGCTAGAACTTCCTTCATGCGCTCCTTGACCTCTGGGCCAATGACGCGAGGGCCTGAAACGTAGTCACCGTACTCGGCGGTGGTCGAAACCGACCAACGCTGCTTGGCGATGCCACCTTCGTACATAAGGTCAACGATGAGCTTTAGCTCGTGAAGAACCTCGAAGTAAGCAACCTCAGGCTGGTAACCAGCTTCGGTTAGAGTCTCGAAGCCGTACATGACTAGCTGTGAAGCGCCACCACAAAGAACCGCCTGCTCACCGAACAGGTCGGTCTCGGTCTCTTCGGTGAAGGTGGTCTTGATGGTGCCGGCACGGGTGCCACCGATTGCCTTCGAGTAGCTCAGGGCTAGCTCAAAAGCGTGTCCGGTTGCGTCTTGCTCAACGGCGATCAGGTTTGGAACACCCTTGCCACCGATGTATTCGCGACGAACTAGGTGACCTGGGCCCTTAGGCGCCACTAGGAACACGTCGACGTCGGCTGGCGGCTTGATGAAGCCGTAGCGAATCGAGAAACCGTGACCGAAAACAAGTGCCTTGCCGGCGCTTAGGTTTGGTGCGATGTCTGATGCGTATACGTGACGCTGAACTGGGTCTGGGGTAAGAATCATGATGACGTCAGCCCATGCCGAAGCCTCGGCTGGGGTGAGCACCTTCAGGCCGGCCTCTTCGGCAACTGCCTTGCTCTTCGAACCTGCCTGCAGACCAACCACTACATCGACGCCTGAGTCTTTCAGGTTGAGTGAGTGAGCGTGACCCTGCGAGCCATAACCGATAACTGCAACCTTCTTGCCCTGAATAAGAGCTAGGTCGGCATCTTTGTCATAAAAGATTTCAGCCACTTTAGATTTCTCCTTGTTTGTTTTTCGTTTGCAACACAAAACGAGTCGATGTCTCGACCCGAAGCTTTACTTGTTTAGCTTCTCGGTGATCGACTTAGACCCGCGGCCCATAGCCAAGACGCCAGACTGCACCAATTCTTTGATGCCGAAAGGTTCGAGAATTTTGACGAAGGCCGCGCACTTTGCAGTGTCGCCGGTCACTTCAATGATGAGAGCATCACTCACGACGTCGATGACGCGAGCTCTAAACAAGGTTACCGCTTCAAGCACCTGAGAGCGCGTTGAGGCATCGGTTTTCACCTTGATCAGCATGTGGTCGCGCTGAACCGAGTCTGGCTCGAGTTCGACGATCTTGATCACGTTGATGAGCTTGTTTAGCTGCTTGGTCACCTGCTCGAGCGGGGCACCTTCGACGGTCACCACGACGGTGATTCGGCTGAGGCCTTCGAGCTCGGATGCTCCTACAGCGAGTGACTCAATGTTGAAGCCTCGGCGTGCGAAAAGCCCGGCAACGCGGGTTAGCAGACCTGGCTTGTCTTCTACTAGAAGCGAGAGAACGTGGGTTGACATGTTTACTCCTCACCGTCCCAAACCGGAGCAGCATCGCGAGCGTACTGAACCTCATCGTTCGAAAGGCCTGCTGCAACCATTGGCCACACCATGGCGTCGCGACCAACAATGAAGTCGATCACGACCGGGCGGTCGTTGGTTTCGATAGCGAGCTTGATGGCGGCATCAATCTCTTCTTCTTTTTCAACACGAATTCCGAGACATCCGTAGGCTTCGGCCAACTTGACGAAGTCTGGAACCATGATGGTGTCGGTTCCGGTGTTTAGGTCGGTGTGCGAATAACGCTGATTGTAGAAAAGGGTCTGCCACTGGCGAACCATTCCGAGCGAAGAGTTGTTGATGATGGCAACCTTGATCGGAATGTTGTTGATCGTGCAGGTGGCCAATTCTTGGTTGGTCATCTGGAAGCAACCATCGCCATCAATTGACCAAACCAAACGATCTGGCTGGCCAACCTTGGCGCCCATAGCGGCAGGAACCGAATAACCCATGGTTCCGGCACCACCCGAGTTGAGCCAAGAGTTTGGGCGTTCATACTTGATGAACTGCGCCGACCACATCTGGTGCTGGCCAACGCCGGCAGCAAAGATTGCCTCTGGTCCGCTGAGCTCACCGATTCGCTTGATGACGAGCTGAGGCGAAAGCTTGCCGTCTTCAGGCTCGGTGTAACCAAGCGGGTAGCGCTCACGAAGACCGTTCAAGAAGCTCCACCATTCGCCAATCTCTGGCTTCTTACCCTTGAGGCTGTTAATCAGCTCGTCAGTAAGCTCGGTGATTACCTCTTTGGCATCCCCAACAATTGGCACATCTGCAAATCGAATCTTGCCGATTTCGGCTGGGTCGATGTCAACGTGAATCACCTTGGCGTTAGGTGCGAACGACTTGACGTCACCCGTTACTCGGTCGTCGAACCGAGCGCCAAGGGTGATTAGCAAGTCTGCCTTCTGCAGTGCGGTAACCGCTGGAACGGTTCCGTGCATACCCGGCATACCAAGGTGCTGGTCGTGCGAGTCAGGGAAAGCGCCTCGAGCCATAAGAGTTGTGGTCACGGGCGCACCGATTAGTTCGGCAAGCTTCAGCAGCTCTTGGTGAGCACCGGCGCGAATAACACCGCCACCGACATAAAGAATTGGCTTCTTCGAGTCTTTGATTAGGTTTGCAGCTGCCTGAATCTGCTTGCCGTGCGGTTTAGTGACCGGCTTGTAGCCAGGTAGGTCGATCTTTGGCGGCCAAACGAACTCGGCCGATTTCACCTGAGCGTCTTTGGTGATGTCAACCAAAACCGGGCCAGGTCGACCGGTTGTTGCAATCAACACAGCTGCCGCGATTGCTCCCGGCACGTCGGCTGGATTGCTGACCAAGAATGAGTGCTTGGTGATCGGCATGGTGATTCCGACGATGTCTGCTTCTTGAAAAGCGTCGGTTCCGATTAGGTGTGAACCCACCTGGCCGGTAATCGCAAGCAGTGGAACCGAGTCCATGTGTGCATCCGCGATTGCGGTGACTAGGTTGGTTGCACCCGGGCCCGAGGTTGCGATGCAAACACCGAGTTTGCCGCTGGCCGAGGCATAACCTTCGGCAGCGTGGCCAGCACCCTGTTCGTGACGAACCAGGATGTGGCGAATTAGTTTGGAATCCATCAGTGGGTCGTAGGTTGGCAAAATAGCGCCACCCGGCAGACCAAAGACGGTATCGACACCGAGAAGTTCGAGACTGCGAATAACAGCCTGAGCTCCGGTTAGAACCTCATTAGACATTTGGTTACTTCCTCGTTTGCATGTCTTTCGACACTAAGTTGAGACCAATCAACCGCAGTAAGCGCCCTCAGATGCTGAGTGCACAAGCTTGGTGAATTTGGCGAGTACTCCGCGCGTGTAACGCGGTGGTAGAGGAACCCATTCTGCTTTTCGGGTTTCCAACTCTTCTGGCTCAACGAGTAGTTCGAGCGAACGAGCTGCGATGTCAACTCGAATCAAGTCTCCATCGCGCACCAGAGCAATTGGCCCACCTTCGGTGGCTTCTGGTGCAATGTGGCCGATGCACAGGCCGGTTGTGCCGCCTGAGAATCGTCCGTCAGTCAATAGTAGAACATCCTTGCCCAAACCCGCACCCTTAATGGCGCTGGTGATGGCAAGCATCTCGCGCATACCCGGGCCACCCTTAGGGCCTTCGTAGCGAATGACTACGACATCGCCGGCTTTGATCTCACCATCAGTGAGGGCCTGCATAGCTGCCGCCTCGCGGTCAAATACTCGAGCTGGACCAGTGAACTCTTCGAGATCGAAGCCCGCGGTTTTCACAACGGCACCGTCTGGAGCCATCGAACCTTTGAGCACGTTGATTCCACCGGTCTTGTGAATCGGGTTGCTAAGAGCACGGATGATCTTGCCATCAGGGTCTGGCGGGTTGATGCCCTCGAGGTTTTCGGCAACGGTCTTACCGGTAACGGTTAGTGCATCGCCGTGAATCAGACCTGCATCGAGCAGAGCCTTCATAAGAACCGGAACACCACCTACGCGGTCGACATCGTTCATCACGTAGCGACCGAAAGGCTTTAGGTCTCCTAGGTGCGGAACCTTGTCGGCAATGCGGTTGAAGTCGTCAAGCACTAGGTCAACTTCGGCCTCGCGCGCGATGGCGAGAAGGTGAAGAACCGCGTTGGTCGAGCCACCGAAAGCCATGGTCACAGCAATTGCGTTTTCGAAGGCCTTCTTGGTCAAAATCATTCGAGCGGTGATGCCCTTGTCAATCAGGTTGACCACGGCTTCACCCGAACGGTGAGCCCAGGCGTCGCGTCGTCGGTCTGCCGAGGGTGGCGAAGCCGACCCAGGCAGGCTCATGCCGAGTGCTTCGGCGGCAGAGGCCATGGTGTTTGCGGTGTACATGCCACCACAGGCGCCTTCGCCTGGGCAGATGGCGCGTTCGATTCGGTCGAGGTCTTCGAGCGACATCTTGCCGGCCTTGCACGCACCGACTGCTTCGAATGCGTCGATGATGGTGACTTCTTTTTCGGTACCGTCGGTTAGCTTCACCCAACCCGGCGCGATCGAGCCGGCATACAAGAACACGGATGCTAGATCGAGGCGAGCGGCAGCCATCAGCATGCCTGGCAGTGACTTGTCACAACCTGCCAACAGAACCGAACCGTCTAGACGCTCGGCCTGCATTACGGTTTCGACCGAGTCGGCAATGACCTCACGAGAAACCAGTGAGAAGTGCATGCCTTCGTGGCCCATTGAAATTCCGTCAGACACCGAGATGGTGCCGAACTCGAGTGGATAGCCTTTGGCTGCGTGAACGCCCTGCTTCGCAGCATCCGCCAAGCGATCGAGCGACAGGTTGCAAGGAGTCACTTCGTTCCATGACGAAGCAACGCCAATCTGCGGTTTGACCCAGTCTTCATCGCCCATTCCAACGGCTCGAAGCATGCCTCGGGCAGCTGCGCGCTCGATTCCGTCAGTTACAACAGAGCTGCGGGGCTTCATGTGGTTCGTCATAGCCCAAGTTTACAGGCCTAGAAAAGGTTGTAGCCTGAAAGGGTGAGTAACAAAGACACCACTTCTAACCCAACCGGGCTAGCGCTATATCTTCGCGCTGCCGAACGTTCTTCGTCTGAAGTCATTCGCACCTACTCCACTTCTTTTGGTTTGGCGTCGAAACTTCTTGCCCCATCGGTGCGACGCCACGTTGAAAACATCTATGCCTTGGTGCGAGTCGCCGACGAAGTGGTTGACGGTTCGGCCGCCGAAGCAAAGACTTTGGGCGGTGCCGGCGACCCAAACAAGTCGCTAAACGACCTCGAGCGTGAAACCTACCGCACGCTAGATGAACGCTTCAGCCCGAACCTGGTGGTTCACGCATTCGCTCACACCGCCAACACCTGTGGCTTCGGTCGCGACATCATCCGGCCGTTTTTTGAATCGATGCGAATGGACCTCTGGAAGAGCCGTCACGACCAGCGATCATTCGAGCAATATGTTTACGGTTCGGCAGAGGTTGTTGGCCTGATGTGCCTCAATGCATTCTTGCTCGGCCACAAGGTGACCAAAAAAGACCGAGACAAAATGGTCGCTGGCGCGCGAGCTCTGGGTTCAGCCTTTCAGAAGGTCAACTTCTTGCGCGACTTGAGCGCAGACGCCAACAAACTCGGTCGCTCATACTTTCCTGGCGTCTTTCCGGGTGCCCTAACCGAAGAGCAGAAGACGGCCATCGTCGAAGACATCCGTGCCGAACTGGCCATTTCGGCGAGCGCGTTGCCGCTGTTACCGCGTCAGTCGCGCCGAGCAGTCGTTGCCGCCCACACTCTGTTCGAGGCACTCAATAACAAGATCGGGAACACTCCAGCCCCCGACGTGATTAGAACTCGTATCAGCGTTTCAAGCACCCAAAAAGCCCTTCTACTTCTGAAGGCATGGATCGGAGTAGTGCCAAAGTGAGCCAAAAGACCGCGGTTGTAATCGGTGGAGGTATCGCCGGCCTGGCGACTGCTGGAATCTTGGCGAAAGCCGGCATGAAGGTGACCGTTCTAGAAGCCCGCGAGCGCGTTGGGGGTCGTGCCTACATTTGGGAAAAAGACGGCTTTACATTCGACATGGGGCCATCTTGGTACCTGATGCCAGACGCATTCGACCAGTTCTTCAAGCTGATGGGCACTTCGGCTGCTGCCGAGCTAGACCTAAAGCGACTCGACCCGATGTACCAAACCCGCAACGAGGGTTACGACGAAAAGCTCATGATTCGCGAATCTCTCGCCGAAAACAAAAAGCTTTTCGAATCGATCGAACCTGGTGCCGGTGATGCCCTGCAGCGCTACGTCGACTCAGCCGAAGACGCCTACAAGCTTTCGATCAAGCACTTTCTTTACACCAACTTCGAAAACGCCAAGTCTTTCGTTCACCCAGAGGTAGTTGCCCGTGCTGGCCGCTTCATCAAGCACCTGCTAACCCCGCTTTCGAAGTTCGCCGCCGGTCACGTTAGCGACAAGCGTCTGCAGAAGATTCTGAACTTTCCGGCAGTGTTCTTGGGAGCATCGCCTTATGACACCCCGAGCATGTACCACCTGATGACCCACGTTGACATGAACGTTGGCGTTTTCTACCCGATGGGTGGTTTCTACAAGATCATCGAGGCCGTCGAGCGTCTAGCCAAGAAGCACGGAGCGGTGATTCACACCAATTCGAAGGTCACGAAGATCGAAACCAAGGCAGGTCGCGTCACCGGCGTCATGGTTGGCGACGTTTTCTACCCGGCCGATGTCGTGGTTGGTAACGCCGACCTTCACCACATCGAAACCCAACTTCTTGAGCCAGAAAACCAGACCTTGCCTGAGAAGTGGTGGGAGAACAAGGTTCCTGGCCCGTCGGCCATGTTGCTGTTCCTAGGTGTCAAGGGGCGCCTGCCACAACTCGACCACCACACCCTGGTCTACGCCGATGACTGGACCAAGAACTTCGACGAGGTGTTCCACAAGGCCGACGGCAAGCGCAAGGTTCCGAACCCTGCGTCGCTCTATGTTTGTGCACCGAGCGTCACCGACCCGAGCGTTGCGCCAGAGGGGTACGAAAACCTATTCGTGCTCGTGCCGGTGGCTGCTGACCCAAGCATCGGCAAGGGTGGCATCAACGGTTCTGGCGACCCAGCCGTAGAGGCAGCCGCTGATCGCATCATCGGCCAGATTGCCGACTGGTGTGAGATTCCAGACCTAGCCGAGCGCATCGTGGTTCGCCGCATCATGGCTCCACAAGATTTCGTCAGCGAACTGAACGCCTGGTCGGGTACCGCACTTGGCATGGCACACACCCTTCGCCAGAGTGCTTTCTTCAGACCGAAGAACTTCAGCAAGAAGGTCAAGGGCCTCTACTACGCGGGTCACCACTCGATTCCGGGCATCGGGTTACCGATGTGCTTGATCGGCGCAGAACTCGTTTACAAGAAGCTAATCGGCGACACCTCGGCCGGCCCTACTCAGCACGAAATCAAGCCGCTAGCCGCAGCCGATTGGAAGGGTTTGCGTTGAGTTTCGCCTATCTGGCGGTGCTGCTTTTTTCACTGACCGGACTCGCGCTTATCGACTACCGCTACAAACTCGCTTTCTTCGAAAACTGGCGCCGAGCATCCGCTTCGGTTTTTCTACCAGTGGTGTTCTTTCTCATCTGGGATGCGGCCGGTATTCTGCTCGGCATATTCTTTCGCGGGCAAACCGACCACCTAACCGGCATTTTGCTCGCCCCTGAGCTGCCTCTCGAAGAGCCGTTCTTCTTGCTACTGCTCTGCTACACGACGCTGATTCTGTTTCTCGCCTTCACCCGCCGAGTCGCCAAACGAGGTGGCACGCAGTGACCTACCTGCTCGTAAACGCCGCTTTCATGGTTCTCGCCGCGCTCGTGGCAGTGCCCTTGCTTTGGGGCACTCGGATGCTCGCGCTCACGCTCACGCTGCTGGCACTTTTGGGTGCCACCGCCATCGGTGACAACTTGATCATCGCGTTCGACATTGTTGCCTACGACGCCGACAAAATTGTTGGGTTATTGATTGGCTTAGCCCCGATCGAAGATTTCGCCTATTCTGTGGTTGCGGCAGCACTAGTGCCGGGAATCTGGCTGGCTCTAGAAAGAAGGCGCAAATGAGTAGTGGCGAAGCATCGCGATCACTAGCGCCCAAGGGTTTGATTAGCCAGCTGTTCTGGTCGTCAAGGCCAATCTCGTGGATCAACACAGCGTTTCCGTTTGCCGCCGCCTACTTTTTTGCGACCCGCAGCCTCGATCTGAATCTGCTGATCGGCACCCTGTTCTTTTTGATTCCCTACAACCTGCTCATGTATGGGGTTAACGACGTTTTCGACTACGAGAGCGACCTGCGCAACCCGCGCAAGGGCGGCATCGAAGGTGCACTGCTTCACCCAAAGTGGCACCGGCCGACGCTCTTTTGGTCGGTTGCCCTCACTGTTCCTTTCGTGGCTTACCTGTTACTTCAGGGCGACGTTGCCTCAAAACTTTGGCTTTTGCTATTCGTCTTCACCGTTATCGCTTACAGCGCCAAAGGCCTGCGATTCAAAGAGAAGCCGTTTCTTGATTCGCTAACCTCGGCCAGTCACTTTGTCGGACCAATGATCTATGGCCTTGCCCTTGCTGGCGCAAGCCTCACCGACACCGCTCCCCTGTTGCTAATCATCGGCTTCACCCTCTGGGGCATTGCGTCACACGCGTTCGGCGCGGTTCAAGATGTTAAGGCCGACCGCGAGGCTCAAATCTCGAGCATCGCCACCGTGATCGGAGCTCGTGCGACGACTCGCTTTGCCTTTGCAAGCTACTTGGGCGCGGGCATTCTCGTTGCTTTCAGTGGTTTTCCGGCAGCGTTTGCTGCGGTGGCCGCGTTGCCTTACCTCGCCATTTTGTGGCCACATTTGAACATCACGGATGCTTCGTGCGAAGCCGCCAACCGCGGCTGGAAGCAGTTCATCAAGCTCAACTACCTCGCCGGGTTCATCGTGACGATGATCACGATTTGGGCGGCTTTTCTCTAAACGTGCATCCAGGTGATTAGGTTCGCCGCTGTAAAGCTTCTTGAGCAAACCCCGCATGACAGCGGCCGCGTTGGCTTGCGATAGCGGTAGTGCTCGTGACCAACCGGGCACTGGCCGCGCCATGGTGCAACCTCGCGGGCGATCTCGGTGCCAGTGAATCGCTCGGCGCGATAGCCAATTGACTTAGCCGTCGCGAGCCACTTTTTGCCGTGGCCCTCTTTCTTGCCACTAAGTGCGTGTGCGATTTCGTGAAGCACAACTTGAAGACTTTCGTCGACCGAGTGCGCCATCACCAAATACTTCGAAATCGAAATCTTGCTCTCGGTGTAGTTGCATAAACCCGCGCGACGCTTCGCGTTATCCCAGCCGAATACCCAGCGTGAGACATCCAAGTGCTGTTTCATCAGAGCGAGCGCTCGGGCCTCGACATAATCGGGCTTGGTGCAAACCATGCGTTGGTAGCGCAGCGACTTTTCGCTGAACTGCGTCTTTGGCACGAAACCGTTTTTCTCGTAGGCGCGCTGGGCTCGAATGTTGTCGACCAGAACCTCGAGCGTTACCTTTTCGACCATCAGCTCGTCAAAGGCATACTCGAGGGCGAGACACACCGCCTGGGTGCCGATGCCTTGGCCATAGACTTGCGGGCCACGCAGCGCGATGCGCAGGTTAATCGAGTTCTTGGCGTCGTTGAATTCGTTGAGCACGACCTCGCCCAAAAATTCGCCGGTGTCGTCGTTCTTGATGGCCCAGTCGCGACGGTTGGGCACGGATGCACGGGTGCTGAGCCACTCGAAAATCTGAGGCCTATCGAACCGAGCCGTGGTCGCGGTGAGACGTCTGCCTTCGGGGTCGGCCAGCATCTCGAGATAAGGCTCGATGACCTCTGGCCCGAGTTGTTCGAGGCGAATCTGCGTCGGCATCATCCCTCGTTTCTTGTAGTTCGACCAAGCCAAGACTAAAGCCCTCGGGTGGATTCGCTGGTTAGGGATTAACGGCAAATCGGGTGACCCGAGGGGATCTGGTCACCCGATTGCTGCGGCTAGCACATGGGGGCTAGCGCAGTTCTTTGAGCCAAACGCTCGTAGATTTGGCGTTTTTCTTGAATTGCTCGAGCTTGATCGCCATCCAAACCAACAGGCCGGCGACGATGATGAGCACTACCCAAACCGACCAGGTTTGCTCAGATAGCGGCTTCCAGGCATAAGGCACAGCCGCGATAAGAACACCGATTGCACCTGGTGCAAAGAAGCCGGCGAGGCGACGAAGGGCTCCCAGAATCAAGAACACCAGAGAACCGCCGAGAACAATGGCAAAGCGATACCAATCCTCGGCCGTTAGCGTGGCCTGGTTTAGCGCACCGAAGGTGTTGGCGAGTGCCGGGGACATGGCAACCAAGATCGGCAGACCGATGTAGAGCGACGAATTGAGCTTGAGTTTGAATGCAGCAACCAGACCGTAGCCGATGCCGAATAGCAGACCACCGATGAACAGCGCCTTCATTTCGGTTTCGACCTTGCCCTCGAAGTACTCCCCGATTCTGAACCAGATGCTCGGTAGCAGCGTTAGGGCAAGCGGCACGCTACCCGCAACGGTGAGACCAAGGTTGCCAAATCGCAAACCGAGAGTCAGAAGCACGGCACCACCGATCACCAGAACGAGTGTTCTGGTGATATCGGTCGAAGACTGCTCTGAGAAGTTCTGCACGACCGCGCCCCAGTTGTAAACCGTCGATGGCAGCCCCACTGCCAACAGTGGCAAACCAAGCGATAGCAGCGACTTCAGACTCTCGGCCACAAGCCCGGCGCGGTTTGCCACCTGCACCGAGATGGCGAGGGTGATGGCAATCAGCGTGGCGTGGATTTCAGGAGCGTCGTACCCGCCAATTTGACGAACCAGCACTTCAGCAAATGAGTAGGCCGAAAGCGCTAGCGCCAATGCGCCAACCAATACCGTGACCAACTTGCGCTCGAGCAGCGTGTAGGCCAGCAAGGTAACGCCGATTACAGCGGTGACGATACCAAAGCGGATGTCTCGAGTTGAGCTATCGAGAGTCGACTGCCAAACGGCAAACACCCAAGAAATAGCTGCCGAGACAATCAGCGCAGCTTTTGCCTGACGAGTTTCACCCAACACCTTGGTGCGCGAGAGCATGAGGTAGGCAGAACCCACGAGGGCGGCAACAATGAGTTCAATCCAGAAGGTTGGCTGGTCGACCAATGAGTACACGTCGATGAACAGCAGGGCAACAAAGTAGCCGATTGCCGAGGTCACCGGAAGAGCCAGCGACCAGGTTTCCATCGAAGGCTTCTCGTTAGAGCGCGTGAACAGAATCGTGGTGACCACGAATAGCAACGTGGATGCGAACGCAAAACTCTGCACGAACGACAGGTTGAACTGCTGCACGAGTTCGGCCAGCGCAACCCAGGATGCTCCCACTCCGAGAATGAAACCGTAGAGAGCGGTCTTGG
Source organism: Actinomycetota bacterium (assembly GCA_039805305.1). Classification (GTDB taxonomy): domain Bacteria; phylum Actinomycetota; class Actinomycetes; order Actinomycetales; family Microbacteriaceae; genus Rhodoluna. The sequence goes on from JBDLUM010000028.1 coordinate 100,560, forward strand.
CCTCTTTGGCGATGAACGAAGCGGCGAAGTGCATGAGGGCATTCGCAGCAAGCAGTGCTGCGAGTGCAAACTCAAACCCTGGGGCCGTTCGGTCGTATGCGGCCAAGCCGATGATGCTCAGGGCAAGTGCAACGAACGACGAGGCGAGAAGCGATAGGCCGGCATCCGCGTTTTCACGAACTCGAAGGCGAATGAAGCCGTAGGCAACCGCGAGCCCGACAAAACCAAAGACCAGAGGCCAAGGGTTAGCCGAGTCGATGCTAGGCAGCGCATCGGTGCGATAGAGGCTCAACAACGGAGCGGTTAGGTAGGCGAGCAAGGCGGCAGCCAAGGTTGCCACCGGAAGACCAAACCAACCGAAGGTAACCTCGCGCTTTGAGCTGAAGGTGACTACTGCTGTGTAAATCAGCCATGCAACCGCCAGTGATACTGGCACCAACAGACCTACCCAGACATCGAATAGTCCACCGGCAACTGGTGCGAATAGACCAATAGCGGCGGCTTGAAGGCTCAGCACGAACGAGAGAGCCGACGCTAGCAGAGCCGCCAACCAGCCACGGCTGCGCAGTTGCGAACCGACCAAACCAGTAAGCACCACAGCCACGAACAACACGGCTGAAACGAGCCACACCGAAACCATGGTCTCGGTAACGCTGGCTGCCACCTGAAGGGCTGCAATCAGGGTGAAGCTTCCGGTAACGCGCAGGTAGATTGACCAGAACTTGTCTTCGGTGAACCCTCTTTTGAGGTAAGTGATCAGCGAAACCGCAGCGATCACCACGAAGACCAGGGTTGCCCAGGCTGCATTGTTGAGTAGGGCGTCGGCGTCGAGCATCCATGCTTGGGTTTTATCAAGCTTGGTGACCCAGTATTCGACGAAGGTCAAGACGAATAGAACCAAGGCGCTGATGGTGAACGCTGTGCCTTGAGGTTTGGTGAAGCGCTTGAGCACAATCGTGAAGAGAGCTGCAAGACCGAAGAAGTAGAGCGGTGAGATCAATGCGATCGGCTCGCTCAAATCGACTAGCTGTAGCGCAAAGAAGTTGGTTGCGAGGAATGCCGGTGCTAGAGCGACCGACTTCGCCGCATCTGACTTGGCGCGAAGCGCATAGAGAGCAACCGAACCAAACACGGCTAGTGAGTAGATGGCCCATGAGAGGTTTTGAGTTCCTTCGACCGGGCTCAAGAGCATCAGCCCGTAACCAGCGAGCGCGAAGGTGGTTGAAACTGCAACCAGGCTCGGTGAAGGTAGTTCGACCAATCTCGAAGATTTAGCCGTGGCCAACCATGCAAAGCCTGCACTGAGAACCGCGAACAGCGCAAGAACTGGCCACGATGCCAAGTTGTTGGTTTGTCCCGCCTCGGTAAAGTGTCGAACCCAAAGTGAAATCGATGACGCGGTTACTAGAACGTTGACACCAAAGTAGACCCAACCAACTACCGAAGTGCCTTTGGCTTCGCTTCTTTTCAAAGACTTCTCGACCACAACTCGCCAAGCAAGGGCGAGAGCCAGAGACAGCACGATGAGCGCGAAGACCGACGGCCCTGCATTCGCCGAAGTGTCGATGTTCGAGCTAGAGATGAGCAGAAGCGTGGATGCTGAGCCAACGCCCAATCCGACCCAAGCCAAGACTTTAGCTTTCGCCACTAGAGACTTAGCGACAAGCGATGCCGCTATGACACCAAGCCAGATCGATGCGTAAAGGTTGAAGTTGACATCAACTGGGGTTAGCAAGCCGAAGAAGGCCCAGTTCACGTATGCGGCAACCTGTGAAGCAATTACAGACTGAGGCATTTCTTCAGCAACGCGCTTTGGAACAGAGAACAAGAAGGCGGCACCGATTAGCGCGTTCAAGAGCAACATGAAGATCGAAGTTTCTTGAATCACGCCACCCACAGCGCCGGGTTGAAGCGTTGAGGTTAGAACGGCCAGAGATACTGCCGTGTATGTGAAACCGGCATTCCAAGCCAAACGTTTGACCGATGTCTTGACGGTTCCAGCGGCCGTGAACCTAGCGCCGCTTCGTTCGATAAAGAGGGCAGCTAGCAACCAGAGTAGGCCTAGTGAGAGAACCGAAGTTGGCTCTGGGGTGAAATAAATAGGAAGAGCCGACCGGAATGCAGCCTGCAGCAGTGGGGCGAGTAGCCCAATAGTTTGCACTGCAAGGTAAGCCAAAAGGCCAACCACGGATGCTCGGTAAATAACAGTAAGGGCGTTAATCTCGCGCTCGGCCAAATCTTTCTGGTAGCTGGCTTCGGCTGATTCGTCATCAGGAGTTTTCTTTGACTTTGACTTCGAACCGTTCTTAGCGGCAGCCGCAGCAGCCAGACGAGTCGAGAGTGTTTGACGACCGATTGCGATTGTGGCGAACATGCCGAGGCTGACCGAAAGCATCGCAATCGCAGCAAGCGAACGCAACGGAGAACCGTTACCTAGCAGCCCGGCCAAATAGGTTGACGAGAAAATCAGAGACGCGGTGGCAACGGCTGGCGCAACCAATGCGGAGAAGCCGAAGATTCCAAAACGCTTACCCATAAAGAAGCTGTAAGCGCCAACGGCCAAGATAACCGCGGGCACGTAGGGGCTCTGTATCGGATCAGCCCATGCCTTAGGCAATAAACCGAGGCTTGAGGCAGCCCAGAGGCCCGCGCCCAAGAACAGAGAAGAGAGCATGGCCAAGAAGTTCGAAATGATTGTGAAGTATTTCTTCGACTTGATCGAACCGAATGCGCTCGCGGCAACCAGTGCTGCGATGACGGCTGCCTGGCCGGCTGTGCCTAGGTAGGCAAATGAGGTGCCTAAGAAGATAGTCAGAGCGATGACGATTAGAGCACCGGCCACGGCAAGCAGTGTTTGTTGTGGCGACAGCTTCGGCAATTCGCGCTTAGGTCGGGTTGGCTTGGCGACCGGCGGTGGTGTGA
>JBDLUM010000029.1:0-3317 GCA_039805305.1 Actinomycetota bacterium
GTGGTGAATGCCGTGAACCACAGGGTTAGGCCAAAACGCGGATGCGCGTAGACGAAGCGATTGTTCACCAGGGCGAACGGCGTGGCGATGGTGACAACTAGAACCCACTCGATGAGCAGCGGAATCGCAACAAGCAGGTTTGACACGAGGGTGAGTTTAGTCGAGCAGTTTTTTGAGCTCGGCGGCCGCCTCGGCCGACAGCCCTTTGGCAAAGTGCGAGAGGGCAAGACGAGGGTCGCCGGTGCGTTCGAGAAGGTCGAGCAGCTGGGTGGCGGTGTGGCGCTCGCGGGTTGTCGTTGGGGCGAAAAGCAAACCGCGACCGGTGGCCGGTTGGGTTTTCTCGACCAAGCCTTTGTCGGCTAGGCGAGTGAGCACGGTGAGCACCGTGGTGAGCGCGAGTTCGCCCGACCCGTTTTGTTGGGTTTGGGCGGTCAGGGCATCCAAGATTTGTGTCGAAGTTTGGGGGCCTTCGGCCGACCAAAGCACCTCGAGCACCTGCTGCTCTAGTTCACCTTGGTTTCGCGATCTTTTCATGATGTCTCTATTGTCTTAGAACAGGCCGCGGCCGGGGTAAGAGTCGAGGTCGAAGCCGGCGGGAATCACAAAAACTGCCGAGCCAACCGGGGTGGTCCACTTGTTGAGCAGGTCGCCGCCGGCAAGTCGCTTTTGCACCGGCAGGTATTGCTCGGTGAGGTTGGCGCTGTAGGCGGTCCAGAGTAGGCCGGTTTCGCCGGTGGTACCGTCGACGTAGTTGAACGGGCGTCTGAAGAATCGCTCTTTCATGTCGCGAGCGGCGGCGTTTCGAATGTGGGCGAAATCGGGAATCACGTGCAGGCCGGCTTCGTTTCGCGCACCGAAGTCTGGCACGTCGGTTTCGTTGGTGCCGCCGATCGGAGCTCCGTTAGATAGCTTGCGGCCGATGATCTGCTCTTTTTGTTCGGTGCCCAGGGTGTCCCAGGTGCCGAGTTCCATGCGAATGCGGCGCAACACCAGCTGGGTGCCGCCATTGGCCCAAGGCTGCGCGTCGCGCATCCACACCACATTGGCAAAGTCTTCAGAGCCGAGCTCGGGGTTGTCGGTGCCATCGACCTGGCCCATCATGTTGCGTTGCCGCACGCCCTTGCCCACCACGCCCTGGGCGTTGGCGAAACCATCTTGGCTCCAGCGCACCGTGGCAAAACTGGTCGAGTCGCGAATGAGGCTGCGCGCTGCGTGGTTGAGCATCGGCAGGTCGTCGCAGCTGAGCTGAAGCAGCAGGTCGCCGTCGCAAAGGTTTGGGTCTAGTCGGTCGATGTCGAATGCAGGCAGAGGGGCAAAGCCTTTTGGCATCGATGCTTCGAGACCGAGTTTGGCGAACAGGCTAGGCCCGAACCCCACGGTAACGGTTAGGCGGGCGGCGAACTGGGCCAGCTGCGGTTGGGGGTCTGCCAGCACCGGTTCTCCGTTGGCCAGACGTGCAATGTCATCGGCGATGAGCTGCATGTAGCGCACCATCGCTCGGCGGTCGGTTTCGGGCAAAATGTCTAGCGCGATGAAGCGGGTGTGCGACTGAAGTTCTAGTTCGACGCCGGCTTGGTGTAGCCCGAGTGCCGGCACCTTCGCCCGACCCACCGAGTGGGCAACCGTGTCGGCGAGTTTGGTCTCGGCTGCAGTGTTTGCCAGGGCGCTCGCCGAGGTTGCACCCACGGCGAGCCCGGCCGCGCCGCTAACCGCGGCTGCTGTTCCGGTTCCTAGAAACTTGCGTCTGCTGATCATTTAGTGGTCGTGGTATTCCTCGTCGCCGCCGTCGCTCACCTTTGCGGTTAGCTCAAACGCCTGCTCGCTACCGTCATCGAAAGCGAAGGTGAAGTTCACCTTGTCGCCCGAGACGATTGGCTTCTTGAGGTTCATCAGCATTACGTGCAGGCCGCCTGGCTCTAGGGTCACGCTGCCACCGGCCGGAATGGTGATTCCGTTCTCGGTCTCTTGCATCATGCCGTCGACTACCTCGTGGGTCTGCACCATCATGGCGATGTCGGTTGAGCCGCCGGTCAAGATGACGTCGTGGTCAGAGCCGTTGCTGATGGTTGCGAACACACCGGTCATGCCACCTTCGTGGTCTGAATACTCGGATGCTCGAACCCAAGCGTTCTCAATGGTCAACTCGTGCGAGTGCTCGCTCGAGTTGTGGGTGGTTTCGGCGCAGCCGGTTAGGGCTACGGTGCTGAAGGCGCTGAAAGCGATTGCGGTTGCGATGATAAGTTTCTTCATACGGCTATTGTTCTACAAAAAGTAGAACTACGCAAATCGAGCAGTGGCGCGGGTTGTGGTGTGCCTGCGCGCGCTAAAGCTCGGCTAGTCGATAACGCTAGGGCGCGGGTGCACGCGGGTGAGCAACACGAAGCCAACCGCGATGATCGCGATCAAACCCCAGATGCCATAAACCGTGGTGTTGCCCTTCACGCCAGCCGCCTCGGCAGCCATGATGCTGAGAGCCCATAACGTGCCAGACAAGAACGAGATTGCGCGACCGGTGAGTTGGTAGAGACCAAACACCTCGCCTTCGCGGCCGGCAGGCGTGAAGCGCGATACGAACGTGCGGCTCGAGGCTTGAGCTGGGCCAACGAAGAGGCAAAGAGCCAGGCCGAAGATCCAGTAGGTGATTGGGCCTTGGTCGGCGAAGATGAACACGGCCGAGCCCGAAATAATCAGACCGACGAGCGAACCAAGAATCACCGCGCGGCTGCCGATGCGGTCATCCAAGATGCCACCGATAACTGCGCCGAGGCCAGAAACCACGTTCGCAGCGATGCCGAAGAAGATGATCGATGTTTGGTCGAACCCGAAGGCCAGCGTGCCGAGCACTGCGCCAAAGGTGAACACGCCGGCTAGACCATCGCGGTAGATAGCGCTCGAGATCAAGAACTTGAAAGTCTCTGGAGCCTGGCGACGAAGCACGCTGAGGTCGCGCACCGTGTTGGCATAAGACTGAGCGATGCTCTCTTTTGGTGCGCCCGTGCGCTTTGCAATTTCTGGCACAAAAAGCATCAGCGGAATCGAGAAGACCAGAGTCCACACCGCGCTGAACAAGAAGATTGAGCGAATGTTGAGCGAGTCAGTGGTGGGCACACCGAACCAAGGCACGTCTGGCAAAACGAATGCGACAAGCGAGAACATCAAGAGGATGATTCCACCGAGGTAACCCAAGCCCCAGGCAAAACCGCTGATCTTGCCGATGTTGCTCACGTTTGAAACCTGCTTGAGCATGGCGTAGTAGTTGATGAATGCCGATTCTTGGATGATCGACCCGAGGCCATAGAGCACGAGGCCGAACAAGA
>JBDLUM010000030.1:0-2854 GCA_039805305.1 Actinomycetota bacterium
CTGTCGGCGATTGCCTCATAGCCCGAGCCATCTGGCAGGGTGGTAGCGCCAACAACTTCGGTCTCGAAGCCTTCGATTGAGCGGCTCTGGTTGATGTCTAGAGCAACACCCTGAGGCTTGCCATCGAGAATGTCGGTGAGCACGACAGTGTCAAAGATGTCGTATTCGGCTAGACGCTGGGCGGTGGTTGTGCCATAGAAGCCCGATCCGATAACCGAAACTTTTCCGTGACGCGACATGATTTTCTCCTTTTGGGATTTTCTTTGGATTGGTTTAAAGCCTAGTGATAGAAATGACGCTCGTTGGTGAAATACATCGTGACTCCGGCTGCCTTGGCTGCCTCGATCACTTCTTCGTCACGCTTCGAGCCGCCCGGTTGAACTATGGCCTTTACGCCCGCTTCAAGCAACACTTCGACGCCGTCTTTGAACGGAAAGAATGCGTCGGATGCAGCGACCGCACCATTGGCTCGACCGCTAGCGCGCTCGACGGCGAGCTTGCACGAGTCAACTCGGTTGACCTGACCCATACCGATACCGACCGAGGCACCCTCTTTGGCTAGCAAGATGGCGTTCGACTTGACCGCACGGCAGGCACGCCAGGCGAACACAAGGTCTTGGTAGGTGGCAGGGTCTGCCTTGGTGCCCGAGACGAGAGTCCAGTTGCTTGGGTTTAGCGCTTCGAAGGTGTCTGGCTCTTGAACAAGCAAGCCACCAGAAATTTGGCGAATCTCGAGGGCATCGCGACCGTAGTTTGGCGGCAAAAGCAGAATGCGCAGGTTGGCCTTGGCGGTGAGAATCTCGAGCGCTTCGAAGTCGTAACCCGGGGCGATGATTACCTCGGTGAAGATGCTGGCGACCTGTTGGGCCATGGTCTTGGTAACGGTGCGGTTCGCGGCAATCACACCTCCGAACGCAGAGACCGAGTCGCAAACGTGGGCCTTTGCGTGAGCATCCGCGATTGGGTCGGGCGCATTTGCGTCACCGATTGCAACGCCGCACGGGTTGGCGTGCTTGATGATGGCGACGGCAGGCTCGGTGTGGTCGAAGGCTGCGCGAAGGGCCGCATCGGCGTCGACGTAGTTGTTGTAAGACATTTCTTTGCCGCCGAGCAGGCGAGCCTGCGCGATGCCGGCGGTAGCCTCGGCCGAGGTGTTGCGGTAAAGCGCCGCGGCCTGGTGCGAGTTTTCGCCGTAGCGCAGGGTGTTGGCCAGCTCGGCCTGAAGCTCAAAGGTGCTGGCAAAGCCAGGGTTCTTGCTCTCGTTGTTCTGGGACTGGCCGGCGTCTTTGCGCCACTGGCTCTCGATCTCGCCCGCGAACCACTCGGCGACCGCTGCGTCATAGCGCGCGGTGTGGGCGAAGGCGTGGGCGGCTAGCTCGCGACGCTGAGCCAGGCTTGTGCCTCCAGCGGCGATTGCCGTGATGATCTCGCTGTACTTCGACGGGTCAACCACGATGGCAACGTTGGCGTGATTCTTGGCGGATGCTCGCACCATCGCAGGCCCACCGATGTCGATTTGCTCGACCACTGTGTCGCCCTTCGCGCCAGAGGCCACGGTTTGCACAAACGGGTAGAGGTTCACAACGACAAGTTCGAACGGTTCGATGCCGAGTTCGTTCAGCTGGTTTTCGTGATCGACGAGGCGAAGGTCGGCGAGTAGACCGCCGTGAATCTTTGGGTGCAGGGTTTTGACGCGGCCGTCGAGCGCTTCGGCGAACCCGGTCACCTGCGAAACCTCGGTTACCCTGAAGCCGGCTTCGGCAATGGTCTTGGCGGTTGAGCCGGTTGAAACAATGTCTACACCGGCGGCGTCTAGCGCTGCAGCTAGCTCGACTAGGCCGGACTTGTCGCTAACCGAGATAAGTGCGCGCTTGATGGTTACGCGGTCGCGGTGACGGTATTCGGTTGGGTTGCGGTCGGCAGATGCCACGAGCAGCCTTTCGGTTTTAGACGTCTCAGCGATGTTCGCTGCTGAGACTCAAGCGGGTTGTTGAGCCTTCGCCTCGGCGAATTGTTTGACCAGGTCGACCAGCAGTTCGCGCTCAACAACTTTGATGCGCTCGTGCAGGGCGGCTTCGGTTTCGCCTGGGTGAATCTGAACCTCGGCCTGTGCCAGGTGAGGCCCGGTGTCGACACCCTCGTCGACAACGTGAATGGTCACCCCGGTGCGAGTTGCGCCTGCGGCAAGGGCGTCGCGAACTGCGTGCGCTCCCTTGAACTCTGGCAACAGCGAAGGGTGAGTGTTGATTAGGTTTGGGCTCAGCGCGGCAACAAAGCTCGGCGGCAGAATCTTCATGAAACCAGCCAAGACAACTAGGTCTGGGTCGAAGTGCTTAATGTTGGCTAGAAGGGCGTCGGCCCATGCTTCGCGAGTGGCAAAACGGCCTGGTTCGACAACAAAGGTTGGCACTCCGTGCAATTCGGCGTGCTCTAGACCTGCAGCCGGGTTGTCTGCTCCAACCGCAAGAATGCGGGCCGGGTAGAGCGGGTTTGCGGCGGCGTCGAGCAGGGCACGCAGGTTAGAACCTGACCCAGAAATTAGAACGACGACCGACAGCACCGCTCTAGTTTATCGCTTGAGGTGTTCGGGAATCGGGGCTGCCTTGTCGGGGCGAGCGCTGTAGAACGCGGCCAAGAACGACACGGGAGCTACCTCGACGAAGACCACCAGCGCGAGCATCCACGGGTTCACACCAAACTCGGCCAAACGCTCTGGGCCGATGCCGCCACTAGCCACCCAGGCCAACAGCGCCGCCTCGAGTGCAGCCACGACTCCGATGCCAAGACCAAGCGAGATTGCCGCGCTGAGTGGCGATGCGAAATTGAAGCGGATGTCGGCTGCATAAGGTTTCAC
>JBDLUM010000031.1:0-3970 GCA_039805305.1 Actinomycetota bacterium
GGCGAATACTCGCCATCGCTGGTGCTGGCCCTGCAAATCGCAACCGCACTCGAAGCGAGTGTTGAAGAAATTTTTTGGTTAGAGGAGAACTAGAGATGGCAGAGAAGAAGTCTTCACAAGAACGTGGCTTGGATAAGGTCCAAGAGCTAATGGTCGACACCAAGTTCGATCGTCTTCGCACCCCGGTTGCAAAGCGTCTGCTGGTTGTTCTCGGCGCTATATCGCTGGTCGGTGCTGCACTGCTCTACTGGTTCGAAGATTCACTCTTTATTGGGACTGGCGTCCTAGGCGTTCTGTCGGTGTTCACCATCTGGTGGTTGCTGCGTCTCTCGCTCCGTCTCGTGGCGGATGCCCCGGATGCGGCCCTCGACGAGTTCCAGGTTCGCCAGCGTGACCGCACCTACCTTGACGCCTACCGAAACCTTGGTTCGCTGGTCAGCGCTCTAGCCGTCGGCATGATGATTCTCGTGATCAGCACGGATGCGGTCACGTCGGGCTCGGTCGAGCGCTACGAGTTCAGCCTGACCTTCGGTCAAGTCAGTGCCATCATCTGGCTTGTAATGGGTGCAACCCTGTTGATCCCAAACCTTACCCTTGCCTGGAATCAGGCGAATCGCAGAATCTAAACCCGAGGCCGAGCGGACAATTCACAATTGTCCGAATGCCCATTGTCTTTTGATGGCTAGCTGGTTAACTTCAGAGGTATGCGCAAATTCTCACTGATCTTTCTGATCGTCCTCACCGCCATCACCACGCTTCGCAGTCTCGCCCACATCTTCTTGCCTGATGGCGGCGCCAACAGCATCGCAGGGTTGGATGTCTCCGTTGCCGGTGGAAACAACCTCATCGCAATGTTTGCACAGTGGGGTTACACCCAGCTGCTGCTTTCGGTGATGATGTGGGGCGTGATTATCTTTGCTCGAAACCTATTGCCGTTCGCTCTGCTGGTGCAAACACTCGACTGGGGCGGCCGCATCCTGATTGGTCTCATGAAACCGATCGAGGTTGCTTCAGCGCCGCCGGGGGAGATCGGAAGCTATATCCTGTGGCCACTGTGCTTGATTGCTCTTTGGTTCTCGCTGCGAAAGCCAGCAGCAAAGTAACAGAGGGCTAGTTGCCCACCGAACCAACACCGTTGAGTTGGTAGTGGCGCACATAGTCGATCTTCATCTGTGAGCTCGACCAACCGTTATAGGCATCGCTGAAACCGCCAGCTGGGCTAATGGCGTTGTTGAAGATGATGAAGAACGGGTGGTTGAACGCCCAGGCTCCAGGCTGATCCAAGGTCGTGTTGGTGCGCTCCAGAATCTTGTTGCCGTCAACGTATAGGGCGATGTAGTTCTCTAGCCAGTAAACCGAGTACACGTGGTAGTCGTTCGTGAAGCTGGAGGCCGAATAGTTAGCGTAGGCGTAGGCGTCGTTGCCGCCATTCGACCAGTGGATTGCGCCGGCAACCAGCGAGGATGACTTGCCTTCCATGATGTCGATCTCGCCCGACGATGGCCAACCGACCGAGGTGATGTCGGTGCCGAGCATCCAGAATGCAGGCCAGTTAGCGCCACCAACCGGGTTTTGAACTCGTGCTTCGATCAAGCCGTATTGGAAAGAAACCTTGCCCTGGGTGTCAAAGCGGCCGCTTGTGAATGAGCAAGAGCCAGACCAGGCGAGGCATTGACCGTTGGTAATTGGGGTGGACAGCTTCTCGGTTGAGATGACCGCGTTGCCGGTGCCATCCAAGGCATTAGCGCTTGGCAGGTAGGCCTGCTGCTCGTTGTTGTGGCACGAGCCGCCACCATTAGCCGCAGACTGGCCGCAGTAGCGCGAGGTCCACTTGCTCGAATCGAGTGCACCGGCTGCGCTATTGAATTCGTCTGACCAGAGCAGAGCGCCACGCGTGTATGCGCTCGGTGCAGGAGTTGGTGCAGGAGTGCTCGAGGTCTCCGGCTGGAAGACCACGTTGTCTACGTATGCCGTCAGTGCGCCAGTCGGCAAACCGAAACCGTAGAAGATGACCGCCTTGCGGTAGCTGCTCGCCGATGAGAACGCAGGGGTGCCGCTTCGGTTGCTGGCGAAGTTGAAGGTCATGGTTTGCCAACCGGCCTGCGTGGTCGTGGCAAGAGTCTCAACAGCATCATTAGCGTTTGACGGATTCTCGAGTTTCAGAAGAACTGCCTGGTTTGCCGCCGGCGCGTAGAGCTCCAGAGTCACGACCAGCGAGTTCGCACTGACCAAACTCTGAGAGCCGGTGTAAAAGACCGAGCCTGCGTAGCCAGCACTTGAATCGCGCGTGATGCGAAGCGCATTCGAAGACCCGAGTGGGCTCGGCGCAGGAGCCGTCGCAAGCGCAGGAGCGTCTCCATTGAATCCAACCAAAGTTAATGCGCTCGACGGTCCTTCAAAATCAACCCGGATGACGGTTGCCGTCGGAGTTGAGCTTGGGGTCGGTGTTGAACTCGGTGTCGCGCTCGGAGTTGGTGAAGCTGACGGCGTTGCACCCGGGCTCGAGGTTGGGCTTGCACTCGGGCTAGCCGATGGTGAGCCAGATGGGCTAGCGGTTGGGCTGGCCGACGGTGTCGGCGATGCGGTCGAACTCGAGGTTGGTGACGGTGTCGAGCCGCTGGAGCTGGTTGGGCTGACCGCTGGAGCAGCAACCGGCTTGGCCACCGGCAGCTTCACAACTAGCTTGCTTCGCGAAACGCGATCTCCGGCATCCTTCTTCGCAACGTTCGCGCCTACTCCGCCATCGATTGTGTCAACGCCCGACCCTCCGGCCAGCGAGTCGTTGCCGTCGCCGCCATACAAGCGGTCATTGCCTGCTCCGCCATCCAAGATGTCGTTGCCGCCGAAGCCATAAAGCACATCGTTGCCGCCGAAGCCGCAAATAACATCGGCCTTTGCGGTGCCTCGAAGGGTCTCGGATTTTTCGGTTCCAATAATCGTGCAGGTATGCCCGGTCGCGGCCTTTTTGGGTGCAGCGCCGCTAGAGGCTGCGCCGAACGCAACGGAGGCCACAGCAATTAAGCCGACCAGCCATACCTGGCTTTTGATCATTTATTGGTTACTTTTCCGATTCCCTTGATCGCGTAGTAACGCAGGTAGTCGACCTTCATTTCGGCCTTCTCGATAGACGTGTCTAGAAGACCGCCATCGAAGTCGCCCCCCATGGCAACGTTCAGAATCACAAAGAAGTCTTGGTTGAAGACATAGCTGTGAGGCTTGACCGAAGCCGGGGTGAGGGTGTGCACAAGCTTGCCATCGAGGAACCAGCTGATCTTGTTGACGTTCCACTCGATTGCATAGACGTGGTAGCCGTCGGCAAGTGAAGTCGGCAACAACTTGATGCCCGACTTTGAGGCAGCACCCGAATAGCCCGGGCCGTGTGCGCTGGCAATCAAGCGGTTTGGTTCGCGACCGCGAAGTTCAACGATGTCGATCTCGCCAGAGGCAGGCCAGCTCTTGGCAACAATGTTGCTGCCGAGCATCCAGAATGCTGGCCAAACGCCATCGCCTGCAGGCATCTGAATTCGTGCTTCCATGCGGCCATACTTGAAACGCACTTTGCCCTGGGTCAGGATGCGGCCACTGTAATACTCGCAGTCGCCGAAGCAGTTATAAGGTAGCTCATCCTCGCCGACCTTTGGAATCTTGGTTGCGGTGATTACTAGCTGGCCCTGACCGTTGGTCTTGACCGCATCTTCGGTGTACCACTGCATTTCTTTGTTGCCCCAGCCGCCGCCGCCAAGGTCATACTTGAAGAATTTTGAGTTCGGTGCGGTGCCCTCGGCCTCGTTGAACTCTTGAGCCCAAAGCAGCTTCTTCGCAGGCGCAGCGGCGCCAACCGGCTGACTTCCGGCAAGGATGAGGCCAGCCATTAGGCCAGCGGTTACTAAAGTTCTGATCTTCATGGTTTAGTACCTGGTGACCTTTCCGACGCCGTCAAGCGAGTAGTAGCGAACCCAGTCGACAGACA
>JBDLUM010000032.1:0-5122 GCA_039805305.1 Actinomycetota bacterium
GAGGGTGCGCCACTAATCAACGGACGCATCGAGAGCCTCCTCGAAAAACCTTCATTCAAGGATTCGGTGATTCGACGACGCTGCGTGATCCCGGCCTCCGGCTATTACGAATGGCATGTTATGGCTGACGGAACGAAGCAACCTTTCTACATCAATGCGGGCACGGATGGGATGTTTGCCCTAGCTGGTCTTTATGAGTGGTGGGCAGACCCAACCAAGGATGCGAAGGATCCGTCTCGCTGGTTGCTCTCTGCGACGACTTTAACCAAGTCTTCATGTCCTGAGCTGGGCCACATCCATGATCGCAACCCTGTTCTGCTTTCACCAGACACCTTCGAAGCTTGGCTTGACCCACACATCGAAGGAGACCAAGACCTGCTCGATGCGATCGCCATTGACTCAGACCTAGTCGCAGCTGAGGCCGAGTTCTACAAGGTTGGTGCTGAAGTCGGCCAAGTTCGAAACAACTCCGCTGAACTAATTCGCAGCATTTAGACACGCCCGAGGCTGCAGACTACCGCCTCAAAATTTGAATGTCTGACCCTTTTCCTACACTCTTAACGTTCGAACATATGTTCGAATAATACGAGAGGATGGCAAATGCGGCGAATGGACGAAAACGTTTCAGTTTCAATAAACCGAACCGGCGAACCGGTTGGGTTTCTTTGGCGTAATTCCACCTATCGAGTTCGAACTAAACCGATTCGCTGGTTTGCCCGCCGCGACTGGTGGCTAGAGGCTGCGCGAGTTCAACGAGGCGTGGGGGCGGGCGTTCTTGAGGTAGAGGTTTGGCGCATGGTTGCCTCCAAAGCAGAAGACCCTGATCAGAAAACTCAGTTTGAAATTCTGAACACAGCAGCCAGCACAGATGGTGAAAAGGCGATCTGGCGATTGGTCAAGGTCTACGACTAGAAGCCTGGAGGAGGCATCGTGAATGGATTCACCCACCTGCACGTAGCTTCGGCATTCTCGGGTCACTACGGGGTCACCAGGCCTGAAACAATGGCCGAGGCGGTTGCGGCGGCTGGCTCGAACGCGCTCGCAATAACCGACCGCGACGGACTCTATGGTTCGGTGAAACACATCGGAGCCTGTCTCCAGTTGGGCATCTCCCCTATCGTCGGCGTCGATTTAGCGATTCTCGACGAAGACGGTGCTCTCCTAGCCCGAAGTGCGATCCTTTCCCACGGCCACGATCATGGAGTCGGGTGGGCAAAGTTATGCGAGATAGTCTCGGTGGCGCATGCGTCACGAGCAAAGTCTGGGCAACTGAGCAAAGAGAACCAAATCGGGATCAAACGCAGTCAGCTTGCCAAAATACTTGGAGAAGTTGGCGGTTGCACCATTTTGATCGGCCCAGACAGCGATGTTGGCAGGGCTGTGTTGGCCGGCCCAAAACAGCTAGCCGCTTCTCTATTGGCAGCTTGGCGTGAGATCTTCAAATCACCTGGCGCTATCGGGGTCGAAATCGTGAGCCACCTAACCGAGCCGGGAACAGCCTATTCAACTGAGCAGGCTCAAAGAATGCTTAGTTTGGCCGACTCGCTTTCGGTGCCGACTGTTCTCACCAACGCCGCGCGCTATCTCGAACCAGATGAGGCGCTAACCGCAGATGTTCTCGATTCTGCACGCCATTTGGAACCGCTTGGCTTATTTACTCCTCAACCGAATGCTCAGGCTTGGCTAAAGCCTGCAATAGCGATGCAAGCACTGGCCATCGAAATCTGCGGTGAGGCTAGCCGAGCGGTTCAACTCCTGGACACAACCGAACGCTTGGCTGACCGGTGCCGACTAGACCCAGTCAATGACTGCGCCTGGGGCAAACCAAAGACACCAGAGAAAAGCGCCCTAGGCATCGACGGCAACCCGTTTGAAGTGCTCTGGCAAAAAGCGCATGCAGGCATCGATTACTACTACCGAAGCGCAAATGCCGCTCTACTGTCGCAGGTTCACCACCGCCTGGGTCAAGAACTAATCACCATCAACAAGCTGGGTTTCGCGACATACTTTTTGACGGTCGCCGATGTGGCGCAGATGATTCGCGACATGAAGATTCGAAGTCAGGCTCGAGGTTCAGGCGCTGGCTCGCTAACCAACTATTTATTGGGCATCAGCGGCGTTGACCCGATTGAGCACGACTTGCTGTTCGAACGCTTCCTGAGCACCGAACGATCGACTCTGCCAGATATTGACATTGACGTAGAGTCGGCGAGACGACACGACATCTATCGGGCAATCTTCAAGCGCTACGGCAGTAATCGAGTGACCCTGCTATCGATGCAGTCCAAATACCGCGGACGCGGAGCCATGCGAGATTCCGGCATGGCGCTCGGTCTCGAAGACGAAGAAATCGACGACATTGCCAAGAACATGTGGCGCTTTAGCGCGAGGAGCTTTCGAGGCGCTCTCGGCACTAAGCCAGAGCTCTCGGCTTTGGCCACAGCGGTAGAAGAAGATCGCAGGATGAACCTGCTCGTCGACATCACCGAGCGGCTAGATCGGCTACCCCGTCACATCTCAATGCACCCTTGCGGCGTAATCCTTGGCGATTCGACGCTGTTGCAGAGAACCTCGGTTGAGCCCAGCGGCCTTGGGCTGCCGATGAGCCAGTTCGATAAAGATGACATGGACCCAATGGGGTTACTGAAGCTGGATGTTCTCGGCGTTCGCATGCAAAGCGCCATGGCTTATGCGGTTCGTGAGATTTCTAGAGTGCGCGGCGAAAAACTCGACCTAGACAACATCCCTCGAGATGACCCAGAGACTTTCAAAACCATTAGGACCACAAATACCCTGGGGATTTTTCAGATCGAAAGCCCTGGTCAGCGCGAACTAACCGGCAAACATCAGCCAACCGAATTCAATGACCTCACCATTCAAATTTCGCTATTTAGACCTGGGCCGATGAAGGGCAACATGATTGCGCCGTATCTCGATGGTCGGCACGGCTTTGCTAAAGCCGACTTCATCCACGAAGACTTGGTTCCAATTCTCAAAGAGACCTGGGGCGTGGTGATTTTTCACGAGCACGTTCTGAGAATTCTGAACGTTATGACCGGCTGCACCCTGGCTAAAGCCGATGAGATGAGGCGATCTCTAGAGAACCCTCGAGTTGCCCCTACGGTGAAAAAGTTCTTCCATGAAAAAACTAGAGAGCGCGGCTATAGCGAACCGGTTATAAAACGAGTCTGGGAGATCCTCGAGGGGTTCGGCAGCTTCGGCTTCTGCAAGGCTCACGGGGCAGCGTTTGCTCTGCCCACTTACCAAAGCGCTTGGCTCAAAACCCACTTCCCAACCGAGTTTCTTGCTGGGCTGTTCACTCACGATCCTGGGATGTATCCAAAGCGCCTTCTGATGGCCGAGGCTAGGCGTCTCGGGGTGAAAGTGCTACCGCTAGACGTTAACAAATCAAGCGATGAATACCTGGTTGAACCAGAAGGAATTCGACTCGCTCTGACCGAGGTTCAGGGCGTAAGTAAAAACGAAGTGGCTCGAATAATCGAAGAGCAGCCGTTCAAGGACATCGCAGATTTCTACCTCAGAGTTAAGCCAACTAGAAGAACTCTCGAAAGGCTTGCCCTGCTCGGCGCCTTCGACAGTTTCGGCGGTAAGCGCCGATCAGATGAAGCGGGAGAAGACCCCGAGGTTACCCGCGGCGACATCATCGCCAGGGTTCGGCAACTCAACGCAATCAAGAATCGCCCCGCTAGCAAAGCAAACCAGCCAACTCTTGATTTTCAAGTTCTAGAAAGACTGCCGACCGGAAACATTGAACCTACTATGGCCGAAAAGGTCTCGGCCGAACTTAGCCTCATGAAGCTTGATGTCAGCGAGCACGTGATCGAACTCTACCGACCGATGCTCGAAGACATGGGCGTGGTGAACGCTAACGAACTGGTTGGTTTGAGAAACAAGACCGAGGTGTTGATTGCTGGGGTTCGCGTTGCAACTCAAACGCCACCGATGCGGTCAGGTAAGAGAGTGGTTTTCATTAGCCTCGACGATGGCACCGGCTGCAGCGACAGCACGTTCTTCGATGAGGCCCAGGCAAGATGCAGTCACATACTGTTCAACAACCGACTGCTTTTGATCTCAGGAAAAACTAGAAGGACCGGAGTTCGCGGGGTTTCGATAATGGCCGAAAACGCCTGGGATCTAAGAGAGCTGTGGGAGCAGTGGGCTAAAGCTCGGCCGCAATTTCGCGAACGTGCTGCGGGCTAATCGTGTGACCACCCGGCTGCATGCGAAGTGAGACCTTGGCTCCGAGAGATTCGAACTCTTGAATCATGGCCGTAGTCCTTTCAGCAGGTGAATAGTGATCCTGAACGCCATTGGCGATCCAGACGCGTTTGCCAGTCAGGTTCGGAACCTTCTTGAATGGCGTGTGCTCAAAAGACTTGGTCGTGCCAAATGCGATGATGCCTTGAACCGAATCAGGCTGCAACAACAGCAGAGCGCCTGCCGCGTTTGCCCCGTTTGAGAAACCAACTGCATAGACATTATTCGCGTCAAAGCCATACTCGCCCGAAGCGGCCCATAGAAACTCAGCTAGCTCGGCCGAATTCTTGACGATGTCATCTTCGACGAATGTGCCGTCGTCATTCCTAAGGAAGAAACGATTTGCACCATCTACACGAACTAGCCCTCTCGGCGAAAGCAAGTTTGCATTCGGGTCTAGTAACTTACCCAAAGGCAACAGATCGTGCTCATCAGCACCAGAGCCGTGAAGCAGCAAAAGCGTCCGAGCGCTGGACGGATCAACCGCAGGTCGCCATACGTGAGGGCGGCTGACGTCGTTTGGGTTCACAGCCATGTTGCTTTACTGAGCCTTAGCGATGAACTCTTCTAGAACCTGCTGAGTTGCAGAACAACCCGAGCGAGTCACGCCTGCATCCATGTAATCAATTAGCTGGTCAAGGGTTCGAACGCCACCAGAAGACTTCACCTTTAGGCGATCTCCGACGGTTGCCTTCATGAGCTGAACATTGTGCAACGTTGCACCTTCAGTGGCAAAACCCGTTGAGGTCTTTACATAGTCGGCACCTGCAGCCTCGGTCAGCTCACAAGCCTTGACGATCAATTCGTCGTTCAGGTAGGCGGTCTCGAAAATAACCTTGACCGA
>JBDLUM010000033.1:0-5735 GCA_039805305.1 Actinomycetota bacterium
GCGTGCCTCAGGTTGGGCGACAGCGTCTCGACAAGATGTATCGAATGCGAGACTTGCTGACCGCGGGAACTCGACTAGCCTTCGGAAGCGACTGGCCGGTTTCGAGCCCGGATGCGCTTCTTGGCGTGGCTACGGCTGTGAACCGGTCTTTACCCGGTGGCCCTTCCTGGACTAAGCATCAGGCAGTGACAGCAGCCGAGGCTTTGATCAGCTATACATCGGCCGTCGTGGAACAACTGGCTCATACCCAGCGAAACGGCACACTCAACGAAGGACAGCCAGCGGAATTCGTGGTTTTGTCTGGAAACCCGTTCACGTTGCCCGAGCGTGAGCTCTTCGAACTCAAAGTAGTTTCTGTTTCGACTCGCAAAATCCCTCTTACCAAATTCGTAAGCTGAATCACAGACATGCAAGCAACTCCAAGTTGCGTGGTGGGGCGTGCTGGGGAAACTCGTCGAGGACGAGTTTCTTGAAGTCCCGCGCAAATAAATTACTACTGGTGGGGCGTGCGGGACTTGAACCCGCGACCGACGGATTATGAGTCCGCTGCTCTAACCGGCTGAGCTAACGCCCCCTTCGATCGATTCGCGGTCGACCTGGGGTATTGACTAAGACTAGTCGTCTTCGCCTTTCAAGATCTCTGTAGCGCGATTCACGGCTTCCTGAGCCTTTTTCGCAGTCTTCTTTGCAGTCTTCTTGACGCGAGTGTTAACCGCCTTTGTACGCTCTACAGCTTCGTCCCGCAACTCGGTCAGTGTTTCTCGAACTTCTTCGCGAGCGTCTTCAACGCGCTCTTCAACGCGCTCACGGAACTCCTGGGCGCTTTCGCGCAATGCCTGGGCGCGTTCGCGCAAGGCAAGCACTCGTGCATGGAGGGTCGGGCTCAGAATTCCGATCGGGCGAAGGTAATCCTCACTGTTGTCATCCGATGTGGCCGACTCGAAGCCTTCACCCCTATACAAGCCCTCAAAAATATTGATCGTGCGCTCGATGTCGTGAGACTGAATGAGGTGCAACGAGTTCTCGGAAAGTCGCTCTAGTTCTTCTGCCGAAGCAGTCAGAACGAGTTTGAGCTTCTCGCTGAACTCAACCACATCGTCTGGCTCGAAAAGATAACCGTTGTCACCGTCGTGAACCAAGTGTGGAAGCGCCATTGCATTAGCGGCAACTACTGGACGCCCAGACGCCATCGCCTCCATGGTCGCGATGCTCTGAAGCTCGGCGATGGAAGGCATGGCAAACACGGTTGCGCGCTCATAAGCCAGCGGCAACTCCTGCTCGGTGACGTGCCCGAGGAACTTCACGTTCTTCGCGATGCCGAGTTCAACCGCTAGGTTCTGCAAGTACTCGCGCTCCCCGCCGTCTCCAACAATCTCAACCTGAGTGTTGAGCGACTTTGGCAGCATGGCCACAGCCTTCAACAGGTTGTGAATGTGCTTTTCGTAATCGAGACGGCCCAAGAACAAGACGCGTGGCTCGGCGTTTGAGGTTGGGGTTGTGTTTGCAAACTTTGAGGCATCGATGCCGCAGCTGATCGCGAGGACATCCTTGACGCCGGCGGCGGCCTCCAGCAATTCGGCCGCGCGACGAGTTGGAGTGGTGACGAAATCAACCTTTTTCAAAATTCTGCCGGCATCAGCCCAGGCCAGCCTCATCGCCGTTTTTTCAAGGAAGCTCGGGATGATCACCGAATACTTGATTAGGTTTTCAGGCATGATGTGGTTGGTTGCCAACACGCGAAGACCCTGTCGCTTTGCGCTCTTCACGAGCGCTCGCCCCATGATTAGGTGTGACTGAATGTGAACAGCGTCCGGCTTCACGTCGCGCAGAATTTTTGCAGTTTTAGATTCGAGTGTGAACGGCCAAATCCAGCGAAGTGTTTTGTGCTGTGGCAGCTTGTAGCTCTTGATGCGGTGAACAGTCATCGGCGAACCGTCGATGATTTCGGTGAAGGTTCCGTAGTTGTTGTCGTAGGCGGCAGCGATGACGTGTACGTCATTACCATGACGGGCGAGACCGCCGGCTAGGCGTTCGGCAAAGCGTGATGCGCCGTTGATGTCAGGCGGGAAGGTGTCACAACCAATAACCACCGTCAACGGCTGGTTTTGATTGGTCTTCACAGTAGCTTCGGTCACGCCAAATCTCTCAATAGTGGTTCACGGGTATGGCTATATTTTATCGCGGCAGCAGTTAAATGACTGACTAAACCAAGTGTTTGCGGGTTAGGGCCTTTGTGGCAAGTTCTGGATGCACCTTCGATAACAGGTAGACGCCAATAATCGCAATGACCGCAGCAACGAACCATCCCAGCATGGTGACGAAGTCGGCCGACTTTGCCTCACCAAGGATGACGATTCCAATGCTCACGGCTACCAACGGGTCGATTACCGTTAGCCCTGCGATGACCAAATCTGGTGGCCCGGATGAGTAAGCGTTCTGCACGAACCAACCGCCGAGGGCGACAGCACCAATTAGTGCCACGAGACAGAGAATCGTAAGCAACTCAAACTGCTGCTGATAAATACGTTGGATGACCACCTTGGCGAGAGTCGCCACAAAACCGTAGAGCACTCCAGCGCCGATGACATAGGTCAAGGCTTTAGCGCGACTTCCGATAGTGAAGAAAAGTGCGCCGAAAATGGCAAGAATGACCACGAGCACACCGAGCACTTCGCGAAGGCGGTCGTCATTAAGTTCGGTTTCTTTAGCCACTCCTGATGCCATCAACACGAAAGCCGCAATTCCGACGGTGCAAAAACCAATCGCAATGAGGGTTGGTCTTGTTAGGCGCGACTTGGTAGATCGTGCAGTGAGGATGGCTGTAATAACCAGAGCAACCGCTCCAACGGGCTGAACTACGATTAGCGGCGCGAGAGAAAGAGCGCCGAGCTGAAGCACGATGCCAGCGCCCATGAACGCCGTTCCCGAAAGCCATTTTGGGCGAGAAACGACGGATAAGAGTTGCTTGAGGCTAAGTGAGCCCTGCCCCTTAACCTTTGGAGTGCTGTCGGCTACAACGGCGGCATTTTGAAAGTGGGCTCCATAAGCGAGCGCAACAGCCGCAGCGACCGCCAAAATGATGGCGAGCGAGCGAAAGCCCTCTGACGGTCCCATGAAACTCCAAACTATTACTTCATCTCGACTCTAACCCGAAAATAGGGCTTCAGGGGGTAGGTAGCAGGCTAAATTTGACCCATGACAATTCGACCTATCTGCATTACCGGAGAGCCAGTTCTGCACGAACGCGCTCTAGAAGTAACCAACTTTGGACCCGAACTTCGGGCGTTGGTGGCTGACATGTTTGACACCATGGACAAAGCACCGGGTGTTGGCCTTGCTGCGCCGCAGATCGGTGTGGGGCTGAGAGTTTTCACTTATGACTACGACGATGACGAGGGCAACGAACGCCGTGGCGTGATTGTGAATCCGGTGCTTGAACGTGGTCCGATTGTCGACGAACCAGCCGACGAGGACACTGAGATTGAAGGTTGCCTTTCAGTTCCAGGTGAAAGGTTCCCCCTAAAGCGAGCCGAAAACGTGACCATCACGGGTGTGGACCTAGACCAGAATCCTGTCTTCATCGAAGCCGATGGTTGGTTCGCGCGTATCTTCCAACATGAGTTTGATCACTTGGATGGAACTTTATACGTTGATCGTCTAGCGGAACCCTGGCACGAAATCGCCTTCGACATAATCGCCGACAACGGCTGGGGTAAGCCTGGACTCACCTGGCTACCGGGCAAGGACAATCTCGAAGGCTAGAAAACTAGCCGAATCAATGCAGCCGCTCCGGCAGCAACGGCGACCATCACGATAAATGGAACGCGGAAAGCAAGCAAGACAGCCGCAACCAGCAACGCGGGAATCCTGGCGTCAAACTCAATCTTGCTGCCGCTGGTAAGCATCTGCACACCGGTGAGTGCGGCCAGTAAAGAAATCGTCAGTAAGCTGGCTACCTTCGCAATTTTCGGATTGTCGAGAACAGTCTTCGGCACGACGTATCCGAGAAGCTTCCAGGAGTAAACCGCAATCGAGGCGATGAAGATTCCGAGCCAGAGCGACATCTACTCCCCCTTGCCTTTGCGCTCGAAGATGTTGAGAACGCCAACCACGACGGCAACGATTCCGGCAAGCATCACCGGAACGCCGGCAGGAAGTGCGGGAGTTGTAACCACCGCCACGAAGAAGGCGAGAGCCGCTACTGCCAAGGCCTGGCGCTCCTTCAACCTGGGCCATAGCAGCCCGAGGAACGCGGCTGCTGCAGCAGCATCCAGGCCCCACTGCTTTGGATCACCAAGCGCATCGCCAAGCACTGCACCTAGAAGAGTCATCGAGTTCCAGAAGATGAACACAGACATGCCGGTGATCCAGAAGCCAGCACGCTTGTCCTTGAGGCTCTCTTGCGATGTGGATACGCCGGTCGACTCGTCAATTGTTAGCTGCGCAGCGACAAGTCGCTTCCAGCCAAAAATCTCCAGAAGCGGGTTCATGCTGACCGCGTAGAAACCGTTTCTGACACCCAAGAGCCAAGCTGAGATAACAGCTGCGCCGACGGCTGCCGGCCCGCCTGCGGCGATAACACCGATGAAAGCGAACTGAGATCCACCGCTAAACATGAGAAGGCTGAGAACCTGTGTTTGCCAAACGTCTAGGCCGGCAGTGGTCGCGAGTGCTCCAAATGAAATTCCATAGAGCCCGGTGGCAAAACCCACACCGACCGACATAGTTGCAACCGGAGAGAACCTAGACACGGAGCATGTCCGATTCATACAAGGCGAAGAAAAGTTGAGTCAGCGTTGCGAAGCCGCATTTACGCTGGGCAGATTCAAGAATCTGACGTACTCGGTATTTTGGAGCCTCCAGAATGCCAGCCACCTCATCCTGAGGGATGCCCTCAGCGAATAGATCGAGCACCCACTTCTCTTTCTCTGTGAGATCACCGAGCCTCAACATGAACTCGGGTGAAACCACCTTTGGGTGATTCATTTGGTCAAGGAACTCGCGCAACTTCGCGTAGTTCGGCTGGTCCTGCTTGGTCGCACTGGCTCTAATGGCCCGCAATAAAGACTCTGGCCTTTGATCTTGTGTCACCAGGTCGGTAGCGCCGGCTCGCATCGAAGCTAACTTGAGCTCCTCTGAGAAATAGGATCCTGTCATGACGATTGCCGGAATCTTTGAATCATCCGCCAGGTACTTGTTGATTAGCTTCGTTGCGAGCGTGATGCCGTCACCACCACGCAAGCGGTGGTCGATAACCAAGACATCGATGAGAGCGTCGGGTACACGCTCGTAGGAACTCTCAACCGAGCTATCCTCAAGCACAACCTTCAAGTCAGCCTGAGAGTCGATAATCTGACGACGTCCAAACCGAATGTCGTCGTCGCCATCAACAAGCCCAATGCGCAGATCTAAGCCCATTTAACGTCTCTGCGGTGCGATTGCCGCGAACTCTCGAAGCCTAGGGAAAATCGCAGAAACAGTGAAACCAACGCCAGGTACCTTGGTTACTTCGACTGAGCCACCATAGATCGCAGCGCGCTCGCGCATCGCTGTAAAACCTGGACCCGAGATCGGCTCTACCAAGGCTTTCAGGTCGTCCTCCGCGGTGTATCCGACTTCTTCAAGCTCGATGTCAACGAGACCGCGGTTCGAGACCTCGATGCCGTTGTCCTTAACCAATACCTGCAGGCCGTCTTCAACCCATGAGAAATCGACGGTCACATCTGTGCCCACAG
>JBDLUM010000034.1:0-20660 GCA_039805305.1 Actinomycetota bacterium
CTAACCTCGGCCGGATGCCCGCTCACCGACGTTCTCGAAGAGCAAACCGCCGAAGCGCTAGACGGTCACGTTGAGGCTTTTCGAATCAACTGGGTTTGGATGCCACCTTGGGGGCCTGAACTAATCACCGAGGATGGGCGCGAGCAAATGCGTTCGATCGGTTTCGCAATCTAGGTTCAGACCTAAACTGATGCAATGAGCATCCCCGCCCCACAAGTTATAAACCCTAGTTCGGTGCCTTCGCTGCGCTGGGGAGCGCTTGGCCCCGGCTCAATCGCCGGAGCATGGGTTAGCTCGGTTCAAAAACACACCAATCAACAAATAGTTGCCGTGGCCTCGCGAACGCCTGGCCGGGCTGCCGAGTTTGCCGAGACTTTTTCAATCGACAAGGTTTTTCAAACCTACGAAGAACTTTTGGCAGACGAAACTATTGATGCCGTCTACGTTGCCTCACGTGTTGGCGACCATTTCAAGCACGGTATGCGAGTGCTGGATGCAGGCAAGCACCTTTTAGTCGAAAAACCCATCACCTACCTAGCCTCAGAGGCCGAGGAGTTGCTTGCTCACGCACGCGCTAAGGGTCTTTTAGCCATGGAAGCCATGTGGACTAGATATTTGCCTCAAGCGAGCGTCATCGACCAGCTGGTGCTGAAACTGGGCACTCCTGAGCTTCTGGTGGCATCGTTTGCAACTGACAACAGAGCGATCGAGCGCCTATGGCAAAAAGGTGGTGGGGGAGTCGTGCACGATATGGGCATCTACCCAATAGCCATCGCTCAACAACTTTTCGGCGACCCCATAACCATCGAAGCCTCTGGCCAAATCACTGACCTGCAGATCGACTCCGAAGCCGTCGTAACTCTTGGCTATGAATCCGGAGCGAGGGCGACCCTAATCATGTCGATGCAGGCGTCACTGCCTCAGACGGTGAGCGCTTCTTTCGAGCAAGGCGTGTTGAACATCCACGCGCCTTTTTTGGCACCCTCGGGCATCACGTTGACCGATAAAGATTTCTATGCGCGTGGCGAAACCTGGTTCGACGAATCAGAAGTTCGAGGCCACGAGGGTTTGAGCTACCAAGCAACCGCATTTGCTTCATTTGTGGCGGCAGGGATGCTCGAATCGCCGGTTCACACACACGCACAGGTTGTCGCGAACATCGCCGTAGCTGAGGAAATTGTGCGGCAACTAGGCGCGCAGCCTTTTTAGGTTCGAACGGTGAACTGTAAAGGTGCTACTAGCCCTTTAGTTTCTTGATTCCGGCCCAAGCTGCAGGCAATAGAGCTGCTGCCAGAGCTGCCTTCAATGCGTCGCCAACTAGGAATGGCAACATGCCCAAGCTCAAGCTGGTCACGAAGTCGTTTGCAGCGCCAACGCTACCGAGGTAGATCGAAAGCCATGAGACTCCGAAGGCATAGATAACCAGCGAGCCGAGCGCGAAAGACGCGGCGACCTTTAGAGGCGTGCGGTCCCAACCCTTTTCAGCCAGGTAACCGACTACAACGGCAGCCGCAATGAAGCCAATTAGGTAACCGGTGGTTGCACCGAAGAAACCTGACGCTGCACCGGCAAAAATTGGAGCGCCGAGCGAACCGACTAGAACGTAAAGAACCATAGACAGTGCCGCTCGTGAGAGCCCGAGTGTTGCAGCAACTAGAAGCACTGCAAAGGTTTGGCCGGTCATCGGAACTGGGAACATCGGAATGGTGACTTGAGCTGCGGCTGCGGTCAGCGCGGCACCACCAGTAACAAGAAGGATGTCGGTAGTAAGGCTTCTCGAAAAAATGCGGTCAACGATGGTTGGACGTGCGCTAAGCAGAAATGACATCAGGCTCCATAGGTCGGCTTGTTTGTTAGTAACGATTGTAGACTAGGGCCTTTGGAGCAGCGTCAAAGTGCTTCGTTTTATTTCGACAAAGCATCGGGCAAATACATGATTAGCGTTCGCGACCTTGAGATTCGCATTGGCGCACGCGTTTTGATGCAAGACGTCAACTTCAGAGTGGACAAAGGCGACAAAGTAGGGCTCGTCGGTCGTAACGGTGCTGGTAAAACTACCCTTACCAAGATTCTTGCCGGAGACGGCCAGGCCTCGGCCGGTTTTGTGGAGTCAAGCGGAGAGATCGGTTACCTGCCTCAAGACCCTCGCAGTGGCGACCCAGAGGAACTAGCCAGAACCCGAATTCTCAATGCCCGCGGTCTTGGCGACCTAGTGGCCCAGATGAGCAAGGCTTCTGAAGACATGGGCTCGGTAGATGAAGCCGTCTATCAATCGGCCATGCGCAAGTATGCAAACGCAGAAGAACGCTTCAACGCTGCTGGTGGTTATGCCGCCGAAGCCGAAGCCGAGGCGATCGCCAGCAACCTCGGTCTCAAAGAGCACATCCTGAACCAGCCCCTAAAAACCTTGAGCGGTGGTCAACGCCGCCGAATCGAACTTGCGCGCATCCTCTTTTCTGACGCACAGTCAATGATTTTGGATGAGCCAACCAACCACCTTGATGCCGACTCGGTCATTTGGTTGCGCGACTTCTTGAAGTCTTATCAGGGTGGCTTGATTGTGATCAGCCACGATGTCGAACTCATCGGTGAGACAGTCAACCGAATCTTCTACCTTGACGCAATGCGCACAGTGATTGATGTGTACAACATGGGTTGGAAACAGTACCTAAAGCAGCGTGAGGCTGACGAAGAGCGTCGCAAGCGTGAACGCTCCAACGCCGAGAAGAAGGCATCGCAACTTCAACTTCAGGCAGCAAAGTTCGGCGCAAAGGCAACCAAGGCCGTTGCCGCTCAACAGATGCTTCGCCGCGCCGAACGACTGCTCTCAAACCTCGACGAAGTTCGCGAGCAAGATCGAGTCGCCAAGATTCGCTTTCCTGATCCGGCTCCATGCGGCAAAACCCCACTCATGGCATCGAACCTTTCGAAATCTTATGGTTCGCTAGAGATTTTCACAGCGGTGGACCTGGCCATCGACAAGGGCTCGAAAGTTGTTGTGCTCGGCCTAAACGGAGCCGGCAAAACCACACTGTTGCGCATGCTCGCCGGTCTTGATAAACCCGACACCGGGGAAGTTGAGCCTGGCCACGGGCTAAAAGTTGGCTACTACGCACAAGAGCATGAAACCTTGGATGTCTCAAAAACGGTTCTTGAGAACATGCAACGTGCAGCACCTCAACTTACCGACGTGGATGCTCGAAAGGTTCTCGGCTCGTTCTTGTTTAGCGGTGACGATGTCAACAAGCCGGCAGGCGTTTTGAGTGGTGGAGAGAAAACTCGCCTCGCTTTGGCCTCACTGGTAGTTTCGTCTGCCAACGTGCTCTTGCTCGACGAACCAACCAACAACTTAGACCCAGCTAGCCGTGAAGAAATTTTGCGCGCCTTGGCCACTTTCACGGGAGCAGTCGTGCTGGTATCGCACGATGAAGGCGCTGTAGTAGCCCTGAACCCGGAGCGAGTTCTGATTCTGCCCGACGGTGTCGAAGACATTTGGAACGACGGTTATCTAGACCTAATCACGCTCTCGTAGAGCGAGCCTAAGCCACCGAGTCTTCTACTTCTTGATCTGATTCTGCGCGAGTTTTCTTGCGAACCTTCGGCACATAATCTGGGTCGTTCTTCGACCGGTAGAAGTCATATTCTTTGCGAACGGTAAACACCAACGTGATAAACGCGAGTAACCCAAAAATGAGCCACTGAATTGCGTACGACAGGTGATTGCCTTCGTCGGTGGTGGGCCTCAATAGCTTGACTGCTTGCTCGGCCGGCTCTTGCTCTGAAGAGAGCCTGAGGTACCACTGCTGATTGATTTCTAATCCCGTTTCGCCAGCGATTTCAGCGAGGTTCATCGATGCGACTTGACCCGTTGGTGCGACGCGGTCGAGTTGCCGCTCACCTGGTACAAGTCTGGCAACGATCTCTTGAGCTGCTTCGTTCGGCAACGGAACAACGTCGGGGGAGTCCTGAAGGTTTCCTGTTGGCAGCCAACCGCGGCTCACAGCGAAAATCTGTCCATCAGTGGTGCGAAACGGCACGACGGTTTCAAAACCAGGCTGACCGCTTCTGGGCCTGTTTCTTACCAACACCTGTGACTCGTTTAGATATTCACCAACAACTTTCACCGGAGTCCATTTGTTTTCTTTAGCCGTCAAGTCAACACTCGCAATTGCGGCTGCAGGCTTGTCGAAGTTTTGCTGCACGAGCTCAATCTCGACTACGCGCGCCGCTCGTCGTTCGAACTGCCATTCACTCAAGAAGACACAGGATGTCGCGAATACCACGACCAGCACCAGCCACACCAGCCAGCGCTTCCAAGATTCAGCAAGATAAGTCATCAGTCTCTAACGCGCAGAAAGAATCCTCTTGCGCTCAAATAGTCAACCAGAAACTCTTGGTGCGAGGCGCAGGCTGCCCAAACTTTTACACGCCCGTCGGTGTGAATCTTCGGGTTGGCCCACTCGATGAACACGGATGCTTCAGCAGAGCATCCGCGTCTAGAACACTGTTGCAAACTCATGTCTTTGACTAGCGTCTATTTCTTGCCTGCGTCACGAAACGCATCAGCGCTAATCGCGATTGTTGGGGCTTCGATTACAGCCTGCCCCTTTGGCGTGTTGCCACTTGAGTCAGCGTTAGCAAGGATGACGGCGAAGTATGGCAAGAATATTGCCCCGGCGAAACAAACCCACATTAGCCAGCCCTGAACGAACATTCCAACGATCAGGCAGATCACTCGAACGGTCATGGCAATCGAGTAGCGAATCATTCTGCGTTTACGGTCAGCCTCGGGCGACTCACCTAATGTGGTCACGCTTTGCGCTTTCGCCATGGATGTTCTCTCGAGAGGTTACCGCTTGAAAAAAGCCTCAGGGTTTAGACTTCATAGAGTTCAAACCCCAACGCTGTGGCACTATTCCCACTAGAGAAGGCCGAGAAATGACCACTCCAAGAACTGTACTGATTACCGGTGGAAACCGTGGAATCGGACGTGCCATCGCCGAAGAATTTGTAGCTGCGGGACACCGCGTAGCAGTCACGGTACGAAGCGGGGAAGGCCCAGAAGGCACTCTGAGCGTTGTTGCCGATGTAACCAACGCCGAATCACTTGACGCTGCATTCGCCGAGATCGAGGCCAAGCTCGGACCCGTAGAAGTGTTGGTCGCTAATGCCGGCATCACCAAAGACACACTGTTGATGCGTATGACCGATGAAGAGTTTGAACAGGTTCTCGACACCAACTTGACCGGCTCCTTCAGGGTGCTGCGCCGCGCGACCAAGGGAATGATGAAAGCCAAGTTCGGTCGAGTCATTTTTATCGGCAGCGTAGTTGCTTTGCTCGGCAGCGCTGGCCAGGTTAACTACTCGGCAGCAAAGTCGGGCCTGGTTGGTATGGCCAGATCACTTACTCGTGAACTTGCTGGCCGCGGCATCACCGCGAACGTAGTTGCCCCAGGTTTCATTGACACCGACATGACCTCTGTTTTACCTGAAGAGACCATTGCTCAATACAAAAAGAACATTCCAGCCGGGCGCTTCGCTTCGCCTGAAGAAGTAGCAAAAGTGGTCGCTTGGCTTGCTTCTGACGACGCCGCATACATCTCTGGCGCTGTCATCCCCGTAGATGGCGGTCTAGGTATGGGCCACTAATACCGACCATTCGCCAATAACTCTGGCAAACTTGAGACAACACGACTAAAAGGAACAACATGGGCATTCTAGAGGGCAAGAAACTTCTAATCACCGGCGTACTAACCGAAGCGTCGATCGCATTCACAGTCGCAAGGCTCGCTCAAGAGCAGGGTGCCGAAATCGTACTTTCATCGTTTGGCCGCATGTTGCCAATCACAACGAAAATCGCAGAGCGCCTTCCAAAGCCAGCGGCCGTCATTGAGCTTGACGCAACCAACGCCGATGACCTTGCTGCTCTCGAGTCTCGTATCAAAGAGCACTTGCCTCACCTAGACGGCATCGTTCACGCAATCGCTTTTGCGCCTCAAACCGCCCTAGGTGGCAATTTCTTGTCAACCGAATGGGAAGACGTCTCTACCGCCGTTCAGGTCTCGGCCTACTCGCTTAAGTCAATCACTATGGCTGCCAAGCCAATGCTCGCCAAGGGTTCGTCAGTGGTGGGTCTAACCTTCGACGCGACCGTCTCTTGGCCGGTTTATGACTGGATGGGCGTTGCAAAGGCTGCCTTCGAGTCAACTGCACGCTACCTGGCTCGTTACCTAGGCCCAGAAGACATCCGCGTGAACCTAATCTCGGCTGGTCCTCTTCGCACCACCGCTGCCAAGGGAATCCCTGGTTTCTCAACGATGGAAGACCTCTGGGTCGAGCGCTCTCCGCTTGAGTGGGTTCTAAGCGACACCGAGCCTGCTGCCCGCGGAATCATCGGTCTGCTAAGTGACTGGTTCCCTAAGACCACTGGCGAGATCGTGCACGTTGACGGCGGATTGCACTCAACCGGCGCATAGTTCAAAACTAAAAAGAGGCCTCCGATTCGTCGGTGGCCTCTTTTTTTATCTAAAGAGCGGAATGAGTTCTGCCAGATCGGCTAACTCGACCACGAGGTTCGCATTTTCGCGCACTATCGGTTTTGCGTTGAATGCAACTCCGAGGGCTGCGGTGCTCATCATCTGTAGGTCATTTGCTCCATCGCCGACAGCGCTTGTCTTTGCCATTGGGATACCCGATTGCTCAGCCCACTGCTTTAGAGCCGAGGCCTTTGCACCCTTGTCGATAATCGAACCGTCGACAAATCCGGTTAGGGCCGAGTTAGAGACGCCGAGTTGATTGGCGAGGTGAAAATCAAGCTTCAAGCGTTCGGCAAGCGGGCTGAGAATTTGAGAAAATCCACCCGAGACAGCGCCGACTAGTCCGCCAATTGAATGAATATGGTCGATTAGTTGCTCTGCACCGGGTGTGAGGCGAACCCTGTTGAAAGTTGCTTGGATGACCGACTCGGGCAACCCTGCGAGGGTGGCCACTCGTGCCTTTAGAGATTCCGAAAAATCTAATTCTCCGCGCATGGCTGCATCGGTAATAGCCGCGACTTCGGTTCTTTTGCCGGCTTCTTCGGCCAAAAGCTCAATGACTTCGTCTTGAATGAGAGTCGAGTCAACATCGAAGACGACTAAGAAACGGCTCACGGATTGACGACTACGCCTTTACCAACCACAGTTAGACCAGACTCGGTGACGGTAAAGCCGCGGTCAATGTCTCGCTGGCGATCAACACCAATCATGGCGCCATCGTTCACAACAACACCTTTGTCAAGAATTGCCCGGCGAACGGTCGCATTGCGACCAATCTGAACCCCGTCTAGAAGAACCGAGTCGGTAACGAGTGCGTGAGAGTTCACTTTGACCCAAGGGGAGAGCACTGAACGCTCAACAATGCCGCCAGAGACAACGGTGCCGAGCGAAACAATCGAGTCGGTCGTGCGCCCCTGGTTACCTTCGCCGTCATGAACGAACTTGGCTGGTGGCAGATTTATCTGCTGAGTGAAGATTGGCCACTCGGTGTTGTAAAGGTTGAATACAGGCATGACCGAGATTAGATCCATGTGCGCGTCGTAGTAAGAGTCGATTGTTCCAACGTCTCGCCAATAGCTGTGGTCTCGCTCGGTTGAACCAGGAATTTGGTTGTAGGTGAAGTCGTATACCGCTGCGTCATCGCGTGCAACCATGTAGGGAACGATGTCGCCACCCATGTCGTGGCTTGACTCGGCAAGTTCGCCATCGACTTCAATTGCTTCGATCAACGCGGTAGCGCTGAACACGTAATTGCCCATTGAAGCCAACACTTCATTGGGGGAGTCAGGCAGTCCAATCGGGTTTGAAGGCTTTTCTCTGAACGCCGCAATCTTTTTCGGGTTCTTTGGGTCAACCTCAATTACGCCGAACTGGTTGGCCATTGCAATTGGCTGGCGAATTGCAGCCACAGTAACGCCTTTTCCAGACTCGATGTGGGCTTGAATCATCTGCTCAAAGTCCATGCGGTAAACGTGGTCAGCACCAACTACGACAACGATGTCTGGTCGCTCGTCACTCAGCAAATTCATGCTCTGCAAAATGGCGTCAGCGCTGCCACTAAACCAACGCTTGCCAAGTCGTTGCTGTGCTGGCACAGAAGCTACATAGGCGCCCAAAAGCGGCGACATGCGCCAAGTTTGTGAAATGTGGCGGTCGAGTGAATGTGACTTGTACTGGGTGAGTACCACGATTCGGCGTAGACCCGAGTTGATGAGGTTTGACAGAGCAAAATCAATCAGTCGGTATGAACCGCCGAACGGAACGGCCGGCTTGGCTCGGTCTGCGGTGAGCGGCATGAGACGTTTCCCCTCGCCGCCGGCGAGAACCATGCCAAAGATTCGCTGTT
This sequence comes from Actinomycetota bacterium, assembly GCA_039805305.1. Classification (GTDB taxonomy): domain Bacteria; phylum Actinomycetota; class Actinomycetes; order Actinomycetales; family Microbacteriaceae; genus Rhodoluna. The sequence continues at coordinate 8,383 of JBDLUM010000034.1, forward strand.
GCTTACTCATAGCCAAATGTTATTGCCTAAATGGCTTGAACGGTAACGCCTTAGTAATGTTGTGACATGCGCATCGATCTCGTCACTAAAGAATATCCGCCGGCCATCTATGGCGGCGCGGGGGTTCATGTAGCCGAGTTGGTGAAGGTATTGCGAAAAGACATCGAGGTTCAGGTGCGCTGTTTTGGCGCAGAACGTGATGAAAAAGACACCACGGCCTATGTGCATCCAGAATCATTTGCTGGTGCAAATGCCGCGCTTCAAACCATGATCACCGACCTTTCAATGGTTGAAGACATTTCTGGCGCTGACCTGGTTCACACTCATACTTGGTATGCAAACTTCACCGGTCAAGTTGCTTCGAAGATGCACAAGATTCCCCACCTGATAACGGCACACAGCCTCGAGCCGCTTCGCCCTTGGAAAGAAGAGCAACTAGGTGGGGGCTACCGAATCTCGTCTTGGCTTGAACGAAGCGCGTACGAAGAGGCCACCAAGATCATCGCCGTTAGCCACGGAATGCGAGCAGATATTTTGCGCGCTTATCCGCAAATCGACCCAGACAAGGTTGTCGTGGTGCACAACGGTATCGACCTAGGAGCATTTCAGTCTGCGAAGAATGATGACGTTGTTCGCGAGCTAGGCATTGACCCAAACCAACGTTCGGTAGTGTTCGTGGGGCGCATTACCCAGCAAAAAGGGTTGCCTTATCTTTTGAAAGCTGCCAAAGAACTACCCGAAGACGTGCAACTCGTGCTTTGCGCGGGCGCGCCGGACACTAAAGAAATTCAAGAGCAGGTAACCACCCTGGTCGAAGAGTTGACGAGAAGTCGCAGTAACGTGATCTGGATCGACAGGCACCTCTCACGCTCCGAACTAATCGCGGTTCTCTCGTCGGCTACAGTGTTTGCCTGCCCGTCTATTTACGAGCCGCTTGGCATCGTGAATCTAGAGGCCATGGCCTGTCATGTTCCCGTTGTAGCAACGGCCACCGGTGGCATTCCAGAGGTAGTAGAAAATGGCAAAACTGGAATTCTTGTTGCAATTGACCAAATGCAAGATGGCTCAGGTAAACCGCTCGACGAAGAAAAATTTGTTGCCGATTTTGCCGGTGCATTGAATCAAATGCTCGAACACCCTGACATTGCGGAATTCGGTCAGCGAGGTAGAGCGCGAGTCGAAGAGCACTTCTCCTGGGACCAAATTTCGAAAGACACCATCGAGGTCTATCGCGACGCCATTGCTTCGTTCGCTTAGGCTTTAGCGCATGAGCACCGTGATTTCACTTCAAGACGTTTCTGTTGTCAGAGGCGGCAAGGCCATTCTTGATCGCATTGATTGGACGGTTGAATCAAATCAACGTTGGGTCATTATCGGGCCGAACGGCGCAGGCAAGACAACGATGCTTCGCATTGCCGCAGCCCAGATTCACCCGAGCCTAGGGACAGCCGAAATACTTGGCGAAAAACTTGGCGAGGTGAATGTTTTCGAGCTCCGCACACGAATCGGCTTCGCTTCGTCTGCCCTTGCATCGCACATTCCAAACTCTGAGAAAGTTTTAGACGCTGTGATGACAGCCTCTTATGCCGTCACAGGAAGATGGAACGAGAAGTACGAAGACATCGACGAGCGACGTGCACGCAGAGTTTTGAGCGAGTGGCATCTGCAAGATTTCGCAGACCGGTCTTTCGGAACCCTTTCTGATGGCGAGCGTAAGCGAACTCAAATTGCCAGGGCTGTCATGCCTGATCCAGAGCTACTTCTTCTCGACGAACCAGTGGCGTCACTCGACCTCGCAGCCCGTGAACAGACCATCAAGATTATTGGCGCTTACGCCAGCGCACCTGAAGCGCCGGCGATCATTATGGTCACACATCACCTCGAAGAGATTCCAACCGGATTCACGCACGCGCTGATCATGTCTGAGGGCAAGGTGTTCGCGGCCGGCCCAATCGAGTCAACGATTACGTCTGAGAAAATCAGCGAGGCATTTGGAATGGCCATAACAGTTGATTCCGTCGACAATAGGTATCGCGCTAGAGCTCACTAGTCTGGTATAGTTTTACCTTGTGCTATTAGCACGAACAATCATTGGCTTTTTCGCCAAACAAGACTTTAGGAACTTCAATGAAGGCTGACATCCACCCAAAGTACGAGACCGTCGTATTCCGTGACCTCGCTTCAGGCGTCGCATTCCTTACCCGCTCAACCGTTGGCTCAAGCAAGACCATCGAGTGGGAAGATGGAAACACCTACCCAGTTTTCGATGTCGAAATCTCTTCGGCTTCACACCCGTTCTACACCGGTAAGCAGCGCATCATGGATGCCGCTGGACGCGTCGAGAAGTTCAACACCCGTTACAAGGGCTTCGGCGCATAACAAAACTTCAATAAAAAAGACCCTCGCAATCGTGCGGGGGTCTTTTTTTACCTTCTGCAGGTTTAAGGCTTTTCTGGCCAACCGATAGAGGTCTTGAAGGTTGGATCTTTTTCAACCATGAACCTCGCAAAACTCTCGTCTAGGTCTTTGCTCCAACCCACTTGCAAAGAATGCAACGTGGCCGCGTCGATTGAAAGGCGCTCAGCGAACTTTCTTGCGACAGCCTGAGCTACGCGACCCGCTGCAACGGCATCTGCGGTCGCGTTGTGGGCGTCGAGTAGTTCGACCCCGTAAAACTCTGCAGTGTTTTCAAGTCTTCGTTTGCCAGATCTGTAACGGTCAAGAAACTTGTCGATGACCAGTGGGTCGATAACGGGCATCGGATTTTCTAAAGGCGCAATGCCGTGACGTTTGGCTTCTTCACGCAAAATAGTGAAGTCATAGGGTGCGTTGTACGCGACTACTGGAATGCCGGCTTCGAAAAAGCTACGCAGCTTCGCGACAATCTCGGCGACTACATCTGCGGCTGGTCGCCCCTCGGCTCTAGCTTTTTCGGTAGTAACCCCATGAACAGAAGCCGCCATGGCCGGAATCTCGATGCCCGGGTCTGCCAACCACTCGATCTCATCGCCAACAATTTGGCCATGTTCATTGATAGTGGTGGCACAGGCGGTCACGATTCTTGCCTCGCGTAGATCTAGGCCGGTCGTTTCAAGATCAAAAACCGCGAGCTTTTTTGCCCATTCAGGTAGGGGAGTCGCTGGCAGGTCGAAAAGTGCATCATTCACGAGACAAAGACTAACCCGATGCGACGACAATAAGACTCAAGCCTTTACGAGGCGCTTCTTTAAGCTAGACCGACCTCAGTGGCAACTCGAGTCGCCGCCTTCGACTGGTTCAGGGCAAAGATGTGCAGGCCAGGTGCGCCACCTGCTAGCAACTCTCGGCCGAGTTCAATCGTGTAGCTCATGCCGATTTCGCGAGCCGCATCTTCATCTGGAGCGCCAAGCAACCGGTCGTGCAAATCCTTAGGCACAGTAGCGCCGCTGAGCGTGGCCATACGCAGCACGTTCTTCGCATTTGCTATCGGCATGAGGCCCGGCAAAATGGGCATCGTTACGCCAGCTGCGCGCGCAGCATCCACTAGTTCTAGGTAGTGAGAGGCTGCGAAGAACAGTTGCGTCACAGCGAAACTAGCGCCAGCATCCTGTTTGATTTTCAGTACGCGAACGTCTGCGGCGATGTCGATTGACTCTGGGTGTTTCTCAGGAAACGCTGCGACACCGACAGCAAGAGAAGATGCCTCTTGGGCCAGGCTAACTAGTTCGACCGCGCGCTTTAGTTCACCTTGGCTCAAAGCATCTGGATTGTCTGCCGGGTTGTCGCCACGAATCGCGAGAATGCCTGCTACTCCGGCCGCTTCAAACTGCCTAATTACTTCTAGGGTGCTTTGTCTCGTCGCCCCAACACAAGTTAGGTGGCCGATTGTTGGGACACGGCTAGAAAAACTTTCAACCACCGCGATCGAGCGTTCACGATTAGAACCCCCGGCACCGTAAGTTACTGAAACAAAGTCTGGAGACAGTTTCTGGAGGTCATCAAACGAAGCTCTCAGAGTGTCAAATCCGGCGTCATCCTTCGGAGGGAAGAACTCGAAAGAAAGGGTTGGTCTACCGCCGGTAGATCTTCGATTTAGCGCTTCGACGATTGCACTCATGTTTAGCCCCTAGCTGGTTGGAATAGTGGGGGCTACGGTGCCCGTTACCCGAAAAGTTTACCCTTACGCGGCGGGTAGAATTGGTGGTCTATGTACCCAAGCAGATCACAGTTACTCATCGACGCCATCACTAGCGGCGTCGTAGTGGCTGATGGCGCAATGGGCACCATGATTCAAGCAGCGGCTCCTTCGTTAGCAGATTTCGAAGGGCACGAGGGTTGCAACGAGGTTTTGAACGTAACTCGCAAAGACATCATTGCCGACATCCACCGTGCTTATTTGTCTGCGGGTTCACAGGCCATCGAAACCAACACCTTTGGTGCGAACCTTGCGAACCTAGCTGAGTACGGCATTGAGAGCCGAATCGAAGAATTGGCTGAGGCTGGAGCGCAAATCGCTAGAGCTGTCGCCGACGAATTCGCCACTGCAGAGCAACCACGTTGGGTGCTCGGCTCAGTTGGGCCAGGCACCAAGTTGCCGACCTTGCTTCACACCGAATACCGAACCTTGCGCGACGCTTACCAAACGCAAACCCGCGGATTAATTTTCGGCGGTTGCGATGCGATTTTGATTGAGACCGCTCAAGACCTGCTTCAGGCGAAGTCTGCGATTGTTGGCGCAAAGCGCGCGATGGCGCAACTCGGCACCAGACTCCCGATTGTCGTTTCGGTAACTATTGAGACCACGGGAACGATGCTCCTGGGTTCTGAAATCGGCGCAGCCCTTACTGCATTGTCGGCTCTTGGCATCGATGCCATTGGCCTCAACTGCGCCACCGGCCCGACCGAAATGAGCGAGCACCTTCGCTACCTGGCGAAATTCTCGAAGCTACCCCTGGTAGTTATGCCAAACGCAGGCCTGCCGATTTTGACCTCTGACGGCGCGCATTACCCGCTCACCGACGTCGAACTGGCCTCGGCGCAGCAGCAGTTCATCAAAGAGTACGGTGCCGGGCTAGTTGGCGGATGCTGTGGAACCACACCTGACCACATCCGAGCTCTCGCGACTACAGTCAAGGGTCACACACCGAAGCGCCCAACTTGGGTAGATGAGCCTGGCTTGGCCAGCCTCTACCAGCACCAACCGTTCGACCAGACCATGACTTACATGTCGATTGGTGAGCGAACCAACGCCAACGGATCGAAGGCCTTCAGAGACGCTCTGCTCAGCCAAAACTGGGATGAATGCATCGAGATCGCAAAATCGCAGACTCGCGAGGGAGCTCACACGCTAGATGTGTGTGTCGACTATGTGGGCCGCGACGGAGCGCGCGACATGCGTGATTTCGTTTCACGCCTAGTGACGGCCACGACGCTTCCGATTGTTCTTGACTCAACCGAACCAGGTGTGCTCGAGGCGGGGCTTGAATGCATCGGTGGCCGAGCCATGATCAACTCGGTTAACTATGAAGACGGCGATGGCCCAACCTCGCGGTTTGCAAAAATCATGCCTATCGTCAAAGAGCATGGAGCGGCCGTCGTTGCCCTGACCATTGACGAAACCGGTCAGGCCCGAACCGCCGACACCAAGTTTGCGATTGCTAGCCGCCTCATCGAAGACCTCACCTCAAACTGGGGGATGAGCCTGCACGACATTGTCGTAGACACCCTCACTTTTCCGATTGCCACTGGTCAGGACGAAACACGTCGCGACGGTCTCGAAACCATCGAGGCAATTCGCCGACTGAACGAGCGTTACCCTGGCGTGCAAACCACACTGGGTATTTCAAACATCTCGTTTGGTTTGAGCCCCGCGGCTCGACACGTGCTCAACTCTGTCTTCTTGCATGAATGTGTACAGGCGGGGCTAACCTCTGCGATCGTTCACGCAGCCCGCATCATGCCTCTTGCGCAGATTCCCGAAGCCCAGTTGAAAGTCGCCCTAGACCTGATCTATGACCGTCGAGAGTACGATGCCGACGGCAACGTCACCTTCGACCCGCTAACCAAGTTGCTCGACACATTTTCTGGCGTTGACTCGACTTCGGCGAAACTGACCAGAGCCGCCGAACTAGCTTCGATGCCGCTCGATGCCCGTTTGGCGCGACGCATCATCGACGGAGAGAAAAAGGGTCTCGAAGCCGACCTCGACGAAGCACTTGCACAGCCTTGGCCTGCGCTCCAAATCATCAATGACCACCTTCTGCCGGGCATGCAGGTGGTCGGTGAGCTCTTCGGCAAAGGCGAGATGCAACTGCCGTTCGTTCTGCAGAGCGCAGAGGTGATGAAAGCTGCTGTCGCACATCTAGAGCCACACATCGAAAAGACTGAAGATTCAGGCAAGGGCAAGATTCTGCTCGCAACCGTTCGCGGAGACGTTCACGACATCGGCAAGAACTTGGTTGACATCATTTTGAGCAACAATGGCTTCGACACCGTGAACATTGGTATCAAGCAATCGATCAATGACATTTTGAGCGCAGCCGAGGAGCACCAGGTTGACGTCATTGGTATGAGCGGACTTCTGGTGAAGTCGACTCAAATCATGAAAGAGAACCTCGAAGAGATGAACCAGAGGGGAGTGGCAGAAACCTGGCCGGTCATTCTCGGTGGAGCGGCTCTGACCCGAGCCTTTGTAGAGCAAGATCTAGCCGAGATTTTCGATGGCGAGGTTCGTTACGCCAAAGATGCATTCGAGGGTTTGAGGCTCATGGATGCGCTGGTTCGCCAAAAGCGCGGCGAAGACGTTGAGCTACCGAAGTTGAAGTCGCGACTAACCCCGCGCGGAAACCTTCTAGAGCGAACCGCGGTCGAAGACCTACCGAAGCGCTCGGATGTCGCAGAAGACAACTCGATTCCAACCCCACCGTTCTGGGGCACAAGAGTGGTCAAGGGCATCCCGCTTCGCGACTACTCATCGTTTCTTGACGAGCGCGCGACGTTCATGGGGCAGTGGGGCCTAAAACCAGGCCGTGGCGAAGACGGCGCTAGCTACGAGGAACTTGTCGAAACCGAGGGGCGACCAAGGCTTAGAGCCTGGCTAGAGCGCATTCAAACCGAAGGCTTGCTTGAAGCGGCCGTAGTTTACGGATACTTCCCGGCTTACAGCGATGGTGACGATTTGGTCATCTTGCACCACCCGCAAGACGCTCCGGGGGCACCAGAAGCCTTCACCGAGCGGTTGCGATTTACCTTTCCTCGACAGGCTCGCGACCGACACCTTTGCCTTAGTGACTTCGTAGCATCGAAAGAGTCGGGCAAAATCGACGTCGTGCCATTCCAGCTCGTAACCATGGGTAATCGAGTCTCAGAGGCGGCTGCCGAGTTGTACGCGCGCAACGAGTACCGCGAATACCTCGAACTGCACGGACTATCGGTGCAACTCACCGAGGCACTCGCTGAGTTCTGGCACGCGCGAGTTCGCGAAGACCTAGGTTTCTCGGCAGAAGAGCCGGCCGAGGTAGAAGGCCTATTCAAGCTCGACTACCGCGGCGCACGTTACTCGTTCGGCTACCCAGCCTGCCCAGAACTCGAAGACCGCATCAAACTGGTCGAATTGCTCAAGCCGGAGGTTATCGGCGTGACGCTCTCAGAAGAGTTGCAGCTTCACCCAGAGCAATCGACAGACGCAATGGTGTTGCACCACCCCGAAGCGAAGTATTTCTCGGTCTAGCGATGGCGCTCGCACCAGAGCTCGTAACCCGGGCGCACGGCCGAAAAACGTTTTCAGTGACCGATCTTGGAGCAACCCACACTTTCGTCGCCACTTATCGGGCCGATACCAAACAAGCACCGCGCATCCTCTTCATTCACGGCATCAGGGGCACGCATGAGGGCCTTGAGGCGATAGTTGGGGCTCTGCCCGGCATCGAGTGCATTGTTCCAGACTTGCCCGCATTCGGGCGCACAGCACCGCTAGATGGCACACACGATATAGCTGCGCTTGAAAGTTGGCTAAGCGAACTCGTCGACCTCTACAAACCAGATGCGATTGTCGCGCATTCATACGGAACGTTGCTAGTTTCTAGCGCGCCGAGCGCGGCGAGCATCCCGCAGATTCTGATCAACCCGATAGTCGAACTGCGCAAGAACCGAGCCAACAAGGCATCTTCGAGGCTCACCAACGGGTTCTACGCGCTCTGTCTATCACTCGGTGAAAACTTGGGCAGAAAGTTGTGTTCGACCCGCCTGTTGGTTGACGCCATGTCATTCGGTCTAGCCAGCAAAGCTGGGGCGGATGTTCGCAGCTGGGTATTCGCCCAGCACCGCCAACACTTCAGCAGTTTCGCAAGTTTGCGCACACTGAGTGAACACTCCAAACTTGCCACTTCAATGTCACTAGGCATAAAGCGAGAGAGTCGAACGCCCTTGCTGTTAATCGCCGGAAGCCGCGATGTAATCTGCGACGTCGAGCAAATCAAGCAGTACGCCGAGCAAGTAGAAGATGCGAGTGTCGAAATATTAGAAAGCTTCGGTCACCTGATTCACTATGAGGCGCCCGAGTTAGCGGCTGCGGCGATCAAGAGATTTGTGAGTGCGTCATGAATGTGTTCTTCGACTGCCGATTCATTCGACCTGGCCACATGGATGGCATCACTAGGTATACCGAGCAGGTTTTTTCTGCCCTAAGTCAAATTCGGCCAATAACGGCACTCGTCGATTCAGAAGACCAATTACGTGGCCTGCCGCCGGGGTCGAAGTTCTTGGTGGTGAACAGCCCAACGAGCATCCGAGAGCTAAGCCTTGCCAGACGTCTAAACAAAGCCGGTGCATCGATTGTTTACTCGCCGATGCAGACAACGTCGGGGCTGGGTCGTCGATACAAGCTGATTTCAACGGTGCACGATTTGATTTACTACCGCAGGCGCAAACCCCCGAGTTTTCTTAGTTTGCCAGTGCGCATCATCTGGCGTTTGTACCACCTCAGCTTCTGGCCACAACGTTTGTTGCTTGGTCAAAGTGACGCGCTGGTAACAGTGAGCGAGTCAACCAAGAGCGACATCGAACTCGCGCGCCTTTGGCCGAACGCCAAACCTCTTCGAATTTCTAGCCCTGCGATCGACTCCACAACCTTTACCTCAGAACCCGAAAGAGCCGCCGCTGGGGGAGAAGTCATGAAGACGCTGGTGTACGCCGGTAGTTACATGCCTTACAAAGGGGTCGAAACGATAGTTGAGGCACTTGCCCACCTGGCTGATTACGAGCTTCACCTGGTTTCGCCGGCTACTCAAGACGACGAACGTCGCTTGATTCAACTAGCTGGCAACGCTTCATCACGGGTGCGATTTCTCGGCGGGCTCAACGACGCCGATTACGCACAAGTATTGCGCCGTGCAACAGCATTCGTTTCAGCTAGCCGTGACGAGGGGTTTGGAATACCGCTAATCGAGGCAATGGCCTGCGGAACGCCTGTCGTCTGCAGCGACATCCCGGTTTTTCGAGAGGTCACAGGCGGTTCGGCCGAATTCTTCGAGCCGCCGAACTCTAAGGCTCTGGCCGAGGCAGTCAATCGGCTAACTGCCGAGCGCGTATTGTCACTACGAGCCAGTGGCCTTCAGAGGGCTAGTCATTTCAACTGGGATGCTTCGGCTCGGGTTTTGTCGAACCTCATCGACGAACTGGCGCAAGAAGCCTAAACAAGCGTTTCTGGGTTGAAGTTCAAAATCTTCCATTCGCTACCGTCGAACCCAAAAGTGCTCAACGAGGCATTACCGAAGCGTTGACCCTCGAGTGGCAGCTGTTTGTCACTAGTAACGCGCACGACCTTGCGAATGAAAGCGCCGTGCGAGACTGCCAAGACCCGCTTGCCAGCGTATTTGTTGGCAATGTGGCTCAAGAGCTCTCGCACTCTAACTTCAAGCTCGCCTAGGGTTTCGATGCCTGGAATCAAAGCGTGGTCGGTGTGGCCAGCTTTCCACTCGGTGTATTCCATGCCTTCTGCCTCACCAAACGAGCGCTCGGTGAGTAGCGGTTCGATCTCAACACCATCGAAGCCGTGTCGAGCAGCCACAATCTGTGCCGTGTGTAGCGCCCGGCTCAGCGGTGAGGCAACGATCACATCCCAATCGGCCCCATCGAGCACTTCGGCGGCGGTGTGCGCCTGCGCGATGCCGGTTTCGTTCAACGGAATGTCGCTTGAACCCTGAATGCGAAAAGTAATGTTCCAGTCGGTTTGTCCGTGGCGTAATAGCCCGAGAACGGTTTCAGTCATGAAAGAGCACCTCCAGTGCATCCGAGGTATTGGCATCTACCTTTGCGATTGCTAACTCGTCGGCCTTGGTCGGGCCAATGTTGACGATGATGATCGGCTTGCCAGCCTTATGAGCCATACGCGCAAAGCGCATTCCCGAGTTGACAGCAAGCGATGTTCCGGCAACTACTAGAACATCGGCTGCTTCGACCCAAGCGGTGGCGTTGTTGACTCGTGTAACGGGCACCTGCTCGCCGAAGAAAACCACGTCGGGCTTGATCGTGCCGCCGCAGTTTTTACAGGTGGGTACTACGAAGGATTCGGTGAAAAGAACCTCGGCATCGCCATCCGGCGTGAATTCAATACTCTCGTCACGCTGAACTTCGGGGTTGAGTTCGGAAATCCAGTCATCCACCAACGACCGCTCGAAAACTGAGCTGCATTTGAGGCAAATCACTTTGTCGAGACGCCCGTGTAGGTCTAGCACCTGCTTCGAACCTGCTGCCTGGTGCAAGCCATCTACGTTTTGAGTGACCAAACCGACGATTCGATCTAGTTGCTCGGCTTTAGCAAGAGCGAAATGGCCTTGGTTCGGTTTGGCCAGTGCAATGCGGCTGAAACCAACGAACGACCTAGCCCAGTAGCGCTGTTGAGCTTCGATGCCACTCATAAAAGAATCAAAAGTCATCGGATGTCTGGCTACCCGCCCGGCACCACGGTAGTCAGGAATGCCAGAGTCTGTGCTCAAACCCGCACCGGTGAGCAAAACGGCCTTACCGTTTGCCAAAATCTCTTTAGCCGCGGCGAGCGCATACATGGCCGCACTACTGAGACGCTCTTCTGGCTTATTCACTAGTCAAGTGTAACTTTGGAGGGTGATTAAGTATCTTGGGTCGAAGCGCACGTTGGTGCCGCTACTCAATCGCATCATGGTTGAGTCGGGGGCACGCACCGCCAGCGATCTATTCACCGGAACCACTCGCGTTGCGCGGGGGTTCAAGCAGGCGGGCGCGTTTGTCACTGCCGTAGACACCGCCTCTTACGCTCAGGTGTTCGCCAAGACGTTCATTGAAATTGACGCCAGCGCTGTGTCAATCGGCGAGCTGTCAGACGCCGTAGCGCGGCTCAACGCCACCCCTGGTAAGCCCGGATACTTTACCGAGACCTATTGCGTGACATCCCGCTATTTTCAACCGGCAAACGGCGAGCGCGTCGACGCCATTCGTGACCTAATCGAGTCTGATTACCGCAACACTTGGCTTTATGAGCCGCTAATCACTTCGCTTCTGCTCGCGACCGACAAGGTAGATTCGACCACCGGCATGCAGATGGCTTATTTGAAGAATTGGTCTAAGCGTTCGAACAACCAAATAAAGCTTCTGGTACCTGACCTTTTGAATGGGTCTGGCTTGGCCCTGCAGGCCGATGCCCTGACAGCGGTAAAGCACCTACCCGAGGTGCAACTGGCCTATCTAGACCCTCCGTACAACCAACACCGCTACTTCGCCAACTATCACATCTGGGAGACTCTGGTGCGCTGGGATGAGCCGACGACCTATGGCATAGCGAATAAGCGCTTGGATGTTCGCACCAAAGATCACCGAAGTGCCTTCAACAGCAAACCTGCGATGCCTTTGGCTCTGCGCCAGTTGGTTGCCGATGTGAAGGCCGAGACGGTCGTGCTGAGTTACAACAACGAATCTTGGTTGTCGCGAGATGAATTGGTCGACATTTGCAGCGCGAAGGGGCACGTCGAGGTCATCGATGTCGATTTCAAGCGCTATGTGGGCTCGCAAATTGGCGTTTACAACAAAGCGGGGGAGCGAGTGGGTGAACCGGGGGCTAAGCGCAACACCGAACACGTTGTGATCGCCGGAGAAAAATCTATGGTTCAACGCCTTATCCAGACCTTGCCACAGAACTGAAAGCCGCCCGGGCATCAAAAAACCCCCAATCTTTCGACTGGGGGTTTCTTAATAAGCTGTCTCAAGCTTCGTGTCCGAAAGGGGACTTGAACCCCTACCCTCTAACGAGGACTAGCACCTCAAGCTAG
>JBDLUM010000035.1:0-3317 GCA_039805305.1 Actinomycetota bacterium
TCTCACTCTCAACCGACGACGCTGTGAACTTCGGTGCAATCGGTGGCGTGATTGGTCACGAAATCGGCCACGGCTTCGACGACCAGGGCAGCAAGTATGACGGCGACGGCAAGCTCGAGTCATGGTGGTCTGACGCTGACCGCGAGGCATTCGAGAACCTAACCGGTGCACTAATCGGGCAGTACAACGAGCTTTCGCCATCCCAGCTCTCAGACGAGCACAAGGTCAACGGTGAGCTCACCATTGGCGAAAACATCGGTGACCTCGGCGGCCTCGGCATTGCGTTCAAGGCATACGAGATGATGCTCGGCGACCGCGAGGATGTCGTGATCGACGGGCTAACCGGCCGCCAGCGTTTGTTCATGAGCTGGGCACAGGCATGGCGCACCAAGGGCCGTGACGAAATGGTCATTCAGCGTTTGGCCACCGACCCGCACTCACCACCCGAGTTCCGTTGCAACCAGATCGTTCGCAACGTCGATGCCTTCTATGAGGCATTCGATGTGAAGCCTGGTGACAAGCTTTGGCTTGACCCAGAGCTTCGCGTCAAGATTTGGTAAGTCGATGAATCTTTGGTTCAGGGTTGCCTATGCCCTGATCACCTGGCGCTTTCGTTCGAAGCTCGATTGGTCGCAGGTCGGCAAGCGCAGCTTTCGGGTTTGGCCAAGTGACCTAGACATCTTTATGCACATGAACAACGGCAAGTTTTTGGCGTTGTTTGATTTGAGTCGCCTCGACCTAGCCTTGCGCTCGGGCGCATGGCAGCACTGGGGCAAACTGGGCTGGTATCCGGTGGTGGTTGCCGAAACCATTACCTTCCGCAAGTCACTGATGCCTTGGCAAAAGTTCGACATGGAATCGAAGGTGATTGGCTGGGATGACCAGGCTTTCTACTTCGATCAGCGCATGGTTGTCGACGGAGAGATTTACACACAGGGCATTGTTCGAGTTCGCTTCCTCAAGAAGACTCGCGGCATTCTTAATCCGGCAGAAGTCATCGAAAAGGGTGGCGACTGGCACGGCGAGATCCCGGTTTTGCCTGAGTGGGTCAAGCAGTGGGCGGCCTCCTCGGCTCTGCCGAAGGGTAAGGAACCAGCTCCAAGCACTTGGTGAGGTTAACCGCTGACATTCAGACGGCTCACAGACAACACCCAGATAGGTCGGCAAGACTGAATTCATGACAACTCAGGTCACTTTCTCTAAGCCAGCGGGCAGGGTCCGCTTGGGCTACAAGAAATACCTAAAACTCAAACGAGCCCAAGACGTAATCGAAGCCCTTGCCTGGGCATCCGTGCTCGCTGTGACCGTCATGTTTTTGGTTGACGGCGGCCTAAAGAGCGTCACCGATTTGCCTTCAGGTTTGAACGCAGTTAGTCGTATGACCGCACTGGTTGGCACCGACCTGCTTCTGATTCACATGCTGTTGATTGCCAGAGTGCCTTGGATTGACAAGTTCTATGGGCACGACCGCGCAACCCAGGCTCACAAGAAGCTTGGCAAGCCTGTGCTCTATCTCGTGATCGCGCACTTCTCGGCTTCGGTGATTAGCTTCTCGATTAGCGCGGGGGTAAACCCGATCGAAGAACTCGTCAGCCTCTTCATCAACGTGCCCGACATGTGGTCGGCGATTATCGGCGCATTCCTGATGATCGCGGTCGTTGTCACGTCGCTCACTTTTGCTCGTCGCCGCATGAGCTACGAGGCCTGGTACATCGTTCACATCGCCTCATACGTTGCGGTGTTGGCTGCAGTGCCGCACCAGTTTTCGAGCGGCAGCGACATCCAGGGCAAGCCGGTTCAGACCATCTTTTGGGTGAGCTTGTATTTCTTCGTGTTATTCAATTTGGTTTGGTATCGCGTGTTGGCTCCAATGATTCGAGGCTGGAAGCTCGGCCTCCGTGTCGCCGCTGTTCGCCCGGAGTCAAGTGACAGTGTCTCGATCTATCTCGAGGGCAAAAATGTTGCCAAGCTCGGCGGACAAGCCGGTCAGTTTTACATGCTGCGCGTCATGACCGCTACTACCTGGTGGCGCCCTCACCCGTTCTCAATTTCGGCTGCACCCAACGACCGCTTCGTTCGATTCACCATCGGCAAGCGAGGCGACGACACCGCAGCGCTTCAGAACATCAAACCGGGCACCAAGGTACTTCTCGAAGGCCCGTATGGCGTGTTCACCGAAGACCGGCGCATCAAAGAAAAGGTGGTGCTGGTTGCCTCGGGCATCGGCATCCCACCGATTCGTGCGTTGGCCGAGTCGCTCACCGCTAAGCCGGGTGACGTCACGGTGATATACCGCGTTCGCAACAAGGATGACGCCGCTCTGCTCGACGAAGTCCGTGAACTGTGCGCCCAGCGCGATTACAAACTTGAAATCATGGATGGCCCGCGCGCGAACAACTCATCCTGGATGAACGCTGACGGCACCAACCGGCCAGAGCGAGCTCGTTTGGCTGAAATTGCTCCCGCAATAGTTGATTCAGATGTCTACATTTGCGGACCAACCGGTTGGACCCACGCCGTCGAAAAGTGCGCGCTGCGCGCCGGAGTGCCCGCGCACCAAGTTCACGCAGAGGAGTTTGCCTGGTGAGAAACGGAACAAAAGCTTTTGTTAGCATCGTCTCGCTCGGTGTTGTGGCGGCGGGTTATCAAGTGGGTTTGGCTGCCGAAATGTCTAACGGGTTCTCGGCATCGGCACCCGTGATTGACCAAACCTCGGGCGCGACTTCGGGTTCAACTTCGGGTTCGACCCCGGTCGAAACTGCGACCACATCACCTGCTCCTGCGGCAACCTCGGCAGCAACGCCAGTCTCACCTTCGACCCCGGGCAAGACCACAGCACCGGCGCCGGTCTCGACACCACAGACTACGTCGTCGGCACCTGCCTCAAACCCGGCTCCTAATGCTTCCGGCACGACTCACGACGGCAGTGCCGTTCGCTACCAATACGGCATTGTTCAGGTTTCGGTCACCAAGTCGGGCGGCAAGATCACTGCGGTGAACATGCTTCAGTCGGGTGCAACTGATGGTCGGCAGGCTGCCTTCACATACTTGGTTGATTTGGCGATTCAGGCCAACGGCTCGGGTTTCGGAAACATGAGCGGTGCCACATTCACAGTCGATGCTTTCAAACAGTCATTGGAGTCAGCCCTTGCCAAGTTCTAACTGGAAGCTCGGGGCTGCGGTCCTCGGCATCGCCAGCGTGGCCGGTGGCTTTGGCGTCAACGCGATTTTGAACCCGCCAACCACATCGAGCACCGTTTCGGGCTCTGCGGTCGAGCCAGACAAGACCGTTACCAGCGATCAGATTCCCTACGAAT
>JBDLUM010000036.1:0-2829 GCA_039805305.1 Actinomycetota bacterium
ACCAGCTTCCAGTGCCGTTCCACCAAATCGATACGCTCGGACTTGTGCCGTCTTCGGAGCCGATGAAGTAGCTCGGGTTTTCGGCCGACCAGTATGCGCTCTTCTTGACCTCACCCGTTAACCCGAATGCCTTACCTGCACGCTGCAAGACCTCTTCAGGAGACCCCTGAAGTTTCATTTCGTAAACCTTGCCTTTGCCGCCTTCATCGCTCAATTCGGGGCCAGCAACGTATTCGAAAATGTATGGCATCATCGCCATCTTGGAGTCTGAGGCTGTGGTGAAACCACGCGCAGACAGGCTCTCTTTGGATTGGATCTGGCTTCCAAGTGCAATAAGTGGCCGAGGTGAAAGTAGCCCGGCTACCAAGGTCAGCGATCCAACCATGGCGAGGACGATGGCGATTCCTAAAGCGAGGCGTTTTAGTGACATGTCTTTAGTATCTCTTATGGCATCCGGGCGCGTGGTCTCTAACCATCCCGATCGCTTGCATCATGGCGAACATAGTGGTCGGGCCAACGAAGCCAAACCCGCGTAGACGCAACTCTTTGCTAAGTGCTGTGGATTCCGGAGTTGTCGCCCGCCAGGTGAAGTTAGCGGTATCAAGGGGAGGTTCCTGAGGTTGAAAACTCCAAACCAAATCGCTGATGCTCTCGCCGTTAGCCTGCATCGACAGGATCACATTTGCGTTCTGAATGGTGCTGAGGATTTTGGCTCGGTTCCTAATAATTCCGATGTCCAGCATGAGTCGCTCGACATCAGTGGGGCTCATCGATGCCACTGCCTCTAGGTCGAAGTTGTGGAATGCAGTTCGAAAACCTTCTCGTCGCTTGAGGATTGAAATCCAAGAGAGACCAGCCTGAAAGCCCTCGAGTGTGATTCGCTCAAAAATCTCTCGATCGCCGCGGACTTCAACACCCCACTCGTTGTCGTGGTAATCGATGTAAACCGGGTCGTTGTTCAGCCAAGAGCAACGCCCTAGGCCGTCTTCGAACTGTCGAACGAAACTCAAGCTATTCCTTTGCCTTCAGGCCTTCTAAGGCCAGAAGCCAGCGTTTGGTAGGTAGCCCGTCGCCACCCGAATAGCCGGTGATTTTGCCTGAGGTTCCGAGCACTCGGTGACAGCCAATGACTAGAGGTACAGGATTTGCGCCAACAGCGCCACCCACCGCTCGGACTGCTTTAGGGCGGCCAATAGCAATAGCGATTTCACCATAGGTCTTGGTTTCGCCGAAGCCAATTTTGCTAATCTCAGCCCAAACAGCGCGCTGAAAATCGGTGCCCTTTAGCTCGACATCGAAGTCCAAGACGCGACTCTTCCCGGAGAAAAAGTTCTTGAGTTGTTTTTCAGCGGTATCGAGCACCTTAGCGTTGCCCGAGTTGGGATATGCGGGGCCTCCCATGGTCAAGTGAACGACCTTATTGTTGCGGGCGATTACGAGGATATTGCCGATTGGTGAGTCAAAGCAGCGAGTGGCTTCTTCAGTCATTTTCTTCATTCCTTGAGGCTAGGGGAGTGATGGTCCGATTAAAACATGAACGCCGACTCTGTTGAGAAAATCGGCGTTCATGCTTCGGTGGATAAGCGACTTATAGAGCTCGTTGAGCCTCGATCAAGCAACCACGCAAGATCTGCTCAATTTCGTTGAACTCATCAGGGCCGATGGTCAACGGTGGAGCAAGTTGAACCACAGGGTCGCCACGGTCGTCGGAGCGGCAGTACAGCCCCTCTTCGAACATGCGGTGCGACAGAATTCCGCGCAGAAGTCGCTCAGATTCTGCGTCGTTGAAGGTTTCCTTGGTGGCCTTGTTCTTCACCAGTTCAATGGCCCAGAAGTAACCCTCGCCACGAACGTCGCCGACAATGTCTAGGTCCTTTAGCTTTTCGAGGGTGCGACGGAACTCGCCTTCGTTGCGTCGAACATTGCCAACCAGATCTTCTTCATCAAAAATGTCTAGGTTAGCGAGTGCTACCGCAGCTGAAACCGGGTGACCGCTGTAGGTGTAGCCGTGAGGGAAGATCTCGGTGCCGTGCTTGAATGGCTCGAATAGCTTCTCAGCCACCAACAAAGCACCAATCGGTGCGTATGCCGAGCTCATGCCCTTGGCGCAGACCAGCATGTCTGGCTGGAAGTCGTAGCGGTTTGACGCAAACATCTCTCCGACTCGACCGAATGCATCGATGGTTTCATCGGCCACGATGAGCACGTCATACTTGTCGCAAATTTCACGAACACGCTTGAAGTAACTCTTCGGAGCGGTGAAGCAACCACCTGAGTTCTGAACCGGCTCAAGGACGAACATCGCAACGGTGTCAGGATCCTCAAACTGAATCATTTCCTCAACGCGGTCGGCAGCCCAAAGACCGAACTCTTCTTCGGTGGCGAACTGGTCCTGTGCGCGATACCAGTTTGTGTTTGGCACGCGGAAGGTAGATGGAACCAGAGGTTCGAACTGCTTCTTCATGGATGGAATGCCGGTCATCGACAAGGCTCCGTGCGAGGTGCCGTGGTAGGCCACCGAACGGGTCAAAACCTTGTGCTTCATCGGCTTGCCCTGGATCTTGAAGTACTGCTTGGCAAGCTTCCAGGCTGTCTCATTAGCTTCGCCACCGCCGGTGGTAAAGAACACGCGCGAAAGGTTCTTCGGAGCGTAGGAGAGCAAGCGCTCAGATAGTTCGATGCCTGGCTTGTGAGCGTGTGACCATAGTGGGAAGTAGTCGAGTTCACGCATCTGCTTTGCAGCTGCCTCGGCTAGCTTCTCTCGACCGTGGCCAGCGTTTACCGCGAAGAGGCTCGAGATGCCGTCGAAGTAGCGCTTGCCGTTCTGGT
>JBDLUM010000037.1:0-6028 GCA_039805305.1 Actinomycetota bacterium
AAGGAAACAGCGGTGACCTTCGCGAGCGTTGACGCTTCGGTAAACGGCGTTGCTCAGAACAAGGCGGCGGCCTTGGTTGGCACCTCGCTAGCCCGAGTTGAAGACGGAGCTTTCGACCCGAACGATGCTCGGAACTACTACTTCGTCACCACTGAATCAAATGGCGACAAGGGTGCTACTGCACTTGACCCAAACAACAAGTTGGTAACCAAGCGCGACGGTGGAGCCCTGTGGAAGCTTCGACTAAAAGATGCTAAAAACCCTGCACTCGGTGGCACCATCACGATGTTGCTGAACGGCTCTGAGGCTCCATACATGAACAAGCCTGACAACATCGAGGTAGATGGCTTCGGGAACATCCTGATCGAGGAAGACCCAGGCAACAATGCCCAGATCGAGCGCATGTTCGCTTACCGAATCTCGGATGGCAAGATCGCAGTGCTGACCCAGTTCAACGAGAAAATGTTTAGCAAGGCAGCTAGCGACGCTTCATTCATTACCGAGGATGAAGAGCAGAGTGGTGTCTTGAACGTAACTTCATTGTTGCGTAAGGGTAAGACCGACAAGAACTCTTACTACATCCTGAACGCACAGGTTCACGCAACCGGCGCAGCCCTTCTGAAGGCTCGTCCAGACATCACCAACGCAGATGAGCAGGCAGTTCTAGCTCGAGCAATTGAAGCCGGTCAGGTATACATCCTGACCATTCCAAGCTGGTCTGCTGTCTACGGCAACTAGTCCAGACAAAGCAAAAGAGGCAGTCACTCCGGTGGCTGCCTCTTTTATCTTCTTGTGGGGCGTGCGGGACTTGAACCCGCGACCGACGGATTATGAGTCCGCTGCTCTAACCGGCTGAGCTAACGCCCCCTGAGGTCGATTCGCGGTCGACCTGGGGTACTGACTAAGACTAGTCGTCTTCGCCTTTCAGGATCTCTGTCGCGCGATTTACGGCTTCCTGAGCTTTTTTCGCGGTCTTCTTGGCGGTCTTCTTGACGCGAGTGTTAACCGCTTTAGTGCGCTCTACAGCTTCGTCTCGCAACTCGGTCAATGTTTCTCGAACTTCTTCGCGAGCATCTTCTACGCGCTCTTCTACGCGCTCACGGAACTCCTGGGCGCTTTCGCGCAATGCCTGGGCACGTTCGCGCAGTGCTAACACTCTCGCATGTAACGTCGGGCTAAGAATGCCGATCGGGCGCAGGTAATCCTCGCTGTTGTCATCCGATGTGGCCGACTCGAAGCCTTCACCCCTATACAAGCCCTCAAAAATGTTGATGGTGCGCTCGATGTCATGAGACTGAATGAGGTGCAACGAGTTCTCAGAAAGTCGCTCTAGTTCTGCCGGCGAGGCAGTCAAGACGAGTTTCAACTTCTCGCTGAACTCCAGCACATCGTCAGGCTCGAACAGGTAACCGTTGTCACCGTCGTGAACCAGATGCGGAAGGGCCATTGCGTTGGCAGCAACTACTGGACGCCCAGATGCCATCGCCTCCATGGTTGCGATGCTCTGAAGCTCGGCGATGGAAGGCATGGCGAAAACGGTTGCGCGTTCATAGGCCAGAGGCAACTCTTGTTCGGTCACATGCCCAAGGAACTTCACGTTCTTCGCGATTCCCAATTCAAGGGCGAGGTTCTGCAGGTACTCGCGCTCCCCGCCATCTCCAACGATCTCAACCTGAGTGTTGAGTGACTTTGGCAGCATGGCCACAGCTTTCAACAGGTTGTGAATGTGCTTCTCATAGTCAAGGCGACCAAGGAACAAGATGCGTGGTTCGGCGTTTGAGGTTGGGGTTGTGTTCGCAAACTTGGAGGCATCGATTCCGCAACTGATCGCGAGGACATCCTTGACGCCGGCGGCTGCCTCGAGCAATTCGGCCGCGCGACGAGTTGGAGTGGTTACGAAATCAACCTTTTTCAAAATTCTGCCGGCGTCGGCCCAGGCCAGCTTCATTGCCGTTTTCTCGAGGAAGCTTGGGATGATCACCGAATACTTGATTAGGTTCTCAGGCATGATGTGGTTAGTAGCCAGCACGCGAAGGCCTTGGCGTTTTGCGCTCTTCACAAGCGCTCGCCCCATGATTAGGTGCGACTGGATGTGAACGGCATCCGGCTTGACATCGCGAAGAATTTTTGCAGTCTTAGATTCGAGTGTGAACGGCCAAATCCAACGAAGTGTTTTGTGCTGTGGAAGCTTGTAGCTCTTGATGCGGTGAACAGTCATCGGCGAACCGTCGATAATTTCGGTGAAGGTTCCGTAATTGTTGTCGTAGGCGGCAGCGATTACGTGCACGTCATTACCGTGACGGGCGAGACCTCCGGCTAAACGCTCAGCAAAGCGTGATGCTCCGTTGATGTCAGGCGGGAAGGTGTCACAACCAATAACCACCGTCAACGGATGGTTTTGATTGGTCTTCACAGTAGCTTCGGTCACGCCAAATCTCTCAATAGTGGTTCACGGGTCTGGCTATATTTTATCGCGGCAGCAGTTGATTGAGGGACTAAACCAAGTGTTTGCGGGTTAGTGCCTTTGTCGCAAGCTCTGGATGCACCTTGGACAACAGGTATACGCCAATAATCGCAATGACCGCAGATACGAACCATCCCAACATGGTGACGAAGTCGGCCGACTTTGCCTCACCAAGGATTACGATTCCAATGCTCACGGCTACCAACGGGTCGATTACCGTTAGCCCTGCAATGACCAAATCAGGCGGCCCGGATGAGTATGCGTTCTGCACGAACCAACCACCTAGGGCTACTGCCCCAATCAAGGCCACGAGGCAAAGAATCGTGAGCAACTCAAACTGTTGCTGATAAATGCGTTGGATTACCACCTTGGCGAGAGTAGCCACAAAACCGTAGAGGACTCCAGCACCGATGACATAGGTCAAGGCCTTAGCGCGACTTCCGATAGTAAAGAAAAGCGCGCCGAAAATTGCAAGGATGACTAGGAGAACTCCGAGCACTTCACGAAGGCGGTCGTCATTAAGTTCGGTTTCTTTAGCAACTCCTGATGCCATCAACACGAAAGCCGCAATGCCGACGGTGCAAAAACCAATCGCAATAAGAGTTGGTCTCGTTAGGCGCGACTTGGTCGATCGCGCTGTGAGAATGGCGGTAATGACAAGAGCAACCGCGCCGACGGGCTGAACCACGATGAGCGGTGCCAGGGAAAGTGCGCCGAGCTGAAGCACGATGCCAGCGCCCATGAACGCCGTTCCCGAAAGCCATTTCGGGCGAGAGACGACGGATAGGAGTTGCTTGAGGCTAAGTGAGCCCTGCCCCTTAACTTTTGGAGTGCTGTCGGCTACAACTGCTGCGTTTTGAAAGTGGGCTCCATACGCGAGCGCAACAGCCGCAGCGACCGCTAAAATGATGGCGAGCGAGCGAAAGCCCTCTGACGGTCCCATGAAACTCCAAACTATTACTTCAACTCGACTCTAACCCGAAAATAGGGCTTCAGGGGGTAGGTAGCAGGCTAAATTTGACCCATGACAATTCGACCTATCTGCATTACCGGAGAGCCAGTTCTGCACGAACGCGCTCTAGAAGTGACCAACTTTGGACCTGAGCTTCGGGCGTTGGTGGCTGACATGTTTGAAACCATGGACAAGGCACCGGGTGTTGGCCTCGCTGCGCCGCAGATCGGCGTGGGGCTGAGAGTTTTCACTTACGACTACGACGATGACGAGGGCAACGAACGCCGGGGCGTGATTGTGAACCCTGTGCTTGAACGAGGGCCGATTGTCGACGAACCAGCGGACGAGGACACTGAGATTGAAGGTTGCCTTTCAGTTCCAGGTGAAAGGTTCCCCCTGAAGCGAGCCGAAAACGTGACCATCACGGGTGTTGACCTAGACCAGAACCCTGTCTTTATCGAAGCCGAGGGCTGGTTCGCGCGAATCTTCCAACATGAGTTTGATCACTTGGATGGCACTTTATATGTTGATCGTCTAGCGGAACCTTGGCACGAAATCGCCTTGGACATAATCGCCGACAACTGCTGGGGCAAACCTGGACTCAGCTGGCTACCCGGAAAGGACAATCTTGAAGGCTAGAAAACGAAGCGAATAAGCGCAGCCGCTCCGGCAGCAACGGAAACCATCACAATGAATGGAACCCGCAGTGCCAACAGAACTACAGCGACAATTAGGGCGGGAATTCTGCCGTCAAATTCGATCTTGTTGCCACTAGTTAGCATTTGAACGCCGGTAAGTGCGGACAATAAAGCAATCGTCAGCAAGCTGGCTACCTTGGCAATTTTCGGGTTGTCGAGAACAGTTTTCGGCACGACGTATCCGAGAAGCTTCCAGGAGTAAACCGTAATCGAGGCGATGAAGATTCCCAGCCAGAGCGACATCTACTCCCCCTTACCTTTGCGCTCGAACAGGTTGAGAACGCCAACCACGACTGCAACGATTCCTGCAAGCATCACCGGAACACCAGCCGGAAGTGCGGGGGTTGTAACCACCGCCACGAAGAAGGCGAGAGCCGCTACTGCCAAGGCCTGGCGCTCCTTCAACCTGGGCCATAGCAGCCCGAGGAACGCGGCTGCTGCAGCGGCATCCAGGCCCCACTGCTTTGGATCACCGAGCGCATCGCCAAGCACTGCACCTAGAAGAGTCATCGAGTTCCAGAAGATGAACACAGATATGCCGGTGATCCAGAAGCCAGCCCGCTTATCCTTGAGACTCTCCTGAGATGTGGATACGCCCGTTGACTCGTCAATTGTTAGCTGCGCCGCGACAAGTCGCTTCCAACCAAAAATCTCCAGGAGCGGGTTCATGCTGACCGCGTAGAAGCCATTTCTAACCCCCAAGAGCCAAGCTGAGATAACCGCTGCGCCGACGGCTGCCGGCCCACCTGCGGCGATAACACCGATGAAGGCGAACTGAGATCCTCCGCTAAACATGAGGAGGCTGAGCACCTGAGTTTGCCAAACGTCTAGACCGGCAGTGGTAGCGAGCGCGCCAAACGAAATTCCATAGAGTCCGGTGGCGAAACCCACACCGACCGACATAGTTGCAACCGGAGAGAACCTAGACACGGAGCATGTCCGATTCATACAAGGCGAAGAAAAGTTGAGTCAGCGTTGCGAAGCCGCATTTACGCTGAGCAGATTCAAGAATCTGACGTACTCGGTATTTAGGAGCCTCCAGGATGCCGGCCACCTCATCCTGAGGGATGCCCTCAGCAAATAGGTCGAGCACCCACTTCTCTTTCTCTGTGAGATCACCGAGCCTCAACATGAACTCCGGTGAAACCACCTTTGGGTGATTCATTAGGTCAAGAAACTCGCGTAACTTCGCGTAGTTCGGTTGGTCCTGCTTGGTCGCGCTGGCTCTAATGGCTCGCAATAAAGACTCTGGCCGTTGATCTTGTGTTACCAGGTCGGTAGCGCCGGCTCGCATCGAAGCTAACTTGAGCTCCTCTGAGAAATAGGAACCCGTCATGACGATTGCCGGAATCTTTGAATCATCGGCCAGGTACTTATTTATTAGCTTCGTTGCGAGCGTGATGCCGTCACCACCACGCAATCGGTGGTCGATGACCAAGACGTCGATGAGAGCGTCAGGGACACGCTCGTATGAGCTCTCAACCGAGCTATCCTCAAGCACAACCTTTAAGTCGGCCTGAGAGTCGATGATCTGGCGACGACCAAAACGAATGTCGTCGTCGCCATCAACCAGCCCAATGCGCAGATCCAAGGCCATTTAGCGTCTCTGCGGAGCGATTGCCGCGAACTCTCGAAGCCTAGGGAAAATCGCAGAAACAGTGAAACCGACGCCAGGTACCTTGGTTACTTCGACCGAACCACCATAGATAGCTGCACGCTCACGCATCGCGGTGAAACCTGGACCCGAGATCGGCTCAACCAAGGCTTTCAGGTCGTCCTCCGCGCTGTAGCCCACTTCTTCAAGCTCGATGTCAACGAGACCGCGGTTCGAGACCTCGATGCCGTTGTCCTTAACCAATACCTGCAGGCCGTCTTCAACCCATGAGAAATCGACGGTCACATCTGTGCCCACAG
>JBDLUM010000038.1:0-15457 GCA_039805305.1 Actinomycetota bacterium
CATGCGGTGACACGCTTCGCTACACCCTCGGATGGACCGGCTTCTGGATCTGGTGCGGCGTCATGTTTCTCGGTGTCGCGTTCATGTTGGTCAAATCGAAGCCGATGGAAACCATCAAACGCATTCCGGTTCAAATGGTGGCCCTTTACGTCGCACTTCTCTTTAGCGCCCTGTTCTCTGAATACCAAGCGATCAGCTTTGGTGCTGTTGGTGTGAGCCTCGCAACCGCGAGCCTAGGCCTCTGGCTCGCCCACGCCTTCGACTGGCGCCACCTGCTTCGGGTGTTCGCCAACGTGCTTCGTTTCGCCCTCGTGGCTTCTCTGCTGTTCGAACTTTACGCCGCTATTTTGGGCACGCCGATTGACAAGCCTTTCAAGAACTTCGAATGGAAGTGGGTTCCTGACTGGGCTAACCAGTGGACCGAGGGAAACCTGTTCACCGGTGAGCGCATTCAGGGAATCGTCGGTAACGCCAACCTGCTCGCCTACCTCGCCATGATTGGCCTTGTGGTGTTCGCCGTTGAATACGCCGTGCTCGGAACCTCTCGATGGTTGAGCGTGCTCGGCCTGGCCAGTGCGGCCGCTTGCGTTGCCTTGAGTAAGTCAGCCGGAATCGGCTTCGCGCTTTTGGCAATGGTGGCCGCCGCCGCAGTTTCGATTGCAGCCGAAGGAAAGCCCTACGAAACTCGCCACCGCTATTACCGATTCGCTTGGTCAGCAGCCGCGGCGCTTGCCTTCTTGGTGTTCGTCTACCGAGCCGAAATTTTCGGCATGATCGGCAAGACCCCCGACATGAGCGGTCGCACGATGATTTGGCGCAAGGTTCTTGGTTTGATTGGCAACGAGCCGATCACCGGTTACGGCTGGCTCAGCTACTGGATGCCCCACCTGAAGCCCTACGAAGGGCTCGTGAAAATCGAGTTTGTGCCTTATTACCAAGCTCATAACGCTTTTCTAGACATGTGGCTTCAGGGCGGAATGATTGCCGCCGGATTGCTCGTGGCTTTAGTTGCGGTGACTTTTGTTCGCCTCTGGCAGTTGGCCGTGCGTCACACCAGCGCGCTTTATCTTTGGCCGATTTTGGTTTTCGTTGGTCTCGTGGTTCAGAACTTTACCGAGAGCCGGCTGCTCAGTGAGCTTGGCTGGGTCATGCTGACGATGTTTGCAGTGAAGGTTCGAGACCCTGAGGAGTGGCTCGAACCACTCGGTCGATCACCTAAAAGAGTTCGTTTGCTCTATCAAGGTCTTCTGCGAAATCGACCTCGACAGCGTAAAGATCGCTAATGTCGACCGCCTCGAACTTTAGGCCGTCGTTCTCGATGCCTAGTTCGATACCGCGTTCAAAGTAATCCTGGTCGCCAACTTCTTGAAGGCGGGCAATCAGCGCCTGCTTGTCTTGAGCAGCCACGAAGTTGATGCCAACGGCTTCGCCCAACCCACCCACGACTTGCTTCGAGAGTTCGTTGATGTAGCCGTGTGCATCCAAGGTGTATTTAACTTCTTCGTCGCTCACCTTTGATTGGTTGACCACAACGAAAGATTGGTCGGCCTCGATTTTAGGAGTGACTCGCACCAAAACCTGAGGGTCAAAAACTACGTCGCCGTTGAGCCAGAGAACGCCCCCGTCGCCCGACGCTCGAAGCGCTTTGAGCAGGCTCTTTGAGGTGTTGGTCTGGTCATACAACTCGTTGTAAACGAAAGTGGCCTCAGGAAAACGTTCGATGATGGCTTCGAGTTTGAATCCGACCACGATCATCACGCGATAGCTTTCGCCGAATGCAAAGCCCAGATTGTCGATCTGCTGCTTCATGATTGAGCGGCCGTCACGAAGTTCAGTGAGTGGCTTTGGCAGTGGTCTGGCTAGGCGAGTGCCCATGCCGGCGGCGAGAATTACAACCTGTTTAGACATGGCTCAAGTCTAGGCACTCGGAATGGTCAGTTTTTGACCAACTTGAATGCTGTTGGCATTCTTGATGCCGTTCGCCGCCATGAGCTTGGCAACGGTGGTCTTGTACTTCGCTGCGATACCGGCCAAAGTGTCTCCCGATTTCACGGTGTAGGTCACCGGAGTCGACCCCGAGTTTCCGCCAGTCGAACCATCTTCGGCACCATCGGTGGTGGTTTCGGTTAGCTTGACCGGAGCTGGTGCACCAGTGGCAATGCGCTCAGCAAAAGCTGCATCGACGACAACGGCCTTGGTCTTATTCGCAGCCAGTGCGCGATAGGCGGCAGCCGTGGCAATCGCCCGCTTCTTGCCAGCCTCAATTAGGTAGTAGGTTGGCGTATCTTTCACACGGATGAACCTGCCCAAGCGAGCCGAATCTGCCACCACCTCGTCACAAACACCTGCGCTCAACTTGGTGGCCTTGCCAGGGTAGTGGCTGATGGCATCGTCGTCGATGCGAATGCCCAAACCGCCGAGGGCGGCATAGGTCTCTGATGCGCAAACGAATTTTAGCCCCGAGTACTTGTACCTGGTGTCGTAGCCGATCAGCGCTGTGTCGGCAAAGGTGCGTGGCCTGGCGATTCCGAGTGCTTCAATCGATGCGGCATCTGGCGCCTGAAGCGCACGAGACCAACCATTGATGATGTAAAGCTTGCCGCTGGACTTAGCTTTGATAACCGCACCGGGGGCAAAGACCGGGTTGCCCAAGCTGAGTTGTTCGAAAGCCGATGGGCTCAAAACGTATGTTGTGGCCGAGGCAGTGAGTTCGCGCAGTCTGGTTCGG
Organism: Actinomycetota bacterium; assembly: GCA_039805305.1. GTDB lineage: Bacteria > Actinomycetota > Actinomycetes > Actinomycetales > Microbacteriaceae > Rhodoluna. Next base: position 2,729 of record JBDLUM010000038.1, read on the forward strand.
TCGGTGCCACTGAGCACCTGACGAGCAACACCTTCGCGCACAAAATAGGTTGGTTTGTTGGCCGCATTCTTCACGAACGCTGGGGATGCTAGCGTGCCGTCTACTGCATCAAGCTCGCCGATGAGCTTCGACTCGATCAAGGGAACGTCAGTTAGAAGCGGGGATGTTCGTGACACCGCCTGCGCACCGGCAGCCGTCAGCAGCCAGTAGGCCCCCGCGCTGTCTTTCACGAACGGTCGCAGATTGAGGCCGGTGTCAACTGCCGAGAGTCCGTTTGACGAAAGCGTGCTTTCGCTCGGCCTAAACCACTTGGCGAAGTCGATGTCTTTATCGAGGTCCGCGTCGATGCGGTAGAAAACTCCACCAGAGTAGATGCCCCACTGTTTCGAGGTTCTGTCTTGAAAGAGCGACCCGTCGGCAACAATCGGCTTGCCCCAGGGCAGGTGAGCGAAGTCGGTAATTTTGGCGTTGGTAACCGCTGGCAGTTTCAGGCCCGCGGCCGCGACCGACGCGTCATCCAAGATTTCTTGAATTTTGCCATCGTTGATGAAATAGCGTTCACCGTTCGCGCCGGCAATGAGTCTCGTAATTGGGCCATCGGTTGGTAGCGCGTTCAGCTGTGAGTTGGTGAGTGTGATCGCCTTGGTGCAGTCGAGGCCGAGTTCGGTTGCCACAGCGCAACTGGTGAGGGTGTACTTCTTGCCGCCGGCGATTACATACTTCTGCTGGTTAGCTGCCTGAACCAGCGGCGTGAACGCGCCACCATCTTTAAAGCTGTCGAGATACTGCTGAGAAATAGTGCCGAGCGGGCCGAGCGGCTTTAGATCGTCGACCCAACCGGCGTCGGTGATTTCGTACTTGGTTTCATCAACGATCAGGTAGGGCTTGGAGTCTGCGCTCTTGAGCAAGAATCCGCCGCCAATTGGCGAGCCGAACCAGTCTGAGAAAAAGCGCCAGAAGTTGCGGTTACCGTATGCGCTGCAAGAGTCACCCGAACCATAGAGGTTCTTCAAGGCTGCCGCATTCGGTGTGTATGGCGTGTAGTAGTAGAGAGCAGCAGTCGCCTGGCTCTTTAGCGTGAAGCTCTTCGAACCACACTTGTCTACCCACTTGATGCAGCTGCCCGCGGCGTTTCTGGCTTCGCAAAAGTCGGCCTGGTACTTGATCGATACTGTGGTGCCCACCTTGAGGTAGGTGAACGAACCGCGAGGATCGCCGTACCACTGCAGCTGCCCCGCGCCACGATAAAGCTGGTTGAACAAACCGGTGATGGTCGAGCCCTTGCCACAAATTTCAGGCTTCGAGTCGGGGCAGCCATAGCCGAGAGCGGCTCGATACATATATTCGGTTGGGTTCGAGGCCTGAATGAGTCCCTGTTCTTTTTGCAAGACAACCAAGAGCACGCGCGGATTGATCTTGCAGGCATTTGCCACATCGAAGATGATCTGCGCTGCGCTCGCAGCTTTCTTGGCAGGCAGTGGGTCGCAGCGACCGGCTTCGCCAGCTTTCGCCTGCGTATCCATTTTGTAATTGCGAAGACAGGTGGGCCCGCCATCGTTTGCCTTACAGACTGGAACCTTGCTGTCGAGAAAACGTTGAATTTCTTCGAGGGTCATAGAGCCGAAGTCGTAGAACACGCTGTCAGAGACAATAAGCCCCGGATCAAACATGCTGCCGTTCAGAGCTGCGGCTGGGTCGGTTTGTTCATCGAGCGCGACGATGCCACCGAAGGCAATCAGCAATGCTGAAATACCTGCGAGGATGCGCTTGGTGAACTTGCTCATAGAACTTACGGAATCACCAGCGAGTTGGCTCCGGTTGAGCCAATCGAATCGGCCGACTCATAGGTGACCGTGAAACTAGCGTTTCCAGAAGGAATGCCGGTAAGCGCAAGGTTGAACGGGTAGCACTGGGTGTCGGTGACGTTGCTTTCGGCCTTCACGGTGAGGGTCTTGGTTACCGAACCAGAAGTTACCTTGAGCGTGCAGTTGCCGCCGTCTTCAGAAATGTCGGCCACCTCGGCGATAACCGTGATTTGGCCGGATGCACTGTCGGCAGTGCTGCTCAAAACTCGCATACCGACCTGGCTCTTTGGCTTTTGTGAAGCGCTTGCACTCGGGCTTGGCTCGGTGGTTTGGCTCTGGCTCGGCTCAGGCGTAGCCGATGCTGAAGGTTCGTCGGTTGGTGCCGAGGTTGCACCCCAGTTTGGGTAAAAATATTGGCAGCCGCTCAGAGTCAGTGTGCTCAGCACAACGGCCGTTGCAATCAAAAACTTTTTCAACCTGGCTCCTGTCGTCGATTGCGTAAAAACTGGCGCACCGCTTTGACTTCGCGCTGTTTTAAGCCTAACTTTGGCGAACCAAAACTGGCCTAGGCGGCCGGCCTATTTTCAGCCTTTTCTATGCTTTGGAGCGTTCGAATGGCTTCGGCGCGAGTTGAAGTCATAACCATTCGTAAAACTTCGTTATATCTGCCACCCGCTGCCTCAAATTGGTCAGGCGCGACCTTGCCTACCAGAGCATTACAGCGCACCTTCAAAGTTGAGAAGTAGGTGGCGTCAACCTGTTCTAGGTAAGGCACAAATAACTGCAAATCATGCCTAATGATTCGCTTCTGGTAACTCTCGAGCACGGCAGACGTTAGCTTGCCGGTTCGAATTTTGGCCTTGATGCGGTTAGCAATCTGCTCCATAGAAAGAAGTCGATCTTCTAGCGAAGCTTGTTCGAAACGCACAGTTGAACGCGACTCTCCCTCGGCCCGAACTCGCCAAAAATAAACGGCATCGCTCACTAAGCTGATGCGATCGGCGTTTAGATAACTATCGGCCGCCAAGGTCATGTCTTCGTAGTTGACCCCACTCGGAAACTTGAACCCCTGCGCGCGCCAATAGTCGGTGCGAAAAAGCTTGTTCCAAACCACAGCGTCGCCGAGCAGCTCGGGCATTTGCTCAAGCTTGATGCCCGACCGACTGGCGCTAAAGAAAGCGGCCGTGGATGGGCGGTCGAAATACCGCACCCCGTAGAAGGTCACGGTTTTGCCGGCGGTCAGCTGTGCATCCGAGTTTTCGGCTGCCATCACCAGCTTGGCCATTGCACGCTTTGGCATAAGGTCGTCTGAATCGACGAACAAGAGGTATTTGCTGTCGCCAGACATCGCGGCAACGCCTCGGTTACGAGCCTCGGCGACTCCTGCGTTTTTCTGGTTGATTACCGTGAGGTGCGAAATTTCTGCAGCCAGCATTTCGAGAATCTTTTCACTGCCGTCGGTCGAGCCATCGTTTACGGCGATCACCTCGAAGTTCTTGTAACTCTGCGAGAGAACGCTGACCAGAGCATCCAAGAGGTATTCGGCAACGTTGTATACCGGCATCACGACTGTGACCTTGGGCAGCGAGGCATCGTTTTTATGCGAGATGGCCTTTGCCATTCTCGGGTAGCGAATTGCTGCGTAATAAGCGCTTGGTATTAGCCCTGAACCGACCAGCCGGCGAATCAACTGCTTCACTTCGACTCGCCCCAGACGATGTCGACCACACGCTTGGCGGCTTGGCCGTCTTCGGCGTGATCGAACTTGGCCTGCCATGCGCGGTACTTCGGTGCGTATTCGGCTGTGAGCGCGTCAAGGTTTTCGAGCGCGGTCAGCAGCTGTGCATCCGAGTTCAAAATTGGACCAGGAACCTCGGCCTCGTAGTCGAAGTAGAAACCGCGTTCTGAGCGGTAGCGCTCGAGGTCGGGGGCCAAGAACAAAATCGGCTTGCCCGTGACGGTGTAGTCGAACATCACCGACGAATAATCGGTGACCAGCACGTCGGCGGCCAGATAGAGGTCGGTGACGTCTGGGTATTTGGTTACGTCGATAGCGTTGCCGGCTACCGCGTCGGTGTGGGCGGCGTGAGTGTTGTGGTGCCCGCGGAATAGCAACTGAAACCCGTGCGGCAACTGAATGTTCTCATCTAGAAAGTTGACGGTGTCCCATTTGCCGGTGGCGGTGCGCTTGAAGTCACGCCAGGTTGGGGCATACATCACGAGCTTGATGTTCGGGTCGCTCACTCCGAGCTTTTCACGAATAGCCTGGCGACCGGCCGGCGAAGTTGTCGAGAGGCGGTCGTTGCGCGGGTAGCCGGTGAGAATAAAGCGACCCTTGTAGTTGAATGCACTCGGAAAAACCTCGACGCAGAACTGGTTCGGTGCAATGAGGTAGTCCCAGGCCAGAGCCTCGCGATCCATCGTGTCGATGTAGCTCTTGGTCATTTGATAGTCGGGAATGTCGCGGCCGAGGCGCTTGAGCGGCGTGCCGTGCCAGGTCTGAAGGTAAACCTGCCCAGGCACCTTTCTGAAGTACCAAGGAAAGTTCGAGTTGTTCACCAGGTATTTCGAAGTGGCTATGGCGTCGAGCCACTCTTTGCTTCCGAAGCGCACACCTCGCGCGCCGGCAGGAGCCTCGGTGGTCGGGCTGGTGGTCCAGATGAATTCGAGATCTGGTCGGCGCTTCACCAACTCGTAGTAAATGTCGAGCGGGTTGTCACCGATGTTCTTGCCCTGAAACGACTCGAACAGAACGGCATTGGTGTTAAGCGGCTGTGAACCCGGGCGGTACTGCAGCTTGCGCACGTATTGCCCTGCGCGACGACGCAGCGCCCCCGCGATTCGAGTTGGTGCAAACATTTTTGCTTTGCGAAGCAGTTTCTTAATTGGCATCTAGCTCACCCGGCTTCGATCGACGGTCTTGGCTGCCCCTCGCAAGAAACCGAACCAGAACCCAGCACCCCAAGAAAAGTGGATGCTCGGCAGCACGACCAACAGAGCTACGCGTGCCTTCAGCGAGAGGTCGGCCGCCGTTACCGCGAGGGCCGCTACGCCAGCGAGGTATCCGGCCAGTGGCAAGATTCCCAGCACTGAGCCGAAGGCCGTTGCCAGCAATCCGGCGGCGACAACAGCCACCATCACCGGTGGCGCAAAGTAGCGCTTCGAGGCGGCTTTTAGGTTGCGCTTGGTGAGGTCACCGCGCCAAACTCCGGTTGACCAAAACTGCTTGATGAGCTTTTCGAACCGACCACGTGGCCAGTAGGTCACGGTGAGCTCGGGGCTAAACCAGACCAAACCACCGGTGGCCTTGATGCGCTGAGCGAGATCCCAGTCTTCACCGCGGATGATCGACTCGTCGTATCCGCCAACTCGAGCCAGCGCATCCGCGCGAAAAATGCCGAGGTATGCCGACTCGGCCTCGCCGGCCTCGCCGCCAACGTGATAGGCCGCACCACCGATGCCAAACCGACTGGAATAGGCCCAGGCGACCGCCTGCTGAAAAGCGCTGCGACCGCGCGCGAGCATGATGCCACCGAGTTCGTCTGCACCGGTTTGCTGCAAAATTTCGACGCCGCGCTTTATGTAGTCGGGGGCCAACTCACTGTGGGCGTCTACGCGAATAATGATGTTGGCCTTGGCCTGCTTGATGCAGAGGTTCATGCCAACCGTGGTTAAGCCGGCAGGGTTTTCAACCAGACGAATGCGAGCATCGGCTTTAGCCAGCCCGGCAGCGATTTCGTTGGTGTTGTCTTTTGAGGGGCCGAGTGCTAGAAGAATCTCAATTTGCCCATCGAATGCTTGAGACAGAACCGAGCCGACCGAACTTTCGAGGTGTTCGGCTTCGTTGAGCACCGGCAAGATTACGCTCACCGTTGGGCGATTAGCCTTCGCCGCCATGATCAGTCTTCGGTCGACGTAACGCCGGTGTAGCGGTTGTATGCCTTGCAAACCTCTAGAGGGTCGCCGTCCATCTTGAGCACACCCTTTTCGAGCCAGATGACGCGGCTGCAGGTGTCGAGAATCGACTTTATGCTGTGGCTCACCAAGAACACGGTGCCGGCGGTGTCGCGCATCTCGCGCATTCTCGCCTCACTGCGCTTGCGGAACTGCTGGTCACCAACCGAAAGTGCTTCGTCGATGATCAGAATGTCGTGGTTGCGTGAAGCGGCGATGGCGAAGCGAAGACGTGCTGACATGCCCGAAGAATAGGTGCGCATCGGCAGATCGATGAATTCTTCGAGGCCGGCAAACTCGGTGATGGCTGGGGCCAGTTCGGCAGTTTCTTTTTTGCTGTAGCCCATGGCCAAGCCGCCGAGCATGATGTTCTTTTCACCTGAAAGGCTAGGCATCAGCACCGCGCCAACGCCAAGCAGCACCGGTCTGGCCGATGCAAAAACCGCACCGTTGGTTGGCTGGGTTAGTCCGGCAATTGAGCGAAGCAGGCTCGACTTACCCGAACCGTTGGTGCCGATGATGCCGACGGTTTCACCCTTGTAGACGGTGAATGAAACGTTCTTGACCGCGTGAACCTCGCGAAGCTTCTGCTTGGTTGTGCCGGCGTTCCACTTATTGGCCCGCTTGCCCGAGGCGTAAACCTTGTAGATGATGTCGACGCCATCAACCACAACGACTGGCTGACGGGTTTCGGTTGCTGCGGCTTGGCTATTAGTCGTCACGACCGTAAACCTCCTCAGCCTTCCAGAAATATATCGCGCCGATGATCGGGGTGATCACAGCCCAGCCGATGCAGAGCATCCACAGTTTCGTAGTTGGCTCATAGCCCTCGACCAGTAGGCCGCGTGATAGCTGAATGAAATCGTAGAACGGGTTGAACTCGAACACCGCGAGGGCGGTTGGCCATTCGGCCAAGACGGCTTCGAGGCTAAAGAAAACGCCACTCACATAAAAAGCGATGCGGGTGATGAACGGAATTAGTTTGCCAAGGTCTCTGGCCTGAGCGGTAACTCGAGCGGCAATCATTGCCAGTCCGGTGCTAAACATCACCATGAGAATGACCACCACCGGAAACAGCGCCCAGTTGATGTCGATCGGGTTTTGCCAGGTGAGGTTTGAGAAATCGAACGCGGTCACCAAAAGAGTGATTAGAAGCAGTGCAAGCTGAGCCCAGAGGTTGATGAACTGTTGAATCACCGACGAGATAGGCATCAGGATGCGCGGAAAGCTGAGGCTGCGCACGAGACCGGCGTTACCGACAATTGCGTTCGAGCCACTCTGAAAAGCACCGCTCATAAACGAGAACAAGAAGACGCCGGTGAACAAGAATGCCAAGAAGTTCTCTGGTCTGCTCGAGCCGAGAATTAGACCAAAAATGAGGCCGTAGGTGCCGGCCTGAACGGTTGGCAGCAAAATGAGCCACCAGCGACCGAGGCGGGTTCTAGCGTTGGCAGCCTCGTTGGTATAGGTCGATAGGGTCCACGCAAAAACTCGGCGACGCCAAACTTCACGAAGATAGCTGAAAAACGCCGGCCTAGCACCGACGCGCTTGAGACCGTGTGAAGCAGCGTATTCAGCCAGATTCACGGTTCCTCCGTCGGTGGTTTGATGGGCGTTAGGCCCTAGGAAAGTTTACCTTTGGCGATAAAGGTTTGAACTGCGCCACGAATCTTGTCGAAGTCGGGCACATCTGGTTCGAAGCCGTTCTTCGGTACGAGAGCCAAGTTCTTGATGCCGAGTTTCTTGGCTTTGAGGGCTAGGTCGAGGTAGACCGAAAGCATGCCAGAAGGCACATCGGTGAGTACCAACTCTTTAGACGCCGAGGCGATTTGCTGAAAACGGTTCAGCACGTTGGCTGGGTCCATTTGCTTCAAGATGGCAGCCTGAATTTCTTGCTGTCGAAGCATGCGGTCATAGTCGCTGGTTCCGTGTCGACTTCGGGCGTACCACAGAGCGTGGTAGCCGTTGAGCAGCTGCGGCTCACTACTGGCGCGCAACCAGCCCTTCGCATCGGCGGCGTCGTCGCGCTGCCCGCCAATTGGAAGGTCTTGTTTGATGGTGATGCGAACACCGCCGAGTGCGTCGATCAGGCTGGCAAATTCGCTCATGTCGATTTGCACGTATGACTGAATCTTGAGCCCGGTAACACCCTCGACCGCATCTCGGGTTGCCTCGATGCCTGGGTTACTGCCCTGCTTTTCGGCGTCTGGGTATAGGTCTTGGTGGTTGTCCATCACATCTTTATAGAGAGCGTTGATGAGACAGTCGTTGCCGCAAGACCAGCCGTTTGGATACACCGACCAAAGCGGTGAATCGCCAGAGAACGGCGCTTTCTGCAGGTTGCGCGGAATGCTGATGCTCACGGTTTTGCCTGTGGTTGCGTCGATACTGACCACCGAGATTGAGTCTGGGCGAACACCAAAACGGTCACCGCCGGCATCAGAACCCAGCAAGAGGATGTTGTACCGACCGTCAACCGGAGCCGTGAAACCCTGCTGGCTGAAGATCGAGCCGATCGCGCCGGTGCCCGCGCCAACAAAGTTGCCCGCCCAACTGATCGCCGAGGTGCCGAGCGTTGCGACGAGGGCGAATGCGCCAAGGGCTATCCATTTGTCTCGGTCGAACAACTTGCCCAAGCGCGAAAGACGAAGCGCATCGACGGCAAGCACCAAGAAAATCACGGCGTAGGCGATGAGCATCCAAGAAATGATGGTGCCGACAAACGGCAGGGTGACCAGCCAAATTACCCAGCCTCGATTGATTAGACCGAGTAGCAGCAAGAAGCCGAGAGTTGCCCAGATGGTGATGGTGGCGCGAAGGCCGAAGCGAGCCAGCTTGCGGTTGCCGCCAACAAGTTGTGCCAGGCCCGGAACGATGAGGGTGAAAACTAGCAGCCACCAGGCGCGAGTTCGAAGTTGTTCTGGCGTGGCCCGATCAACGTTTCGAAACGGGCTGGTTGAAGAAGTGCTGGCGGGTTTCGCCGGGCGAGTTGGAACCGAAATCACAGTTGCGACTTCAGCTTCGCGTTCTTCTCGGCAACCTGAGACTTTAGATCTTCGCCGAAGGCCGAAAGCTTGGCCGATAGACGGTCATCGAAAGCACCCAAGATGCGGGCTGCCAAAATGCCGGCGTTTTTTGCTCCGCCAATTGAAACTGTGGCAACTGGAATGCCGGCCGGCATCTGAACGATCGAAAGCAAGCTGTCGAGCCCATCAAGTTTTGCTAGCGGCACTGGCACGCCGATTACCGGCAAGGTGGTGACCGAGGCGAGCATGCCAGGTAAGTGCGCAGCGCCACCGGCTCCAGCGATGATTACCTTGATTCCGCTACCAGCTGCGGCTTTGCCCCACTCGATCATGCGCTCGGGAGTGCGGTGTGCCGAGAGAACTTCGACCTCTGACTCAATGCCGAATTCTTTGAGAACGGCGACGGCGTCAGACATTACCGACCAGTCGGAGTCTGAACCCATTACTACGCCAACTTGCGCATTCGACATAGTTGCTCCTCGAGGTCAAAACCAAAAAACTTAGGTTGTGTTCGTTCGACGAACACCTTCGTAATTTTAGGCGTGGCTGGCGTTTTAGCCCTGAAGCAGGGCTTGGGCGGTTGCCCGTGCCTCGGCCAACACATCGGCCGAATCTTGCCCAACCACCGTTACGTGACCCATCTTTCGACCAGCACGAGGTGACTTGCCGTAGGTGTGAACTTTGGCACTCGGATGCTGCGCCAACACCTGCTCGTAGCTACTCACGAAATCGTGGCCGTCGTCGACCCCGAGCAGATTCACCATCACGCTGTGAGGCGCAGTTGGCGAGGTGGAGCCGAGTGGCAGGTCGAGCACCGCGCGCAGGTGTTGCTCAAACTGGCTGGTGGTTGAACCCTCGATGCTGAAGTGACCCGAGTTGTGCGGGCGCATGGCTAGCTCGTTGATAAGCAGTCGGCCGTTCTGGGTCTCGAAAAGTTCGACTGCCAAAACGCCGGTAACGCCGAGACCTTCGGCAACACCTCGGGCGATTTCGGCGGCCTTCTCGAGGGTCGCTTGATCTGCGCCCGGGGCAGGGCTTAATACCTCAGAGCAAACACCATTGGCTTGAACCGTTTGCACGAGCGGCCAAGTTTGAAACTCACCGCTCGGGCGGCGAGCGCTCAGTTGCGCAAGCTCGCGCACAAAGTTGACCTTCTCTTCAGCGAGCAACGAGCCACCAACCGAGCCGAGCATCGCCGGCTCGAGCCAGTCGGCGGCGTCTTCGACGGCCTTGATGACGCGCACACCCTTGCCGTCGTAACCGCCGATTGGGGTCTTCAAAATACAGACACCCCCGTTGTCGTTCAAGAATTCTTGTAGTTCGGTCGCTGAAGAAATAGCTGCCCAAATCGGCATCGGCAAACCGAGCGCCGACAGGCGCGCGCGCATCTCGAGTTTGTTCTGGGCGTAGGCCAGCGCGCGCGATGGTGGCTGAACCGAAACGCCAGCCTCTTCGAGACGACGCAGCACCTCGAGGGGCACGTGCTCGTGATCGAAAGTGATCACGTCGACGGTTTTGGCAAACTCGGCAACAACCTCAAATTGGGTGTAATCGCCGACCATCGTGGTTGCCAATGCAGCCGAAGAATTCTCTGCCTCGGCGAGCACCTTGAGTTCGAGGCCTAGGTTGATGGCAGGTGGCGTCATCATTCGTGCCAGCTGACCGCCGCCGATGACTCCCACATGTTTTGCCAAGTTCAACCCTTTCTAGAGTTCTATTTTGCCAGCGTCGCGCGAAGTTCTTCGGCGAGAGCCTTTGCTCGAGGCATCCGAGTCAAAATCAACGGTGGCTCTTCGCCAGCCAAAATCATGATGCCCTTGGTGCGCGAATATTCGATTGCGGTGACCTGCGACCATGACAACTCACGGCGCACGCGAGCAAACAACCCACCGCGCGAAATGATGCGGGTGCTGGTGATGTCTACGAAGGTGGTGGCATAGCGGATGCTCGGCAGCAGCCAGAACACAGCCACGAGCACCCCGGCCGCGACGTTGATGGTGATTGTCAACCATTCATCGAGCACACGCCCAGACATGAACGAGAGCCCGAAAACCACCGCGAAGAGCACGAGCTGCGGCAACCAGAGAACGCGAAGGCTCTGCCTGATTCTGGCCAGGTCAAGTTCTTGTTGAAAGCTCACCGGTTAATTGTGTCGCAGATGAACGATGTCACCGGCAGCAACTGCGAAAAACTGCTGCTCTCCATCAACTGCAATGAGTAGTCGGCCAGAGTCATCGATTTCGACGGCACGACCCTCGAGTGTTTGTTCGCCTGGCAACATCACGCGCACGCGCCTGCCAATCGAAAGACAGCTTGCGGTTGCGAAACGTCGTAGTTCACTCGCCGTGGCATCGCCGCGGTGGTTCACGAACTGCACATAGAGGGCGACAAACTCGGTCAAGAAACCAGTGACCGCAGCTTCGAACGAAACGCTCGCACCTTCTAGTCGAAGCGAGGTGGCTGCGTCGATTGGCAATTCGTCTTTGCCCTGAGTCAGATTCAACCCAACGCCGATCACCACGCCGCTACCGTCGCCGATGAGTTCACTGAGCACACCGCATATCTTGTTGTCGCCAACCAAAACATCGTTCGGCCACTTGAGCCCAACCTCGGATGCTGGCAAAACGCTCGTCACAAAACGAGATGCGGCAAGCCCGGCCAGAATTGGAAGCCAACCGAAGTGCTCTAGCGATACACCCTTGGGTCTAACCAAAATGCTCAACGACAAAGAAGCACCGGCAGCCGATTCCCAGGCTCGCCCGGCTCTACCCCGCCCACTTGACTGACTACCGGCACACAAAACCGACAAATCTGGGTAGTCGGCGGCCGAGATAACCGCTGCCTCGGCAAGGTCGGTGTTGGTCGATCCTGTGCTATCGACATAGTCGATTCTGGCAACCAGTGAGGCCGCGTTCTCTAGATTCATGGCTTCAGGCTACTAAAGTTGGCTTCATGTCTGAGAACACTCCGAAACATGACATGTCTACCACTGCCGGCAAACTAGCCGACCTACGCGACCGCTATCACGAAGCGGTTCTAGCCAGTGGTGAGGCAGCCATCGCCAAGCAACACGCTAAAGGCAAGAAGACCGCCCGCGAGCGCATCGAGATGCTGCTCGACGCAGGTTCATTCGAAGAGCTCGACGAGTTTGTTCGCCACCGCTCAACCGCCTTCGGCATGGAGCGCAACCGCCCATACGGCGACTCGGTAGTCACCGGCGTCGGAACCATCGGTGGCCGTCAGGTCGCGGTCTTCTCGCAAGATTTCACCATCTTCGGCGGCTCACTCGGTGAAGCTGCCGGAAACAAGATCATCAAAGTCATGGACCTAGCCATCGCGACCGGTGTGCCGCTAATCGGCATTCTCGATTCGGGAGGTGCGCGCATCCAAGAAGGTGTTATCGCTCTCGGAAAGTACGGCGAAATCTTCAAGCGCAACACCATGGCTTCGGGTGTGATTCCGCAGATTTCGATCATCATGGGCCCAGCCGCGGGTGGTGCCGTTTATTCACCGGCGCTAACCGACTTTGTGATCATGGTCGACAAAACCTCGAACATGTTCGTAACCGGTCCTGACGTAATCAAGACCGTGACCGGCGAGGATGTCGGCATGGAAGAGCTCGGTGGTGCACGTGCCCACAACGAGACCTCGGGAGTAGCCCACTACTTGGCTAGCGATGAAGAAGACGCCATCGACTATGCGCGTTCGCTGCTGTCATACCTTCCAGAGAACAACCTGAGTGAGCCAGAGCGTTACGCCTCGGCAAGCGCACTCGAGGTGACCGACGAAGACCGCGTGCTCGACACCATCATTCCTGACTCACCAAATCAGCCTTACGACATGCACACCATCATCGAGTCGATTGTTGATGACAACGAGTTCCTCGAGGTGCAGCCACTATTCGCACCGAACATTCTGATTGGTTTTGCTCGCATCGACGGCGC
>JBDLUM010000039.1:0-3953 GCA_039805305.1 Actinomycetota bacterium
GGATCAAGCCCGGAGCCGCAGTTCTAGACGTGGGCATCACTCGCGTCGAAGGCGCGGAGGGCAAGGCGACACTGGTCGGAGACATTGACCCTCGAGTCGCCGAAATCGCCGGTTGGTTGTCGCCTAACCCGGGTGGAGTCGGCCCGATGACCCGCGCAATGCTGGTCAAGAACGTCGTCGACGCAGCTTCAAAGTAACCGATGAAGACGATCCTGCACATCGGCCTCGAGAAGACCGGCACCACCTCCGTGCCGCAGTTGCTCAAAACCAATCGCGCTACCTTGCTCGGCCAAGGCACGCTGGTTCCATCCTCGCTGCACCCTGGAAACAACTTCTACTTGGCGATGGGCAGCTTCAGTTCGTTTCGTCCAGATGGCCTCCTTAAAGCCGAAGGCATCAAGAAACAAGCCGACTTGGATGCGTTCCGCCGCAAGGTCTTGACCAAGTTCCAGGCCGAACTCAAAGCTGCCGCAGATGCCAAACAGGTTCTCATCTCGAGCGAGCACCTTCAGTCGCGACTCACTTCGGTTGAAGACATCCAGTTGCTCAAGGCGAATCTCGAATCTGTAGGGCTAAACGAGTTCGAGATTTTGGTTTACCTTCGCGAGCCGATTCGAATCGCGCTCAGCCACCACGGCATGGCAATCAAGAAGGGCGTCTACGTTGACGAGTCTTTCTTCGAGCCAAATCACCCCCGCGTCTCGCAGATTCTTGGCTTCCAGCAGAGCATCGAAATGTGGCAGCAGGTTTTCGGGGCCGATGCACTTCGCGTCCGCCTCTATCCAGAGGGCCAAAAGCCATCCGCGCTGATCGATGATTTCTTCTCGGCAACCGGCCTCAACCAGACCGGCCTAAACCTCGCCTCGGATGAAAAGCGAAACGCCAATCTCTCGGCTGGAGCACTGCAAATTCTGAACCAGCTGAACGGTGCAAATAAGTTAGTCGCCAACCAGGTGGCCAGTAAGACATTCTTTGATCGTCTCGAGAAGCACGCGCCCGGCCGAGGTCTCAGCGCAAACGCCGAAACCGTCGCCAAGTTTGACTCGTTCTATGCGGCAAGCAACGAATGGGTTCGGGTCAACTTCTTCGCTGACGAAAAGACGCTCTTCGAGAAGCCTCTGGCTGCCGGAGCCGACGCACAACCTGAGCTCATCGATGTGGTGGGTGTTGTGTCAGCGGCCTTGGAAGTGATTGAAGAGCGCGATCGTGAAATCGCAAAATTCAAGGGTAAGGTTGCGTCGATTCCGACACCGGTTAAGCGCCTTCTAAAGCGAATCTTGTCGCGCTAAAGCTGAATCTTCGAAGCCTACACGCCCAGAAGTCGAAGGGCGTTGATCACAATAATCATCGAAGCCACCGCGATTCCCAGCTTGCGCTTCGGCAGCCAGCTCACAAGTTTTGCTGCAATCGGAGCCATGATCACGCCACCGATTAGCAAGCCGCCGACAACAGCCCAGTCGACATTTAGTCGATAGAGGTTCGCAAGGAATCCAACAGAGGCTGCCACCGCAACAATGAACTCGGCCGCGCTAACCGTGCCGATAACTTTGCGTGGTTCGGTTTTGGTGGTTGCCAAGAGAGTCGGAGTCACGATCGGACCCCAGCCGCCACCGCCAGCAGCGTCGACGAAACCGCCGATGCCGCCCAAGAATCGAAGATAAACCGGGCTGAGCATTTCGGTAACGGCGACCTGGGCCTCGGCCTTAAAGAGGTTGCGATAGAGCAGCACGAATCCAAGCAACAACAAAATTGTCGAGACGAAGTATTTTCCGCCGCTCAAATCAACCGAACTCAGGAAGGTTGCCCCCAAAAACGCTCCGATGCCACCTGGCACGGCGAGCTGCCAGAGAATTTTGCTGTCAACATTGTCTCGGCGCCAGTGTGAGACACCCGAGGCCAGCGTGGTGCCAACCTCGGCGATGTGAATAGCTGCGGAAGCCAGCGCGGCTGAGGTGCCAAGGGTAAGCAAAAGGGTAGAGCTTGTCAGCCCAAAGCCCATACCCAACGCACCATCAACTAGCTGGGCAATGCTGCCCGCAAGGATGAACCAGAGCCAGGTCAAAAGAGCTCCTTCATGATGATTGCGATGTTTTCTTCAATCGAAGCTGTGCCATCGAGAACCAGTTCTGCGTTTGTCGGAGGTTCGTAATCCTGACCCACGCCGCTGAGGTTAGGTAGCTGACCGGCGGCTGCCTTTTTGTAAAGGCCCTTAGGGTCACGCTCAGCGCAAACCTCGGCCGAAGTCTTGACCCAAACCTCGGCAAATTCACCCTCGCCAAAGAGCTCGCGTGCCTGGTTGCGGTCATCGGCGAATGGGCTAACCAAGGCGACCAAGGTGATCAAACCAGCATCGGCCATGACGTGAGCCACCTCTGACACGCGACGTACGTTTTCGGCGCGGTCTTCGCGGGTGAAACCGAGGTCCTTATTCAAACCGAGGCGCAGATTGTCTCCGTCGAGCACATAGCTGTGCTTGCCGAGTGCAAACAGGTGCTTTTCGAGGGCGTTGGCAATGGTTGACTTGCCCGAACCTGAAAGACCGGTGAACCAAATCACCTTTGCTGTTTGGTTCTTCTGTTCCGAACGAACCTGTTTGGTGATCTCGTAGTGGTGCTCGCTGATGTTGCCGCTGCGGCGAAGCACGTGGCTAATCATGCCAGCACCAACTGTCGCCATTGTGACGCGATCGACCAGGATGAAGTTTCCCTTGAAGCGGTTCTCTTTATATGGGGTCAGCGCAATCGGGGCATCCGTGGCAAGCTCGACTAAACCAATGTCGTTGGCCTTGAAGGTGCGTGCCGATTCGTGGTCGCCGTTGTTGATGTTCAATACGTGGCGGATGCTGGTCACAATCGCCGGCACCTGGGTTGAGCCTGAGATCAGGTAGTAAGAGCGGCTGTGAATGAGTTCGGCATCGTTGAGCCAGATCATGGTTGCCGCAAAGCGGTTGGCCGGTTCGGTCGCAACCGCGGCAAGCTCAATCGCATCGCCTCGAGTCGCATCTACGTCGGGTTCGAGCACCAGGGTCACGGCAGACTGCTCTTCGGCAACTGTCAGGTCGCCGTCGAAGGTGGCGATTCTGGCAACTTTGGCCGTCTTCTTGGATGGAAGAACCATGACTTCATCGCCGAGTTTGATGTCGCCACCAAAAATGGTGCCAGAAACTCCGCGGAAGTTGTCGGCACGGTTCACCATCTGAACGGTCATGCGTGGGGCGTTGACAGTCTGCTTTTCGGCAGGCCAATCCTGAAGGTATTCGAGCAGCGTGGGCCCTTCATACCAGCCCATAAATTCACTGCGGAACGAGACGTTGTCGCCAGCCAGTGCGCTTACCGGGATGAATGCGAAGTCTTCCACGCCCAGCTTCTCGAGCGATGCAGACAACTCGGTCACCAACTGGTCATAAACGCCTTGGTCGTAGCCCATGGCGTCAAGCTTGTTGATCACGATCGCAATGCGCGTCACGCCCATGATGTGGCAGATGTTGAGGTGGCGCAGGGTTTGAGTGCGAATGCCGCGGGTGGCATCCAGCAGAATCAGGCCGATGTCGGCACGGCTAGCAGCGACAGCCATGTTGCGGGTGTACTGCTCGTGGCCGGGTGCGTCAGCGATGATCAGGCGACGGCCGTTTTGAAGCACCATTGACCGATAGGCGACGTCGATGGTGATGCCCTGCTCGCGTTCGGCTTCTAGGCCATCCGTGA
Organism: Actinomycetota bacterium; assembly: GCA_039805305.1. Lineage (GTDB taxonomy): Bacteria > Actinomycetota > Actinomycetes > Actinomycetales > Microbacteriaceae > Rhodoluna. The sequence continues at coordinate 3,705 of JBDLUM010000039.1, forward strand.
GCAAACTGAAGTCGATCTCGCCAGCCTTGATTGTGGAACCTGAGCGTCGAACGGTCTTGGCTGAATCTACGGTGTCGTCAGGCACGCTGCCGGTTTCGACGAGCAGGCGACCGATGAGCGTGCTCTTACCGTCGTCAACGCTTCCGCAGGTGACCAGGCGAATGATTGGCTTGTTCATTAGAAGTAGCCCTCCGACTTCTTCTTTTCCATCGAGTCTTCGTTGGCTCCGTCGATGAGGCGCGTGGCTCG
>JBDLUM010000040.1:0-6673 GCA_039805305.1 Actinomycetota bacterium
AGGTCAACCGAAGGGCTGAAGTACTTTAGCTCGCGAGCAACCTTGGTGTGCTTCGCTTTTTGACGGCCACGCCCCATGGCGAGCCCCCTAACAGTGTTCGACTCGAAAGCGTGAACCGTTCGTCACGCCAAAAACCTGCCGCTAGTTTATCAGCGGCGTGCACAAAAGTGCGACCAGATAAACGGCTGTGGATGGAAGACCAAACTGCAGCACCGTGTTGAGCACGCCTTGAATCAACCGCCCCTTGCGCCAGTAGTTCACGGTCTGCCCAACGTAGGCGCTAAAGGTCGACAAACCGCCGGCGAACCCGGCAATCAGCGCAACCGAGGTGAACTCGCCGCCTCCGATTTCGAGCAGCACCCAAGCGCCGACAGCAGAGGCGAGAGTGTTAGCGAACAAGATGCCGTATGGCAACTTGCCCTCCCAGCGACCCAAAAGCACGCGGATGACCGACCCGACACCACCTGCCAGCGCAATCGCTAGCACGACCCAAATGTCGATGTTCATCGCTTCGCCTGCTTTATGCGACGGCCGACGATGTCACCCATCCAATAGGCCACCAGACCGAAGCCGATAGTGAGTGCGATGTATTCAGCCGCGACATCCGGGCTCAATTTGCCGAGCACTGCAATGATTGCCACTCCGCTGAGGGTTGTGAAACCGCCAGCAAAACCAGAGCCGACGAACGCTTGACGCTCAGGCGTAGATAGCGCTGGCACCGTCATTGAAAGCGCGAGGATGAACGCACCGACCATGTTCGCAATGAAAATCTCGAGCGGATCACTGCCGAACTCGGTGATGAATCCACGCGTGACCGCGCCAAGAGCGCCGCCCAAAAAGACGAAACCAAGAATCTTTAGCTGCATTGACTTAGTCATCATCATCTTTGGATTCGATCACGAACACAGCGTTTCGACCTGCCTCGTGTTTTCTTGGCTGGGGCCTGACAGGAACACCCCGTCGCGAGTCGCCAGGCATCGGTACGCGCAAGAACGGGTTGAATTTGGCAGCCGATTCGAGGCGCCAGGGCACGGTCACCAACATAACGCCGTGCACGTACATGAGACGGCGCATGATGCGGTTGGCGCGGTGGTTGTGGAAGATGTGCTCCCACCAGTGGCCAACGATGTACTTCGGCATGTAGACGGCAATTCTTTCGCGGCCATAACGCTCACGGTGCGACTTCAAATATTCAATGAGAGGTGTCGAGAACTCGCGATATGGCGACTCAATTATTTTGAGCGGCACCTTGATGCCGTATTCCTTCCACTCTCTCTTGAAAGCCGCGGCACGGTCTGGGTCGGCAGCCACGTGAATAACATCAAGCTTTTTGTGGTGCACAGAGATTGCGTAGTCGAGGGCTTTTAGCTGGGGCTTGTTTAGCCTGTCCATTAGAACGACTGCGTAGTCACCATCCGAGCCGAATTTGGTTTCGTCATCGATCGTGATTTCGTGGCCAATGGTTTTGTAGTAGCGGCCGGTGTTGTACATCACCCAAAAGAGAATCGGCATGAGCAAAAACACCAACCAGGCTCCATGCGTGAACTTCGTGATCGTAACGATGATCAGAACGGATGCAGTCATCGTAGCCCCAACTCCGTTGATGATGAGCCCTGAGAAAGCTTGACGCTTAGTTACTGAACCATCGCGACGACCTCGGCGCCAGTGACGCAACATTCCAATTTGACCAATGGTGAACGAAGTGAAAACACCCAGAACATACAACTGGATTAGCGCTGATACATCGGCCTGGTAAATGATTTCAAGCGCAAGAGCCGCGAGGGTTAGAGAAAGCATGCCGTTCGAGTAAACCAAGCGGTCACCGCGCGTTAGCAAGGCCTTCGGTGCGTATGAATCTTTGGCAAGCACCGACGAGAGAAGGGGGAAACCGTTGAACGCAGTGTTTGCGGCGAGCAAGAGAACAGCGGCAGTTGCAACCTGAAGCACAAAGAAGAGGATGCTTCCATCTCCGAAGATTGCCACGCCAAGCTGGGCGATCACAGATTGCTGCGGGCCTTCTAGTTCGCGACCAAGTTGCTTCAGCGGGTCTTCGAGGTAGTGAACTTTTGAGATAAGACCGAATGTGATGATGCCGATAAACATCGAAATTGCGACGAACCCCATCCAGGCCATAGTGGCCTGTGCGTTCTTGATCTTCGGTTCACGGAATGCAGGGACCCCGTTAGCGATTGCCTCAACACCAGTCAGTGCGGCAGAACCAGACGCGAATGCTCGAAGCAACAAGAAGAGTACGAGCATCGAGTTACTCACATCTTCGATGGCAACTACTTCGTAGGCCGCCGAAGGTGCGACGATCGGCTGGTTGGTGAGCAACTTGAAGATTCCGGTGCCCAACATCAGAAAGACGGTGCTAATGAACAAATAGGTTGGCAGTGCAAACGCGATGCCCGACTCACGAACGCCGCGAAGGTTGACGGCGCACAAAACAATGATGAACCCTGCGGCAATCTCGATTCGAAATGGGTCGAGCTCTGGGAAGGCCGAAATAATGTTGTCGGTTCCGGCTGCAATCGAGACTGCCACGGTGAGAACGTAGTCGATCAGGAGGGCCGAGGCTACGACGATGGCTGGCTTCTCGCCGAGATTCTTTTTGGCAACTTCGTAGTCACCGCCTCCAGATGGATAGGCGGCGATTACTTTACGGTAAGACAGAACGACGATTGTTAGAAGTAAGACAACAACCGAGGCGATCGCTGGGGTGAATGACAAGAAACTGAAGCCGCCGAGGGCCAAAATCATAAGCATCTCTTGTGGCCCATAAGCCACCGATGAGAGCGGGTCGGAAGAGAAAATTGGCAAGGCTACCGATTTTGGTAGCAGTTCGCCTTCAAGCTTTTTTGTCGAAAGCCTTTTGCCAAGCAAAAGACGTTTCGGCTTGATTGATTCATTCACAAGCGAACAGCCTACTCTTTCAGCTCAACACGCGAGAGCGGTTGCATTAAGTTACTTCGCCGTTTGGTCTTCTTTTCTTGAACCAATGTTAAAGGTCGAAAACAAGCCGAGCAGCAAGAACGCAGCGGCGGCCCAGGCCGAGGCCTTCGCACCATCGGTGAAGGCTTGGCCAGCATCCTCGGTGATTTGCTTAGCAACCTCTGGGCTTAGCGGGGTTCCGGTAGCGGGGCTTTGAAGTAGGTCGGTTAGCCCAGGAATCACGCCACCGGCTGTATCGACCACGAGCTCGACAATCTTGGCCGACTGAACCTCATCGGTCGCCTGGTCGGCGATGCGAGTTTCGAGGCTCGACTGAACCCCGGTGAACAGCATGGTTCCGAGCACGGCGATGCCAAGAGCAGAGCCGACCTGACGAACGGTTGACTGCGAACCAGAGGCCTGACCGATTTTGTCCATCGGTACATCGACCATGATCACGCCGGTTAGCTGAGCGGTGGCCATACCGACACCGATTCCATAAACAAATAGGAATGGAGCGATCGACCACATGCCGGCTTCTGTGTTGGCAAACAGGGCAATACCAATCGCGCCTACGAGCTCGAGAGCAACGCCGCCCTGAACCAAAATCTTTGGCGACACCTTGCCGCTGAGGCCACCGGTAACGCCCGATGCCAAGAAGGCACCACCGGCAAGCCATAGCAAGACCATGCCAGATTCGATTGGGCTAAGCAGAAGCACGTTCTGCAGCCAAAGTGGAATCGCAAACAAGATTCCGAACTCACCCATCGAGATGATCAGTGCTGCGATCGAACCGTTTCTGAACGAGCCCACCTTGAATAGGTCGAGGTCGAGCAAAACCGCCTTCTGAGCCTTGGCGCGAGCGCGCTCCCAAAGCACGAACAGAGTGAAGCCAACGGCCGAGATGGCGAGCGAAACCGGAATGATCGAGATACCTTCGGTAGGCCACGCAAAACCACCAAGTTCGAACTGGTTCTTCGACGCTTCCCACCAGCCATAAACGCGACCTTCGATAAGACCAAAGACGAGGGTGGCGAACATGACCACCGAAAGCAATGCACCAACCACGTCGACGCCTGGCACACGCTGCTCTTGCTTCGACTCCTTAGCCCACCACCACAAACCGGCCATAACAATAAGCCCAAGTGGCAAGTTGATGTTGAATGCCAAACGCCATCCGTCATCTCCGAAGTCGGTTGCTAGCCAGCCACCGAGAACCGGGCCAACGGCCACCATTCCACCGATGGTGGCACCCCACACGGCAAAGGCGATGCCGCGCTCCTTGCCCTGAAAGGTTGCGTTGACCAACGAGAGAGTTGTTGGCAGAACCATCGAGCCACCGAAGCCCTGAAGCACGCGGGCCAGAATCATCGAGGATGCGTCTTCAGAAAGACCAGCCCAAACCGAGGCGGCTACGAAGATGGCGATACCAATCAGCAGCAGGCGCTTGCGGCCGTAGCGGTCTGCAATCGAACCCCACACCAGCAGCAGCGCAGCGAAAACCAAAACGTATGACTCTTGAACCCACTGAACCTCGGTTGAGTCGAGGCCTAGCGCATTGATGATGCTCGGAAAGATTGTGTTGACGATGGTGCCGTCAATGATTACGAGCGAGATTGCCGCCGAGATAAATACCAGGGCAATCCAACGGCTGCGTTCTTTAGTCATTTCGATTCTCTCTATAGGTGGTGCATAGCTTTTGAAAACTTAGGTGATGGCGAGAATGGCGCTGGCAGTTAGTGCGAGAGCGATTCCAACCTGTTGTGTTCTCGCAATCTTCTCTTTGAGAATTACACGAGCCAAGATTATGGTGCCCAAAGGGTACAGAGCCGTTAACACACTAACCACGGTTAGCGACCCCGTGCGTGAGGCCAACAAAAAGAACACGTTGGCCGAAGAGTCGAAAAGACCCGCGGCGGCGACCGCGAACCAGAAGCGGTGCATCCCCGTTTTTGACTCGGATGCTCGCACTCTGCCGCGCTCGCGAATGAGCACCGCGATCAGAAACAGCCCGAGCAGGCTCGCGCTCACTGCGCGCAACATGATCACTGGGGTGAGGCCAGAATCTTCGGGGGCCTGGTCGAGGCAAATCAGCACGGCACCGATGCCGGCACCGGCGGCGGCTCCGAGCAGCAGCGCTTGGGGAGTTGGCATGCGCACGTCGGCACCCGGCACGAAGCCGACCAAAACCACCGCGACTAGAAGCAGCCCGATGGCGAGGTAACCCCAGGGGCTGAAGGTGTCGCCGAGGTAGAGCCCGTAGGCGGCCGGAACGATCGCCGAAATCACTGCGCTGAGCGGTGACACGATCGAGATCGGCCCGAGGGCGAGCGATGCATAGAGGCAAGACATGGCGACGGCAGACCACGCACCTGCCCAGATGCCCCAGCTCAGAGCATCCGAGTCGAAACTAAACCCAAAGACCGGAATCAACGTGATTAGAAAGACCAGACCGACCGCGCCAGAGACTGCCGTGACGGTGACGGGGCGGATGCGCCGCGAAGCGATTGCGCCAAAGAAGTCGGCGAAGCCGTAGACCAGCGACGTGGCAAAGCCGAGTAGCACGGTGAGCATGGGCCTCCTTCGTGCATCAGCCTAGGGGTTGAAAACTTCAAGAAACAAAAAATCCCCAGTTGCGATAACTGAGGATTTTTGTGGCTCCGACCGGCATCGATCCGGTGACCTAACGATTTTCAGTCGTTCGCTCTACCAACTGAGCTACAGAGCCAAGGGCGAACAAACACCCAGCGATCCTGACGGGACTTGAACCCGCGACCTCCGCCGTGACAGGGCGGCGCGCTAACCAACTGCGCTACAGGACCTTGCTGCTTTTAGTACCGCGCTTTGGTGACCCCAACGGGATTCGAACCCGTGCTGCCGCCGTGAAAGGGCGGTGTCCTAGGCCTCTAAACGATGGGGCCAAAAAGCGCGATGCCGTAAAGCACCAAGAGCCAAGATTACCTGCCTTAGTGGCGATTGTGCAAGCCGAGCGTTACCTTTAAGTTATGACTGCTTCAACTCGGCGAGGTCGGATGCCGCGCATCCGCTTGATTTTGACGGCTACGGCCGCCATCGCCGGCATGTTGTTCACCTCAACCGTGGTTGGCCCAGCTTGGGCAGTGCCCGATTACCCGAGCGCCGAAGAGGTCGCATCAGCCAAAAAGAAGGTCAGCGAAAAACGCGCCATGATTGCGCGCCTCGAAACATATCTGGCCGACCTTTCGGTTGAGTCCGATGCGCTGGCAACCACCGCGCTGATCAAAGCAGAGGCTTACAACCAGGCTCAAGACTCGGTAGATCTGATGAACACCCGAGTCGACTCGTTGCAGACTCAGGCTGACGCGGCCAACGCGCAGGCCGATCAGGCCCTCGAGCAACTCGGCCAGCTTGCCGCCCAGATGTATCGCAACGGTTCGGCCGGCGACAGCCTCAACCTATTTTTGAACGCCGACAAGGCCGATGACTTGCTCTACCAACTCGGTGCCAGCGAAAAGATTGCCCAGCAGAGCGACCAGCTTTACCAGCGCTCGATCGAGAAGCAGCGCTACGCCCAGGCTTTGGCTGACGAACTCAGTGCCGCTAAAGAAGAGTTGGCTGCCAAGGCCAAAATCGCCCAGGATGCTTATGCCGAAGCTCAAGCTGCCGCCAACACCCTGCAGGCCAAGGTCGACGAAAACAAGGCGCTGAACCGCACTTTCTATGCGCAACTTGCGAGTCTTCGAAACACGTCGGCCGAGCTCGA
>JBDLUM010000041.1:0-6900 GCA_039805305.1 Actinomycetota bacterium
CGAGCCCCATCATCTTCATCACGCTAACGCCGCTGGTGACGAACGCGAAGAACGATACCGCCAACACGAGTGCCGCCGCGGTGATGATGCGACCGGATTTTTGCAAGCCCATGGCAACCGACTCGGTGGTCGATAGGCCGGCGTCGTGCTGCTCTTTAATTCGGCTGAGGAGGAACAGTTCGTAGTCCATCGAGAGGCCGAAAGTGATCACGGCGATCAGGACGAGGCTCGAGGTGTCGATGGTGCCGGTGACCTGAAAATCGCCGAGCAAGAACTGCAGGTGCCCGCCGATGAACACCCACGACAAAAAGCCGATGGTGGCGCCGAGTGACAAGAAGTTCAGCAGCACTGCCTTGATGGGCAAGATGAACGAGCCGGTGAACAAGAACAGCAGCACGAGTGTTGACAACACGATCCAGAGCAGAACGGTCGGCAGGTTGTGCTCGATGCCCTTTTGCGAGTCGGTGTAAACCGCAGCTCCTCCACCGATGAGCACCTGGTCGATGCCGACGGTGTCGATCGCGCGCAGGCGGTCGGTTAGCTCTAGGCCCGATGTGCCACGCGACTCAACATCGTGAATCGCAACGATTCGGCGATAGTCGCCGGCCGCATATTTGGTTGGGTCGAACGGGTTGGCCGGTGCAATCTGTTCACCGTTTTCGAAATACCCCTCGGATGTTCGCACCGACTTGATCGAAGCGTCGGCGCTGAGCGCCTTGGCATATTCGACCACTTGGTCGTCGCTTGCGCCCTTGGCCAGCACCTCGACCGGGTTGGCTTCGCGGCCTTCGAAACGTTCGCGAATAATGTTGCTGGCCGCAACCACTCGGTTGTCGCGCGGCAAGATGCGGTCATCCACTTGGCCAAACTGCACGCCGTTACCGAGCGCAACGAGTGAGCCGAGGGCGAGCACGCTCACCAGCAACACACGAATCGGCTTTTGCATTACCGAACGGGCAATGTCGGCCCAGATGCCTTCGTCTTGGTGCTTGAGTGCGCCCTTGTAGAGGGTGAACTTGTTCACGCGGTCGCCGAGCAGGTTTAGCGCGGCCGGCAGTGCAAACAGCGCGGATGCTAGCGAAAGCCCCACAACCGCAACGCCTGCGTAGGCCATCGACTTCAAGAAGTACTGCGGGAAGATCGCCATCGAGCCGAGCACGATTGCAACTGTCATGCCGCTGAACAACACGGTGCGGCCGGCGGTGAGCACCATCTTTTCGACGGCCTCGCTCACGTTAGAGCCGGCTTGGCGCTCTTCTCTAAATCGGTTGACCATGAGCAGGGCGTAGTCGATGCCGAGGCCGAGGCCAAGACCGGTGATGAGGTTGGCCGAGAACACCGAGGTGTCGGTGAACAGTGTGGCAACCCAAACAAAGAAGAACGAACCCACGATCGACAGTGCGCCGACCATCAGAGGTAGCCCGGCCGCCACGAGCGAACCGAACACGAAAATCATTAGAACCAACATGATTGGCAGCGCGATGGTTTCGGCGAGCGCTAGGTCACTCGAAATCATGGCGTTGAGCTCGCTGGTTACGGCGACCATGCCGGCTAGATAAACGGATGCTTCGTTGAAGCCGCCCCCGAACTCATCTTGCATCTCGGTGGCAACCTTGGCCTGGTTCACCTTGTCGTCGAGGTTGACAAAGAAGTAGACGGCTGTTCCGTCGATGCTCTTGAGGCTGGCTGCTCGACCGTTCGTGTAATACGAGCTGACCTCGTCTACGGCAGAGTATTCTTTTAGGCGCTCGGCGAACGCGGTTGCCACGGTTTGGCTCAGTGGGTCGTCGGCCGAGCGGCCAAAGTCGAGAATCGCCACGAGCTCTGGCTGGTCGATTTTGAACTCGGTGCTCAGCAGAGTGGCGACGCGGGCCGAGTCACTGGTTGGGTCTTCATAGCCGCCACCCTTGAGTGCGCCGAATGACTGAACGCCGAAGATTGTCGACAGGGCGATGAGTGCAATGAACCCATAAAGTACGGTTTTGCTGCGGGTGGTAACTAATTTGGCAAGGCGCTTCATAAGGTCTTTTGACTTCTAACGTTTGGGGCACCTAAGAGTTGGTGCAAAGATGGTGCTATGAAGGCTCAACGCAGAACCATCGCAACGTATTTCTTTTCACTAGCAATTATCGGCTTACTCTCAGCCTGGTATTTCAACTTTCTGGCCGTTCTCGGTCGCGAAGACTATTTGGCCGACGGTTTCACGTCGAATGTCGACTGGGTTTATTCGCTCGATCTGCTCATCGGCGGCATCGCCGGCATGACCCTGATCGTCATCGAAGGCCGCAGACTCGGCATGAAGCACCTGTGGGCATACATCGCCCTGGGCTTTGTAACCGCGTTCGCCTTCGTCTTTCCACTGTTTCTCGGCATGCGCGAACTGCGCTTGCGACGCATCGACCTCGCCGGTGGCCGAATCGACACCTATGAGTTCGACAAACACCGCGTGGATGTCTGGGTGCCACCAAGCGTGAGTGACACCACCCCCGTGCTCGTGATGCACGACGGCAAGAACGTGTTCTTCAGCGAGCACTCGACCTTCGGGGCGACCTGGGGCATTCTCGACGCCCTGCGCGATGGGCGCATCCGTGGTGAAAAAAAGCCGCTGATCATTGCGGTTTGGGGTTTGAGCGATGCAACGCGCCTCAACGAGCTCGGGCCCGAAGATCTTTACGTTGAGCATCCTGAGATTTTCGACATGCTGCCGCCAGAGCTGGCGCCGGCCACTCGCACGCCGATGTCGAACGCCTACCAGTCGCTGGTCGCCACCCGCATCGTGCCTGAGCTGGCCGCCAAGTATGGCATTGCGCTGCACCCCGACCGCACGGCGATTGCCGGCTCGAGCATGGGCGGCCTTGCGTCACTTTATGGTTTGGCGAAGCATCCCGATGTTTATGGCACCGCGCTTTGCTACTCGACCCACTGGCCGTTTGGTTTTGAGATCACGGTCGACAAGTTGACGCAGCTTGTGCCACCCGCCGGTCACCACCGCATCTGGACAGACACCGGAACCATCGAGCTAGACGCGATCTACCCGCCGTTTCACGCAGCTGCTGCCGAAAAGTTGGCGCAACGTGGCTACCGCTATGACGTCGACTTTATTCACGCGATCTACCCGAACACTGGTCACAGCGAAACCTGGTGGGCCGGCCGCGTTGAGCACCCGATCAACTGGTGGCTCGACCCGAACGAGCCGCGCACATCAATCGAAGAGCGCCGCTGGGTGGGCAAGCCTCAGAGCTAGGTAGGCGATAGCGTCTAGATGATGCGTTCGAGCGCCGCGTTTGGCTTGGTGCTCATAAAGCGCAGCACGTCGTCGTCAACCATGATGTCTTTCATGGTGATGGCGCGAGTTAGATAGAGCCCATCGAGAGAGCGCACGCGGCTTAGCGCCACATAGGTTTGGCCGGGGCTGAAGGCCCCGCGACCCATGTCGATCTGCACTTCGTCGTAGGTTTGCCCCTGCGACTTGTGCACGGTGACGGCCCACGCCAGGCGAAGCGGTATCTGCTGATATTCAGCGAGGATGATCGGCACAACCACCTCTTTAAACTTCTGCGCATCTTCGTCGAACTCTTCTTCGATCTCGTAGCGCACTTTCTCCCACGTCGATACTGTCACGTCGAACTCGTCGCCATCGACCTCGACCACCACATGGGCATCGTTGAAGATTTGAATGACGTGGCCGATGGTTCCGTTCACCCAACGCTTGACCGGGTAGCCCTCTTTGGTTTTGCGGTTCGACTGATCGTCGTTCTTGACGAACATCACCTGCGCACCTTCTTTGAGAACGAGGGTTGGCTCAACCGGCAGGGCGCGGCCGAAAGTCTGAGCGTCGCCGGTAGCGAACTTTGCCTCGAATGATTTGATCGGCGTGGTTAGCTTCGACAAGCGAGTGCTGTTGATGTTGTCGACGGTTGAATTGACGGTGCAGAGGCGAATCACGTCGTCGTGTGGCGGAAAGCGATTGCCCGCACGGTTGATCTCGTCGAGCATTTCTTGAGTGCAAGAGCCGTCGCGAATGGCGTTGAGAATGGTCTTGAAACCTTCGTCGTGCTGCCTGAAGATTTCGTTCAACTCGTAGCGCTCGAGGTCGGCGTCGCGCCAAACGTGCGCGTCGAAGAACCAGTTGCTCTGGTAGTTCTCGGCAAGCCAGCCGCGTTCGGCCGGGTCGCTCGGCGGCACCGGTGCCAGTTGGTAAGGGTCGCCAAACATAACCACCTGAACGCCACCGAATGGCCCACGGTTTTTGCCTCGGGCGGCAATCAGCATGCGGTTCATGGCGTCGAGCAGGTCGGCGCTCACCATCGAGATTTCGTCAATCACGAGCATTTCGATCGACCGCAGCACCTCGCGGCTGCGTCGGCCCAGGTGACGCGCAACATCTTCGGTACCGAGCAGACCCAGGGGCAAACCAAATAGCGAGTGGATGGTCTGGCCCGAAACATTCAGCGCAGCAACACCGGTCGGCGCACACACCGCAAACTTCTTCTTGGTGTTTTCGATGAGGTAGGTGAGCAGGGTCGACTTGCCCGTGCCAGCGCGGCCGGTAACGAAAATGTTGGTGTGCTCGCCCTCGATGTAATCGAAAAGGGCGAGTTGTTCATTTGAAAGTGTTACTTGATCCACGCGGTTCCTACTGCTCGTCACGCTTAGCTAGGCGAGCAAGCATTGCGTTGTAATCTTCTACATCTTGGTTGCCCGAGCGGTCTGAGGCACGATCGAGTCGCTTCGATTCGCGCGCATCTGACCTGGCCCATTGCACCGAGACGATAATCGTAAGCACTGCGGTGGGCAATTCGCCGATACCCCACGCGATAGCACCGCCGTCGTGTTGGTCGTCGAGTGGAGTAGCGCCCCAGGTGCGACCCATTGCACCGAACCAGTCGGCAACGAGCAGAGCCTCGCCGCCCATGAGCGCAAGGCCAAAGAACGCGTGGAACGCGAGTGTGCCAATCAGAAGCATTAGGCGAATTGGGTATTGCAAACGGTTTGGGCCTGGGTCAACGCCGACCAGAGCCTGCACAAACAGGTAACCCGTAATTAGAAAATGCACGGTCATCCACTGGTGGCCAAGGTGATCGCGCACCGACCATTCGAACAGTGGCGTGAAATAGAACATCACCAGCGAGCCGGCAAAGTTGATGGCGGCAAAGATCGGGTGCGAAACCAGCTTGGCCCAAGGAGTGTGCACCGCCCAGAGAACCCAATCACGGATGCTCATCGAGCCGTCGGTGCGTTTGTTCACCGCTCGCATCAGAAGTGTGATGGGTGCACCCGGCACTAGGAACACGGGAACGGCCATGCTCAGCATCATGTGCCCAATCATGTGAACCGAGAACAGGTATTCGCCATAAACGTTCGGTGCGCCGTTGGTGATGTAGGCGAGCATGGCGAGGCCGAACATCCATGATGCGGTTCTGGCAATCGGCCACTTGTCACCGCGCTTGCGAAGTCGAAGCACGCCCCAAATGTAGAAGCCGGCGGCGCCGACGCAGATGATCGACCAGAGTAGGTCGAACTTGAACTCGGTGAACCAGCTCGAGGCGATGAGTTCGTTTGGCAGTGGTTCGCCGGTGAGAATCTCGGCGGGGGTTGGGTTTTGGTTGTAGTTGGTGTTGTCTGGTGCGCCGGTTCGCGAGAGCGTTGCCGCGAGCCCCATGGCCACGCCCATGACCACGAGTTCGGCAAGAGCCAGGCGGCCAAACCAGGTTCGAGTTTTTTGTGATTCAAGTTGGCCGATGACGCGCAGGCGATAGTAGGCACCGAAAAGCCCAAGCACTGCGAGCGTGACAATCTTGCTAATCACGAGTAGCCCATAGGTGGTGGTGAAAAGCTGGTCGAGGTTCACGCGCACCAAGGCGTTTGCGCTACCCGAAATAGCGGTAACGGCAAAGGCAGCCAGAGCGAGAGCCGAATAGCGTTTGACCAACACGGATGCCCGTTCGCTAGTCTCACCGCTCGTGGCAAAAGGCAGCGCGACCAAACCACCGACCCAAACCACCACAGCCAAAAGGTGCAGGCCGATCGAGTTGACCGCCATCGCGTGACCGGCCGTTCCACTCGCGTGGCCAGATACCGCCAATGGAATCAGTGCAGCCACCGCAGTTGCCGCCACGGCCACAGTGCCTTTGAGGCTGCGAACCATCGCGGCCAGGGTGGCCACCACCAGGCCGAGGCCGAGGTTGATGGCCAAAGACTGGCCCAGGGCCACCTGGGTCGCAAACAGCACCAGGCCGTCGGTGAAGGCTCCGTCGAAGCTAACCGGAACACCGGTGATCGACAGATAAGTAAAGAGGTATGAAGCCGAGCCGAACAGCACCCAGGCTGCACCGCCCATGGCGACAAGGTTGAGGGTGCGAACCAGGTTCTTGGCCCCGTCGCTCAACGACAGCACTGCGAACACCGCACCGCCGATGGCAATCGCCATGGCAAGGTTCGTTATCGATCTCAAAATCGGCTGACCCCAGCGAACCACATCGCCCGGGTCACCGAGTTCATAGGGGTTGGTGAGGCCGGTCATCCATGCGGTTAAAGCCGACCACAACACCACCGAAGCGAGAGCCACCCCTGCCGCCAACAAACCGGCGCGAGCGGCGCGGTTGGTTGGGCTTTGTGTAGGGTTGGTCACCTTTCAAGCCTAGGCAATGGGGCCGACTATTTGTGCCACTGACCACAGGCAAACATGCGGTTAAAGCAAAAGGCGCCGACCGAAGTCGACGCCTGAAGCTTGTGGTCTAAAAGACTACTTGACGGCTGCCTTTAGCTTGCTGCCTGCCGAAACCTTAACGGTGTTCGAAGCTGCAATCTGAATGGTTGCACCAGTCTGAGGGTTGCGACCTGCGCGAGCTGCGCGGTGGCCCTTCTCAACTGATAGCCAGCCTGGGATGGTGACCTTGT
>JBDLUM010000042.1:0-9777 GCA_039805305.1 Actinomycetota bacterium
CGCGTCGGCCTAGTTCTAGAAAAAGAATCACCAATCAAATTTGATTTCAAGGATGGTTCGGTGACACTTGACGCAAGTGGCAACGAAACAGCCCAAGCTTCAGAAAGCATCAGTGCCGAGCTTTCTGGCAAAGAAATCGTTGTCTCACTAAAGCCGCAGTTTCTCATTGAGGGTCTAGCCGGTGTTCACAGTGAGTTCGTGAAGATTGCCTTCACTCCAAGCAACGATCCAAACAAGCCAGGTCCGGTATTGATCGCAAGTCACGGCTCGAAAGAGAAGACCGACAGCGACACCTATCGTTACCTGCTTCAGCCGAATCTACTCAACCGCTAAGCGGTATTCGAAAGGTAATTAAATGCACATCGGTCTAATTGGTCTTGGCAAAATGGGCGGCAACATGCGCTCACGTCTGCGCAAGAACGGCGTTGAGGTAACTGGTTACGCTCGTCAGCGCGACATCTCAGACGTTGGCTCGATCGAAGAATTGGTCGCAGCACTTCCGGCGCCACGCACCGTTTGGGTGATGGTTCCACACGGTCAACCAACCGACGACGTAATCAACGAGCTTAAGAAGCACCTTGAGCCTGGCGACCTAATCATCGAAGGTGGCAACTCACGCTTCAGCGACGACATTCGTCACGCAGAAGAACTAGAGCCTCTAGGTGTCGGCTACCTCGACTGCGGTGTTTCTGGCGGAGTCTGGGGTCTAGAAAACGGATACGGCCTTATGGTCGGCGGCCCGGCTGAACTAGTCGAGCGTGCAATGCCAATCTTCGACGCACTGCGCCCAGAGGGTAAGCGCGAAGAGGGCTTCGTTCACGTGGGTGACACCGGTGCTGGTCACTACGCCAAGATGGTTCACAACGGCATCGAGTACGGCATGATGCAGGCATTCGCTGAAGGCTATGAGCTTCTAGAAAAGAAGAGCATCATCAAGGATGTTCACGGCACCTTTGCTGCATGGCAGCGTGGCACCGTGGTTCGTTCATGGTTGCTCGACCTTCTAGTGCGCGCTCTCGAAGAAGACCCGAACCTAGACAACATCAAGGGCTATGTGAACGACTCGGGTGAAGGTCGCTGGACCATCGAAGAGGCAATCGCCGAGGCTGTTCCAATGCCGGCAATCACCGCATCTCTTTACGCTCGCTTCGCAAGCCGTCAAGAAGACTCACCTGCCATGAAGGCAGTTGCTGCTCTTCGCAACCAGTTCGGTGGCCACGCCGTCGTCAAAAACGACAAGTAAGTCATTCGCACCAAGAAGTTCTAACGTCTAGGGGCGAGGGTTATGTATGTAAAGCATCTAACCCTCGCCTCTTTTCGTAACCACGGCAGCACCGATGTTGCGCTAGAGCCGGGTATCAATCTTTTCGTCGGTCGTAATGGCCAGGGCAAGACCAATCTCGTCGAGGCGATCGGCTATCTGAGCACGCTGACCTCGCACCGAGTCGCCGGCTACCAAGCACTTATTAAGGCGGGCGAGCCTGCAGCGATCATCCGTGCCATGGTTTGCCACGAAGACCGCGACATTCTGCTTGAGGTCGAGCTAAATCGCGAAGGCAAAAACAAGGCCCGCATGAACAAAGCCGACCTGCCGCGCGTGCGCGATTTGATAGGCGTGATTTCGTCGGTCACTTTTGCGCCCGAAGACATCGACATTATTCGCCGCGACCCAACCAACCGCCGCGCCTTCATCGACGAGCTGGTCGTGCAGTATCGCCCGCGCATGGCCGGCGTTTACAGCGACTACGAACGTGTGCTGAAGCAGCGCAACAGTCTGCTCAAATCAGCCAAAATCACCAAGACCACCGGTTCGGCGCTGAGCACCCTCGAAGCATGGGACGCCTCGCTAGTGCAATACGGCACCGAGATTGTGTCGGCCAGGCTTGAAATCGCGCGGATGCTCGAACCGCACCTATTCGCGGCCTACCAGTCGATCGCCACGAGCAACAACGAACCAAGGTTGCTCTACAAGTCTTCGCTGTTGGGCGATCGTCTACCGAACTTCTTTGGCGAAGACACCGAAGAAGATAACCTCGAGTATCTAGAAGATAGCGACAAAGACACCATCGCCAAGCAGTTCAGCGAGAGACTCGAAAAGGTGCGGGCGAAAGAACTCGAGCGCGGGCTCACGTTGGTGGGACCTCAGCGCGATGATCTCGTTTTGATGCTTGGCCCCCTTCCCGCGAAGGGTTACGCCAGCCACGGCGAAACCTGGTCGTATGCGCTGGCTTTGCGCCTAGCATCCGTGGAGTTATTGAAAAAAGAGAGCCGCACCGGAGACCCCGTGTTGATCTTGGATGACGTGTTCGCCGAGCTCGATTCTGGCCGCCGCTTGCGCCTTGCCGAGCTGGTGGCGAACAATGAACAGGTGCTCATCACCGCCGCAGTTGCCTCGGACGTGCCGGTCATTCTCACCGCCACGCACTTTGCCGTGAGCGAGGGTCAGGTGACGCGCGCGTGAGTGACGAGAAAAAGTCGGCAGGCGACTTTGCCCAAGAGTTTTATTGGCGGATGCGCGAGGCAGCCACCGGGCGACGCATGACCCGCGACCAAAAGCGCATCGAGGCCGGCAAAGCCAAGGCCAAGTCGAAGCCGTTCGACAAGGGGCGTGACCCGGTGACGGCAATGTCGACCTTGGATGCCCTGATCACCGATTTTCGTTGGACCGGCGAAATGGCCGAGGCCGACCTTCATGTTCACTGGGCCGAGGTGGTTGGCGCAGACAACGCGGTCAATTCTCAGCCCGAAGAAATCGTTGACGGCACGTTGACGATTCGATGCAAATCTACTGCCTGGGCAACCCAGCTTCGACTGATGGCTCCGCAGATTTTAGAGTTGGTAAACGCGCGTTATGAGTCACTTGGAATCACCGCGATCAAGACCCTCGGGCCTGATGCTCCGAGCTGGAAAAAGGGCCCAAGATCGGTGCCCGGGCGAGGGCCTCGAGACACCTACGGGTAATCTCAAAACCGTTGCCAAAACGAGACCTTTGCAAAACGCGAGTTCCGCGTAAATAAAGGGCAAAACTGCCCATCAACCCACTGTGTATATCCCCGATTTTGTCGCGCATCCGAGGTAAAATCGAAGGGTTAGTAACCCCGAATTTAAGTCGACCGCCGAGGTCGCAGTTCATAGGGCCTAATCCAGCAAAAAGGAGTACCAACTAAAAATGTCTACACCCGAAAACAGCGGCTACGAAGCCGGAAATATTCAGGTTCTCGAAGGCCTCGAAGCCGTTCGTAAACGCCCCGGAATGTACATCGGTTCAACCGGGCCCCGTGGTCTTCACCACCTGGTTTACGAGATTGTCGATAACTCGGTAGACGAAGCTCTTGCTGGTCACTGCGATTCGATTCAGGTCACCATCACCAAAGAGGGATGGATTCGCGTTCAAGACAACGGTCGAGGCATTCCCGTTGCGGTTCACCCAACCGAAGGCGTTTCAACCGTTCAGGTTGTGCTCACCATCTTGCACGCCGGCGGTAAATTCGGCGGTGGCGGATACGCGGTCTCCGGTGGTTTGCACGGTGTGGGAGCATCGGTGGTTAACGCCCTTTCAACCAAGTTGCGCGTGGCAGTCGCCCGCGAAGGTCACTTCTGGACCCAGAGCTACCAAAACGGTGTGCCAGATGCCCCGCTAGCCAAGGCAGCAGAAACCGACTCGAACGGCACCATGATCGAGTTCGAACCAAACGGCGAGATTTTCGAAACCACCGAATTCGACTACGAAACCCTGCGTGCTCGCTTTCAGCAGATGTGCTTCTTGAACAAGGGTCTCGAGATCAGCATCAAAGACGAGCGCAGCGGCAAAGAAGACACCTATCTATACGAGCGCGGTTTGATGGACTACGTCGAGTTCTTGAACTCGTCGAAGAAGACCGAACTGGTTCACCAAGAAATCATCTCGTTTGAGTCTGAGACCAAAGAGAAGAACCTGTCGCTCGAGTTGGCCATGCAGTGGACCAACGCATACAACGAGAGCGTTCACACCTACGCCAACACCATCAACACTCACGAGGGTGGAACCCACGAAGAAGGTTTCAGGGCGGCGCTTACCAGCTTGCTGAACAAGTACGCTCGTGCCACCAACCTACTTAAAGAAAAAGACGAGAACCTAAGCGGTGACGACTGCCGCGAAGGTCTAACCGCCGTCATTTCGGTCAAGCTCAGCGAGCCTCAGTTCGAAGGTCAGACCAAGACCAAGCTGGGTAACACCGAAGCCAAGGCATTCGTGCAAAAGGTGGTCAACGAGCAACTCGGTGACTGGCTAGAGCGCAACCCAACCGCCGCCAAAGACATTGTTCGCAAGGCGATTCAGGCAGCGACCGCACGTCAGGCGGCCCGCAAGGCTCGCGAGGCAACTCGCCGCAAGGGTCTGCTTGAGTCTGGCGGCATGCCCGGCA
Organism: Actinomycetota bacterium; assembly: GCA_039805305.1. Classification (GTDB taxonomy): domain Bacteria; phylum Actinomycetota; class Actinomycetes; order Actinomycetales; family Microbacteriaceae; genus Rhodoluna. The sequence goes on from JBDLUM010000042.1 coordinate 4,404, forward strand.
AGCTTCGCGACTGCTCAAGCCGCGACCCGATCGTTTCAGAAATCTACATCGTTGAGGGTGACTCGGCAGGTGGTTCGGCAGTTCGTGGCCGCAACCCAGAGACCCAGGCCATCTTGCCTCTGCGTGGAAAGATTCTGAACGTCGAGCGCGCTCGCCTAGACCGAGCGATGGCAAACACCGAAGTTCAGGCGCTGATCACCGCGTTCGGAACCGGCATCGGCGAAGAGTTCGATGTGAGCAAGATTCGCTATCACAAGTGCGTTTTGATGGCCGACGCCGATGTCGACGGTCAGCACATCCGCACTCTGATTTTGACCCTGTTGTTCCGCTACATGCGCCCGCTAATCGAGCACGGTTACGTGTACCTCGCGCAGCCGCCGCTGTATCGCATCAAGTGGTCGAACGCCGAGCACGAATATGTCTACTCAGACGCCGAGCGCGACGAGAAGCTCGCCAGTGGCCAGGCCTCGGGCAAGAAGATTCCAAAAGAAAACTCGATTCAGCGCTACAAGGGTCTTGGTGAAATGGACTACGACGAGCTTTGGGCAACCACCATGGACCCAGACCGTCGCACCCTGCTTCAGGTAACCCTCGATGACGCGGCCCTAGCCGACGAAGTGTTCAGCACCCTCATGGGTGACGACGTCGAAGGCCGCCGCACATTTATTCAACGCAACGCCAAGGATGTTCGCTTCTTAGACATCTAAGAACGAGCGAACGAACAGAAGAGACGAAAAAATGGCAGACGAGACTCAGACCAACGAATCAGGTTTCATCGACAATGTCGAGCAGGTAGACCTGCAGACAGAGATGCAGCGCTCATACCTCGACTACGCGATGAGCGTTATCGTGGGGCGCGCGCTTCCAGACGTGCGCGACGGCATGAAGCCGGTGCACCGCCGAGTGGTTTATGCAATGTTCGACGGCGGCTACCGCCCAGACAAGCAGTTCAGCAAGTGTTCGCGTGTAGTCGGTGACGTGATGGGTCAGTACCACCCGCACGGCGATGGCGCGATCTATGACACCTTGGTTCGCCTCGTTCAAGACTGGAACCTGCGCTACCCATTGGTTTCGGGTCAGGGTAACTTTGGCTCACCGGGTAACGACCCAGCCGCTGCTCCGCGATACACCGAGTGCCGCATGGCTCAGTTGGCCATGGAGATGGTTCGCGACATCGACGAAGAAACCGTCGACTTTCAAGACAACTACGACGGCCGCACCCAAGAGCCAACCGTTCTACCCAGCCGCTTTCCGAATCTGCTGGTCAACGGTTCGATTGGTATCGCCGTTGGTATGGCCACCAACATTCCACCGCAGAACCTTCGCGAAGTTGCCGAAGGTGCGCAGTGGGCACTGGCTAACCCAGACGCCACCCGCGAAGAGCTGCAAGAGGCGCTCATCGCTCGCATCAAGGGCCCAGACTTTCCAACCGGCGCAACCATTCTTGGTCGTCGCGGAATCGAAGACGCCTACCGCACCGGTCGTGGCTCGATCACGATGCGCGCAATCGTCAACGTTGAAGAAATTCACAACCGCACCTGCCTGGTAGTCACCGAGCTTCCATATCAAGTAAACCCAGACAACCTCGCGCTCAAGATTGCCGAGCTAGTCAAAGAGGGCCGCTTGCAGGGCGTCGCCGACATCCGTGATGAAACCTCTGGTCGCACCGGTCAGCGTCTCGTCATCGTGCTCAAGCGCGATGCGGTTGCCCGCGTTGTGCTGAACAACCTCTACAAGCTCACCCCGCTTCAAGAGAACTTCAGCGCCAACATGCTGGCCCTGGTCGACGGCGTGCCTCGCACCCTGAGCATCGACGGCTTCATCAGCCACTGGGTCGACCACCAGATCGAAGTGATTGTTCGCCGCACCCAGTTCAGACTGCGCAAGGCCGAAGAGCGCGCACACATTTTGCGCGGTTACCTCAAAGCGCTGGATGCTCTCGACGCCGTCATCGCGCTCATTCGTAAGAGTGCCACCGTTGACGAGGCTCGCGACGGACTGATGGACCTGCTCAAGATTGACGAGCTACAGGCCCGTGCAATCTTGAACATGCAGCTGCGTCAGTTGGCTGCGCTAGAACGCCAGAAGATCATCGACGAAGCCGCCGAACTCGAAGCGCAGATTGTCGACTTCAAGGCGATCATCGCCGACCCGGTTCGTCAGCGTTCGATCATCAGCGAAGAACTCGAAGAGATCGTGCGCAAGCACGGCGACGACCGTCGCACCCAGATCGTGGCGGGCTTCGACGGCGACGTAAACGCCGAAGACCTGATTCCGGTTGAAGAGATGGTCATCTCGCTAACCCGCGGTGGCTACATCAAGCGCACCAAGAGCGACAACTACCGCCAGCAGCACCGCGGCGGCAAGGGCGTGAAGGGTGCAAACCTGCGTGCAGACGATGTGGTCGAGCACTTCTTCGTAACCACCACCCACCACTGGTTGCTGTTCTTCACCAACAAGGGTCGCGTCTACCGCGCCAAGGCTTATGAGGTTCTCGAAGCCGGTCGCGACACCAAGGGTCAGCACGTAGCAAACCTTCTCGCTCTGCAGCCAGACGAGCAGGTCGCCCAGGTTCTCGACATGAAAGACTACGCGGTTGCTCCTTACCTAGTTCTCGCCACTCGCGAGGGTCTAGTCAAGAAGACCGCACTCGAGGCCTACGACACCGCCCGCACCGGTGGCATCATCGCCATCAAGTTGCGTGAAGGTGACGAGCTAGTTTCGGCCATGTTGGTTTCTGAAACGGATGACCTGCTACTCGTCTCGCGCAAGGGCATGTCGATTCGCTTCTCGGCGAGCGACGAAAGCCTGCGAGCCATGGGTCGCGACACCTCGGGCAACATCGGTATGCACTTCAGAAGCGGAGACAACCTGCTTTCAGCAAGCGTGATCAACGACGTCGAAGGCGCATACGTGTTCGTGGTTACCGAAGGCGGCTATGCCAAGCGCACCTCGGTTGACCAGTACCGCCCACAGAACCGCGGCGGCATCGGCATCAAGGTTGCCAAACTCGAAGAGAAGCGCGGCGACATTGTTGGTGCGCAGATTGTGACCGACGACGATGAAGTGCTCGTGGTTCTCGAAAGCGGCAAGGTTGTTCGCTCGGCAGTTGCAGAAGTGCCAGCCAAGGGCCGCGACACCATGGGTGTTGTCTTCGCCAGATTCGAAGAAAGCGACTCGGTGATTGGCCTAGCCAAAAACTCCGAGCGTAATCTTGAGACCAATGAGGAACTTATTGATGGCGCGGATGCTGCTGTAGACGCTAGCGTTGATGCAGAACCTGCCACCACAGAGGGAGATGCCTAATGGCCAAGTTGTTTCAGCGTCGCGCAGCCAAAGATGTTCCGGCTGCCAAGCAGGTAAAACTCAAGCTCGTTCACATCGACTTCTGGTCGGCTGTGCGCATGGGCTTCATGCTTACCCTCGCTCTAGGCATCGCCACCATCGTTGGATTCATCTTCTTGTGGATCATCGTTTCGTTCACCGGTTTGGGCGCAAGCCTCAACAACCTGTTGGCGACCGTCGGTCTAACCGATGCGACATCCGGTGTTGAAGACACCCTCACTCTGCCTCGTGTGCTCACCTTCTCGTTGGGAATCTCGGTTTTCAACATGGTGGTCGGCACCATCCTGGCAGGCGTTTGGGCCCTGATTTACAACGTTGTAGCCAAGTTCACCGGCGGTTTGTCGGTGGGCTTCACCAACAACTAGAGTTGTTCAGGCGCTGCTTTTCATTTTCGGTTTGAGCATTCGCGGTTAATCGTCTAAAGTTGAAAAGGCTCTAAGGGCCTATAGCTCAGGTGGTTAGAGCGCTTCACTGATAATGAAGAGGTCGGAGGTTCAAGTCCTCCTAGGCCCACGGATGATTGCTTCGGCAAGAATCTATGGGGACTTAGCTCAGTTGGTAGAGCACCTGCTTTGCAAGCAGGGGGTCAGGGGTTCGACCCCCCTAGTCTCCACAAAAGAAATGCCTCCCTTCGGGGAGGCATTTTCTGTTTGCGTCGACTATGGGGCGTCGCGCAGCCTGTCGCTAAATCATTGATAGCTTCAATGATTCTTAACGCGCCATGCTCGGCGCTCGCTAGTCTCCACAGCAATGAAAAGACCGGTCAGAAATGGCCGGTCTTTTCGTTTAAGCGGCCATACGCAGGAGCGAGCGCTTAGTTCTTGGTAGCGTGAGTGAGATGAACGCAGAGACTCGAATTCACGGCCTAGATGCTGCCCGAGCATCCATGATGCTGATGGGTGTTCTTCTGCACTGCGTCATTTTCGCGGGTTTGTTCATGGAGACCAGCTCGCCCGAAGAGGGCCTCGCCAGTTATGGCATTTTCGCGACCATTCACACCTTTCGCATGCCGGCGTTCTTTGTGCTCGCCGGGTTCTTCACGAGCCTGCTGATCGCAAAGCGTGGGCCTGCTGCTTACCTCAACAACCGCGCTCGTCGCCTCGGGCTGGTGTTGGTGCTTTTCACACCGGTACTCACGCCCCTAACCTTGCTTGCTAGTGGTGAGTTTGGTTCGGTAGTTAGCATCGAGGGCTGGGTCGACAAAGGTTTTCTGCACCTCTGGTTTGTTTACTACCTTCTAATTCTGAGCGTCGTTGCATTTGCAATCTCGAAAATCAAAATGCCCGAATGGGTTGGCAAGGTTCAGCAGTATGCCATCTTCTGGATCACCGACCCGAAGACGCTGCTCATTCTGCCCACGATTCTGCTCGGCTTTCCACTGTTTCTTGACGAGAGCGCCAGCATTCGAACATCCACGAGCCTTGTGCCAGATTTGGCGATACTCGGTTTCTATGCGCTTTTCTTCTGGTTCGGCACGCTGCTTCACACCGCTGGCAAGTTGGGGCTAGAGGCACTCGCCAAGCGCGCCTATGTTTTGTTTGCGGTTGGGTTCGTTGCATCGCAAGCGACGTTTGCTCTGCAAGTTGGCAGGGATGTCGGGCCAGTGACCCAACTGCTCTCGATGGTGGCGAGCTTCTATCTGGCGTTCGGAGTCATCGGGCTGTTTCTGCGCTGGGCTAAACAGGGCGGCCGGGTGTTCACCTATCTGGCGCGAACCAGCTACTGGGTTTACTTGATTCACCTGCCGATCGTCTATGTGGCACTGCATGTGCTCGCCTACTTGGGGCTACCGGCTCTGGTTACGGCGATCATCGCATTTGTGGTTTCTGTTGCAATCTCGTTGGGCGCATTCGAGCTTTTGGTTCGCAAAACGCCGCTCGCAAAACTGGTCTAGAGGTTGCCCCCGAAACACTGAGCGATACACTTTGGTCATGACCTGGGGGAAAATCGCAACCACTGCAGCGACGGTGTTTTTATTAACCGGATGCTCTGCACCAGCACCACAAGCCTCGAGCCCAACGGCAGAGCC
>JBDLUM010000043.1:0-7138 GCA_039805305.1 Actinomycetota bacterium
CAAATCAGCCTTACGACATGCACACCATCATCGAGTCGATTGTTGATGACAACGAGTTCCTCGAGGTGCAGCCACTATTCGCACCGAACATTCTGATTGGTTTTGCTCGCATCGACGGCGCCAGCGTTGGCATCATCGCCAACCAGCCGAGCGCAATGGCCGGAACGCTAAACATCGACGCTGGTGAAAAGGCCGCGCGCTTCGTTCGCTTCTGCGACGCCTTCTCGATTCCGATTCTCACCCTCGTCGACGTTCCGGGCTACCTGCCTGGAACTGACCAGGAATGGGCTGGAGTTATTCGCCGTGGCGCGAAGTTGCTTTACGCATATGCCGAAGCAACCGTTCCTCTAGTGACGATCATTACTCGCAAGGCTTACGGCGGCGCATACATTGTTATGGGCTCAAAGCAACTCGGTGCAGACATCAACCTGGCTTGGCCAACCGCCGAGATCGCCGTTATGGGCGGTCAGGGTGCGGTCAACATTTTGTTCCGCGACAAGATCAAGGCTGCCGAAGAAGCGGGCGAAGATGTCGCCGCGGTGCGCGCCAAGCTTGCCGCCGAATACACCTACAACGTAGCCAGCCCGTTCTTGGCTGCCGAGCGCGGTGAGCTAGACGGCATCATCGAGCCTTCGGCAACGCGCATCCACGTAATCAAGGCGCTGCGTGCCCTTCGCACCAAGCGCGCCAGCCTGCCTCCGAAGAAGCACGGAAACATTCCGCTGTAATGACGAGCCCAGCCGAGTTTTCTGTAGTTCGCGGAAACCCAACCGAAGAAGAGTTGGCAGCCGCCATCGCGGTGGTTCAAGCGGCCGTTGCTGCGGCCGAACTCGAAGCAGCCAAGCAAGCTGCAGAAGCTGGCAATGTGTCGGCATGGCATTTGAACGCATCGATGCTTCGTGGTCAGCTAACCCCCGGCGCTGGGCAGTGGCGCGCATCACTTCGCCGCGGCCTCTAAGTTTGCTCGAAGCATCCGAGTATTTCGTTTCGCGTCGACCCTTAATCTCGCATAGATTAGTGGCACTGCTCTTTTGAGCTCCCTTTGAAACCTAAGGACATGCAATGACGCGTCAGCCATCAAAGATCGATGAACTTTCTAACGCCTGGGTGGTGAAGCTGGCTGAACTGAGCCCTTCGTTCGCAACCTACGCCGGATTCGCCGGTGGTGAAGACAAGCTCGACGACAACTCTCCAGCCGCCATCAAGCACTACTACGAACTCGAAAAAGAACTGCTCGCCAAGCTCGAAGCACTCGAGCCGGTCGACGCAATCGACGAGGTTTCGAAATCTGCACTGGCCGCCAGCCTGAAGCTCGGTATCGAACTGCACGAAACGGGATTGTGGAAGCGCGACCTCGACGTCATCGCCTCACCTGCACAGGGCATTCGCGACATCTTCGACCTATCTCCGGTAGCCACCGAAGCAGACTGGGCCAACCTGAACAAGCGCCTTCGTGCGGTTGAAGGTGCAATCGACGGGTACATCGAAACCCTTCGTGTTGGCATTGCCGACAACGAGACCCCTGCGATTCGCCAGGTGAACTGGGTGGTCAACGACCTCAACAACATCACCGGCGAAAACGGATTCTTCACTAAGTTCGCTAAGGCCGAGGGCGTCGAGCTCTCTGACGGCCTGCGTGCCGACCTAGTCGAAGCCAGCGCCATCGCAACCGCCGCCTACGCCAAGCTGCAGAACTTCTTGCGCGATGAACTAGCGCCGGTTGCAACCAAAGAAGACGCCATCGGTGCCGAGCGCTACGCACTTCTAAGCCAGCGATTCTTGGGTGCCAAGATTGACCTCGAAGAAACCTACCAGTGGGGTCTTGAAGAGCTTGCCCGCGTGAAGGCAGAGCAAGAGGCTGTTGCCAACGAGATCAAGCCGGGCGCAACCGTTGCCGAGGCCATCGAAGTCTTGAACAACGACCCTAAGCGCAAGTTGCACAGCACTGAAGAGCTACAGGCATGGATGCAGCGACTCAGCGACGAGGCAATCGAGAAGCTGGGCGCAACCCACTTCGACATTCCAGAGAAACTTCGCACCCTTGAGTGCCGAATCGCGCCAACCAACTCTGGCGTGATCTACTACACCGGCCCAACCGACGACTTCAGCCGTCCAGGTCGCATGTGGTGGTCGGTTCCTGCCGGTGTCACCGAGTTCGACACCTGGCGCGAAACCACCACCGTTTACCACGAGGGTGTTCCTGGTCACCACCTGCAGATCGCCACCCAGGTTTACAACCGAGGCGAGCTGAACGACTGGCGCCGCATGGCCAACTGGTGCTCGGGTCACGGCGAGGGTTGGGCGCTCTACGCCGAACGCCTGATGCAAGACCTTGGCTTCTTGGATGACCCGGGCGACCGCCTCGGCATGCTCGACGGTCAGCGCATGCGTGCTGCCCGCGTGGTTCTAGACCTAGCCGTTCACCTTGGCAAGCCACGTCTAGACGGCACCGGCAAGTGGGACTTCGACTACGCGGTTGCCTTCATGAGCGAAAACGTGAATATGTCGAAAGAGTTCATCAACTTCGAGGTGCACCGCTACTTCGGTTGGCCAGGACAGGCTCCGAGCTACAAGATCGGTCAGCGCATCTGGGAGCAGATTCGTGACGAGGCTAAGGCGAAGGCTGGCGACAGCTGGAACATCAAGGACTTCCACCGCGATGCCCTGAACCTCGGCGCTCTTGGTCTAGACACCTTGCGCAAGGCGATTCTGGGCTAAGTAACTTGACGGTCAGTGGTCGAGTTGACCACTTTGAACGAGGATGCACCCCTTGTCCCCCGAATGGGGGACAAGGGGTTTCTTCTTTCTAGCGAACATCTAGCGTCGGCTACCTCAAACTAAAAGGGAACCAAACGCACAAGGGGCGCGGGTTCACAAGGGGCCTGCATCCAGATGCAGGGTCGAGAAGGCGGCTGATCCATTAGCCGCCTTTTCTCGCGTTTGGGCTAGCGCTATATCAGGGAAGCTTGAGCCAGAGGTCAGGAACGGCAGACCCTGGGCTTAGTGCAACCACGGTGAGCATCCACGGTTCGCCCTGCGGAGACCTGACCGTCACCTTGCCGGCCGCGATGCCGTCGATAGCGTTTGCCACATCGCCGAGCAAACGGTCACGCAGTTCTGGTTCGCAATCGTCGAGACCACCTTCGTCGAGCAAAAGCACCTCGACACCGCGAAGTCGCGCCAAGCGAACGGCGTCACGAACGCGTGCGTTAATCAAGTTTCGACCACGAATTTCGTCACGCAGCGAGGCTTCGGCCAAGCGTGATTCGAGTTGTTCGGCAGCGGTGAGTTGGCCTCCGCTAGCCACGATTCGTTCAAGAATCGGGCGAGATGCAGTTAGCGCTTGCTGCAGACGCACTTGGCGTTCAAGACGTTGAGCGGTGACCGCGGCGGCTTCTGAGGCCTCGGTCTGAGCCTGGTCGCTGAGTCGTTGCACATCTAACGAGGCTCGCTCGACACCGAGCGAAAGAGCCTGACCTGCGGCGACCAACAGAACCATGCCGACAAGTCCCGAGTCGTAGATTGCCGTCACGCCACCCCAAGCTACAACGATCAACGAGACCAAACCGGTTGCCACCCAGGCGATAACACGGTGCTGTCTAACCGCCGTAGCCGATAGCAAGACCCCGAGACCGCCTACATACCAAGTAGCGAAGGTGTTGTGCACGCCATCGGCGATTAGTGGATTCACAATCAGCGGTAGTGCTACAGCAACGAGTGCGTTGAAGACGGCTTGGGCCACAGGCATGCGAATTCCGCTGTAGAGGCCGAGCGTGGTCAAGATGGCGACGACGTAGATTGTGAGTGCGACGGCACCCAACCCAGGGTCGATGTAACTTGCCACCCAATAACCGCCAAGCACGGCATGAAACAGACCGAAGAGAATGCCGATGAACGAAACTGCAAATCGAGAGACGCGAATCATCGAACATCCCATTCGAGAATGATCGAGGTTCCCTGACCGATTCGTGAGTCGATAAACACACGCCCACCGATGGCTTCGACTCGGTCAATGATCGAGATACGAAGCCCAAGGCGGTTCTTGGCAACCCGCGAAGGTCTAAATCCGACTCCGTCATCGGCAACCACAATCTTGATTTCACGCTCGGTGGCCTTGAGTCGCACCTTGCGAGTGGCTTTGCGACCTGCATGTGCCAGTGAATTTGAAATAGCCTGAGCCGTGGCATCGGTCAGGGCTGCCACGACCTCGGCAGGTAGCGGATGCGCGGTTGCCCCCGAAGCCGCAACGTCGCAGCGCGGGTCAATGCGCAAAACAGATTCACCAAGCGCTTGAAAGAACGAAAGCACCGAGATGGCTTCGCTCGATGAAAAATCGAGCTGAGCACTGGAGAGTCGATTCAGGGCATGCTCTGCCGAAATTCTGGCGGCTTGTTGCTCTTGCTCACTTTGAGCATTTGCCGCAACGATGAGCGTGGTCAAAACGCTGTCGTGAACCAAGGCATCGATGCGTGAACGCTCACGTTCGACCGCATCAAGTCGGGCACGCTCGGCAGCTGCGTCAGTGGCAATCACAGTGGCTTCATCTACCCTGGCGGCAGAAGCGCGAAGCAGTTGGGCGAGCGCCACTACCGTTGCCGGAAAGAGCGTTGCGAAGGCTGCCTCTTGCAGAGCCTCACCAAGGGAGGCGCTGCCACCAGAAGGGTGGGTTCGAATCCAGAACCAAACCACCGGCATGGCTGCCATGTAGACCCAGGCCCACCACTTTGGAATGTGAAAACCGATAGCCATCGAGGCGATGCCCGTCGCCCACCAAAGCCAAGGCTTGTGTTCGAGCGGCACCTGGTTGATGTGTGAATGCTGCAGAGGCCAGGTGAGCATAAGTAGCATGACCAAAGCTCCGTGAGCCACGTAGCCCATGAGGCTCGCGTTCCAGAACCAGAAATTGAGCACGTTTAGAACTTGCACCGTGAGGAGTGCGCCAAGCGTGCCGTAGAAAACCCACGGATTGAAATGGTCTGCCTGCGGAATCGCGTTGGCAATTGTTTCGCCACCAGAGACCAGCGCAACGAGGCTAAAGGCCTTGCCGATTAGCGAGTCAACTCGAGCCAACGCAAGAGAGCGCTGCGCCGTTTGATAGCGCGGTGGCTGAAGTTGCAGGTTCGTCACTAAATCGAACCCTCATCCATCAAACCATCTTCAATGGCACGCAACAACAGCTCGGTCTTGCTCGAAACCGGGCGGCCGATATCGGCGTACTTCGTGCGCACGCGATCGATGTGTTCTTTGGCTGTGTTCATTTTGATGTTCAGCGCGAAGGCCACCTGCTTCAAGGCCATGCCCGAAGCATAAAGAGTTAGCACCTCACGTTCACGAGGCGAAAGCTTTGCCTCTTTGAACTCAACGTCTGAGTCGATGGCTGCTGTGGTTTGGGTGTTGTTCACATAGACACCAGCGGCGACCAGACGAATGGCGTTGGCCAGTTCGTCCATGCTCTGAGACTTGGGCACGATGGCCGCGGCACCGGCCTTGATGGCGGCGCGCACCAGGTTGCGTTTGTCGGCAATCGAATAAATCAAAACTTGCGCGCCGGTTGCCAGCACTCGCTGAACGTTGTCTTCAACCGCAGACCCGTCGGCGAGGCTGAGGTCTAAAACGATCACCTGCGGCACGGTCGATGCAAGTGCTTCGATCAACTCTGAAACTGTGGATGCACTGGCTTTGAGGTCGAAGTTGTAACCCTCGCAGGCCCCCTTGAAACCAAGGCGAATGGCGTCGTGGTCGTCGACGATGGCAACCGAAACTAACTCAGCAGAGAGGTCGGTCGACTGAGCGGAGTCGGCAGGCTGGGCTGAAAATTCGCTCTGATTCACTGCTCCCCCTTGGTTGCCTGATTACTTTCGAATAAGGCTAGCAACCGCTTCTACGTGGTGAGTGTGCGGAAACAGGTCAAAGGCGCGAAGTGATGCCAATTCGTAACCACCTTCGGTAAGCGGCTTTAGGTCACGGGCTAGAGCAACCGGGTCACAGGCTACATAGACGATGTGCTTCGGCTTGAGTGCGAGCACCTGACCGACCACCTTGGCTCCCGCACCCGCGCGAGGAGGGTCGAGAATCACGGTCGCGGTAGTTTCTGGCGAACCGTTCTTGACGTGGCTTGAAACTCGCTCATCTAGAAAACGCTCGGTAGGGGCCAAGATGGCGCGAACGTTTGGCAGGTCGGCAAGGTTCAGCTTTGCATCCTCGGTTGCGGTCTTGAAGGCTTCAACCGTGGTGATCACGCTGTCAACGCCGAACTTAGCGGCGATGGTTCCCGCGAACAGGCCGACGCCTCCATAAAGGTCGAGGTTGTCTGCGGTTTTGTCGAAGCCGGCCTTGGCAATAGCCTCGTTTACCGCGGTGGTGAGAATGTCGGGGGCTTTGCGGTGAACCTGCCAGAAACCACCACCGGTGATTCTGAAGGTGCGGCCGCCGGCACGCTCAACGAGACGCTCGTCGCCCTTCACCTTTTTGTCGACTGAATACTGCAGGTTGCCAGTGTTCGATGAAGCGATTTCGATCTTGCGAACGCCGCTCCAGTTTTTGAGGTGCAGACCTAGTTCACGAATGTCTTCTACCGCCAACGGTAGGTCGCGAACTTCAACCACCTGGTGGCTGCGCTCACGGTAAGGGCCAACGTTACCTAGCTCGTCAACGTGCAACTGCACGCGGGTTCGATAGCCAAGGCCATTGGCCAGGTCATCGCCGGGTGCCTGTTCGACAACCGGGCGCATGGTGATGCCGGCCATCCGAGATAGGGCTTCTTCTAAAACATCGGCCTTGAGCTCGAGCTGGTAGTTGAGATCGATGTGGCCAAACTCGGCGCCGCCAACGGCACCGTCTGCAGCAGCCTTCCACACGTGCTTGACGCGGTGCGGGCTTGCTTCGAGAACCTCAACGGTCTCGGCTCGGGCGAACGAACCGCCCTTGTCTTCAAACACTCTCGCGCGAACCTTCTCGCCAGGCAGGGTGTGCGAAACGAAGATCACTCGACCCTCGTGGCGTGCCACGAAGATGCCGCCGTGGGCCACCTTTTCGATGTTGAGGGTAAGTTCTTTGCCAAGCCAGTTCGCTACTTTGTTCACCTAACAAGTGTGCCAGACTCGTTGTCGTGACCAGACTCATTCTTGCCTCGACTTCG
>JBDLUM010000044.1:0-3112 GCA_039805305.1 Actinomycetota bacterium
GGGTCGTTCGCGGCGTTTGGCAGCATGTCGACCTTGGTCCAACCAACTTCTGGGGTCTCAACCTTAAAAACCTGAGCCCCGGCGGCCGAAGCCAGCAGCTGCGACCCGAAGCAGACACCTAGCAGCGGTAGTTCGAGTTCGAGGGCACGTTCGAAAATCTTGCGCTCAACGGGCATCCACGCGTGGTTTGCTTCTTCAAGCACGCCGGCGATCGCACCCAGCGAAATGATGCCGTCGAAGTTTTCGATCGGCTCGGTCGGGGCTGCGGCGTTCTCGACATCCCAAGGAACAATGTCGATACCGGCGCGCATAAGCGGCACGGCCAACTCGTTCAGGTGGTCGTCGAGGTTGTGTTGAATCACGAGGATGCGCGGTGCACGGGTCATGCGCTCAGCCTAAATGAATGCGGGCCGATGTCGCTACTAAAACAGGCGCGAATGGTTGGTTTCGAGACCACGCATTTCGTCGTAGTCGAGCACGAGGCATTCGATGCCGCGGTCTTCGGCGAGGGTTCGCGCCTGCGGCTTGATTTCTTGAGCTGCGAACACTCCTCGCACCGGAGCGAGGTGAGGGTCGCGGTTGAGCAGGTCGAGATATCGGGTTAGCTGCTCGACGCCGTCGATTTCGCCGCGACGCTTGATCTCGATAGCGACTGTTTGGCCAGCGGCATCCTTGCAAAGAATGTCGACCGGACCGATGGCCGTGAAGTATTCGCGGCGAATCAACGTTGCACCCTCTTCGAAGATTTGAAGCTGGTCGGCGAGAAGTTCTTGAAGGTGAGCCTCGACGCCGTCTTTTTGCAGACCAGGCTCTTCGCCTAGGTGGTGGTCGAGTTCGTGAATGATTTCGTGAATCGATACATAAAGAATGTCGGCGGTCTTGGTCTGCGAAACTCGCCAAACCTCGATTACGCCGGCCTCAAGCGCTTCGGCTTCGGGCTCTTGCACCGTGATGGTGCATGGTGGGTTCATCCAATTGAGCGGCTTGTATGAGCCAGAGTCACTGTGAACCAAGATCGAGCCGTCACCCTTGAGCATGAGCAGGCGGTTGGCTAGAGGCAGGTGAGCGGACAGGCGACCGGCATAGTCAACGGTGCACTTGGCAATAACGAGGCGCATTGGTTACTTTTTGGCTCCAGAATTCGCCTCAAGTTTTGCCTCGAGCGCGGCAAGCTTGTCGACCAGGTGGCTAAGCGCCTTGTCTTGGTCGGTCAGATGAGCCTGAATTTCTTTGGCTTCGGCGAGAAGCGCAGTGGCATCTTCATAGGTGGCAATGGCGCGGTGTTCGGTCTTGGCCGCCTGCAGATTCTGGCCCACGATGATGATCGGCAAAAGCACAAGCTGCAAGAACGTTTGTGCAATCCAGGCGATGATGATGACGGTGTCGCCGGTCATTAGTGCGGCCGGCAGGCTCACGAGGCTCAGTGCAAAGAACGCATAGGCGGCCCACATGGTTCCCACCGTTTTGGTGATGGCCAATCCAAAACGTTGGTTGAGGGTCAGCTTGTTTGGGTCAAGTGGTTGAGCACCGACATCCGCGTTCATTTTGCTCGGATGCTTCGCCTTACGCTGCTCAACGTGCGGGTGCTGCGTGTATTGGTAGCTCGGTTTGCTCATGGCTTAGGCCTTCGCGACTTGCTTTAGATCGACTCTTTGAAGCGAATCTCAACCTTGGTGGCAGGCGGGGTTGCGGTGACCGATTTGATGGTGACCTCGTCGACCGAACGGCCAAGCATTGCCTCGACGCGAGTTTTTAGGTCGTCGCCCAGGTTGGTGCCGTCAAGGGTGATATTGATTTTTCGAATCTTTGAGTTGCCGAGCAGGCGCGGGTGGTCTAGCGCAAACATTGCAAGAACTAGAACCGAGGCATAGATTGCTTGCTGAAATAGCGAGAAGCCAGGAAGGCCGAGAATGAGCCCGGTTGAGAGGCTGACCAATAGGTAGGTCATTTCGATCCAGCCGGCTTCATCTGAGCGAAGGCGAATAATCGAGATTACGGCGAAGAGCGCAAAGCCAACGCCTAGTGAAAGCGTGAACGAGGCTAGGGCGCCAGCCAGCGAGAACAGTGTGACGTTGATCATTGCGATGGCAACGAGCATGTCTCGGTTGTGGTGACGGCGGTAGTAGAAAACATAGGCCAACAAAGCGACCGAGACGAGGTCCAATAGAAGGCTAAGAATAAAAGGTAGGTACTGGTCAAAATTGTTCACAAAGTTAGACTAGTTGCCAATCATGAGAAAACTATCCAGAGCAGTATGGTCGATCTTTTTGAGCCTCGGGCTTGTAGCTGCGGCGATTGCCGCGCCTCCCGCGAGCGCTGCCCAGACTTTGGGTGACTTCTATAACAGCACCTCGATTCATGAGGTTTACATCACTCTTGATTCAACCAGCGTGGCCAACCTGGGTAAGGCGCCAAAGGAATACACCATGGCTCAAGTTGAGCTTCGGTCGGTAGGCGGAACGAGCGGCAAGTTCTCAACCGGTGTACGTCTCAAGGGTTCGACCTCGCTAGAAAAGCTTTCTGGAAGACCTTCGTTCAAACTCAAGTTCAACTGGAGCAACCTAAAGGGCCAGCGGTTCTTGGGGCTCAAAGTTATGACCCTCAACGCCATGACTCAAGACGGATCGCTGATTCACGAGGCTGCTGCGTACCGTCTGTTCAACTCAATGGGCATTCCGGCACCAAAGACCGGCTACGCCAAGGTTTATGTAAACGGCACACTCAAGGGTCTCTACCTGAATGTTGAAACAATCGATGACATTTTCTTGAGCAAGCGCTTCGGCGACCCAACTCAGCACCTTTATGAAGCTCAGGCATTCAAAGACCTGATGTATGGCAACGACCGCGGCGGCGAAGAGACCGGCCCTTACCTAGTCGACGAGGGATGGTCGACCACTCCCGACAAGAAAGACCTGGGCAAACTAATCGAAGTTGCCAACATGACCACCGGTGCCTCTTGGTGGAAGGCGATGGACACCTACACCGACCGCGCGAAACTAATTCGCCAGTTTGCAGTTGAGAATTTCTTGGGCCACTGGGATGGCTACTCTGGCCCGATCATCAACAACCACTTCTGGCGCAGCAACGACCGCGGCAAGTTCACCATGATTCC
>JBDLUM010000045.1:0-2766 GCA_039805305.1 Actinomycetota bacterium
AGGTCGTTGGTCTGACGCGAGATTACGCGACCCGAGGTGTAGGTTTCGTGAAACTGCACGCTTAGCTTCTGCGTGTGCCTAAATAGTCGACCGCGTAGCGCAAACATGATGTCTTGGTTGATTCGGGCCGCATAACGCACGAAAAATGCAATCAGAGCAGACGACACAATCGCGGCTCCAAGATACGCGCCGCTGACCAACCAAAGTGGGCCTAGGTCACCTTTAACCGCAGCCGGAAGGGCGGTGTCGATGGCCACGGCCATTAGCCAAGGCATCGAAACGCGCAGGGCTTGTGAGCCGGTTACCAAGAACAGGCTGCCCCAGAGGCGGTTGCGAACCGGGCGGATGATCGACCCGAGCAGGCTCATCGAGCGCTTGCGAACCGCCCGCTGCTCTTCTTTGTCGAGCTCAATCTTTTCTTCGTTTTGAACGCCTTGCATCGACATAACTACTTCACCTCAATCAGGTCGCCCGCAGCATCCAAGCTGCTGATTACAAATCGGTAGTGCTCGTTGGTGGCGAGCAAATCGCTGTGCTTGCCGATGGCGGTTATCTTGCCGTCTTGCATTAGCGCGACCTTGTCGGCCAACTGAACCGTGGATGGTCGGTGAGCGACGATCAACGCTGTAGTTGCCTTGAGCACCGTGCGCAGAGCGTCTTCGACCATGGCTTCGGTGTCGACATCTAGGGCCGACAGCGGGTCGTCTAGAACTAGAACGGCCGGCTTGGCTGCCACAGCGCGAGCTAGAGCGAGGCGCTGACGCTGACCGCCCGAGAGGCTCAGGCCTTCTTCACCGATTTTGGTGTCGAGGCCGTCTGGCAGGTCGTAGACGAACTGAGCCTGAGCGATGGCGAGGGCCTGCTTGAGGTCTTCTTCGGTTGCATCTGGCGCACCGAGCAACACGTTCTCTCGAACGGTTGCCGAGAACAAGGTAGCGTCTTCGAAAGCCATCGCAATGTGGCTGCGCAACTCTTCACGGTTTAGATAGCGAATGTCGATGCCGTCGATTTTCACCGACCCGCTGGTTACCTCATAGAGGCGGGTGGCGAGAGCGGTGAGGGTGGTCTTGCCGCAACCGGTAACGCCGATCAGGGCCACCGATTCGCCAGGCATGAGCTCGAGGTTCACGCCGTCGAGAAGGTCTGGCTGCTCTGCAGGAGCATCCTGGTATCTAAAGTGAACGTCTTCGAACACCAAACGGCCTTCGACCTTTTCAACCTGCTTTGGCTTGGTTGGGTCGTCGATGCCAACCGGCTCATCGAGCACCTCGAAGAAGCGCTCAACCGCGGTGCGGGCGTCGATGGTCATCGAAAGCAAGAATCCGATCGAGTCCATTGGCCAGTGCAGCACGGCTGCGGTTAGCAAGAACGCGGCCAGGGCACCAATGGTCAACTGGCCATCTTGAATCAGCCACACACCAACGAATAGTGCGATACCTACGGCTAGCTCTGGAATCACCGAGAGGTACCACCAAAGGCTCGAAACCATGCCGGCCTTCTTGAGCTCGGTCTTGCGCAGCTCGGCGGCGGCCTTAGAGAACTTGTCAGACATGAACGCGCCACGACCGAATGCCTTTAGAACGCGGATGCCGTGAACACTCTGTTCGACAGACGTCGCGAGGTCACCGGCCTGGTCTTGGCTTTGGCGTGCGGTCTTGTGATAGTTCTTCTCGAAGTTGAAGCCGATGATCCACAATGGGGCGACGATGATCAAGAAGATGGTGCCGAGAACCCAGTGGAACGAGAACAGAACAACCATTCCGACGATGATTGTGATGCCGTTGGCAACCAGCAGAACCAGACCGAACGATAGCCAGCGACGAATGAGGCTTAGGTCTTGAGTTGCACGGCTGAGCAGCTGCCCGCTCGGCCACTTGTCGTGAAAGGCAACCGGTAGGTCTTGAAGCTTCTTATATAGGGTGTTGCGAAGGCCGGCTTCGACGAAGGTGCCGGGGGTGAGCACTAGCCAACGGCGCAGCAGCACCATGAAGGCCTCGAGCACACCGAGACCGAGAATCACAAAGAAGGTCGGCCAGATGAGGCTTTCGACACCGACCTTGTTGAACGAGTCGATCAGACCGCGCAGGTATTGCGGAATAGCGAGTGCGATCAGATGCGCGCCGAGTGCGGCGAAAATGCCGAGTATGACTCGCGGTAGCGCCGATTTGGCAAACGGAAAAATGCGCAGCAGCGTGCGCACGGTTCCCGGTTTCTTAGTGCTTTCAGACAAGACAACGCCTTCGTGTTCTTTTTGGTTTTGAAAAAGCTTTTAGCCGACACAATCAGGTCAGCTTTGTAGGCTAACACGATGCTGTGCATGGTTATGCCGAAACGGGTAAAGAAAAAGGGCCCGATTTCTCGAGCCCGATTTCTTGTAATTCTTTTTTGCGTGGATGCTCTTGCTTAGAGATTCTCTACGTCGGCCTGCTTGGCGCGAACGGCCTCGGCAGCAACCTTTAGGTTCTCTAGCTCTTCGGCGTCTAGCGGGGTCTCGACGACCTGCTTGATTCCACCCTTGCCGAGCTTGGCCTCGACGCCCAGGTAAACACCCGAGATACCAAACTGACCGTCAACCCATGCACAAACCGGGAACACAGCGCCCGAGTCTTCATGCACGGCCTTGGCCATGCGAGCAACAGCTGCGCTAGGTGCGTAGTAGGCCGAACCGGTCTTTAGCAGGGCAACAATCTCAGCACCACCGTTGCGGGTGCGGTCAACCAACTCGGCAACCTTCTCGGCACCTAGAACGTCAACAATCTTCTTGCC
>JBDLUM010000046.1:0-37792 GCA_039805305.1 Actinomycetota bacterium
GCGACTCGAATACGGTTATGCCGCAAAATCTGTGAGCCGACCTTACTCAGAAGAACTTGAGTTTTCGCTTACTGCCCTTCCTGAGTTCAACCAGAGCCCAGCCTCCACCAAAATTTCGGTGCGGGCGATTGACCGTGCAGGCAACGTTTCGGTTTGGTACCAAGCATCCGTGCGCACCTACCCAGCGCCAGTGCTCGCGGCAGCAAGTTTGACGACGAAACGTCACACCGTGGCTTTAGGCGAATGGGGAGCTGGGGCGACCTTCAGCTATCAATGGCTGCGTGACGGCAAGGCCATCAGCGGCGCAACCTCGGCCACCTACGATCACACTGTCTCGGACATGGCAAAAAAGCTTTCGGTGCGCGTCACCGGTTCAAAGCGCGGGTTGGCCTTAAAGACACAGACCTCAAACGCGATCACCGTTTTGCAAGCGCCGTCGATCACCAAAGGCGCGACGGTCTCGGGCAAGGCCAAGGTAGGTCAGACGCTGACCATCGCCAAGGTCACTGCGGTTGGCTATCCGCAACCCAAGCTGAGCTATCGATGGCTGCGCTGCACCAAGGCGACGCCCGCGAGCACGAACCTCAACCTTTCTACCTACGGTTGCAAGGTGATTTCTGGTGCGACTAAATCGACCTACAAACTAACCAGCTCGGATGTTTCGAAGTACGTGGTCGGCAACACCGTAGCCACCGGCACATCGGTTGCGGTCGCTCGCAAGTTTGCTAAATCGAGCGCGAAGGTTGTTCGCTAACTTCTGCCCAGAAGTTCTTCGATTACGGCAGCGGCAGCATTGTGGCCACCGATTCCACTAACCGCACCACCACGTCTTGCACCCGAGCCGCAGATCAAGATATTTGCATCGGCGGTCGCCACACCCCAACGCTGCGCCGCCGTTTCGAGCGGTTCGTCGTCTTCGGCGAATGGCCACTTGAGTGGTTCGTGAAAAATGTTTCCGCCTGGTAGCCCAAGGGCATCCTCTAGGTCTTTAGTGGTTTTCGTCTCGATGCACAGCTCACCGTTCGCATCGGTCATAATCAGCGTCTCAATCGGCTCGGCCAACACCGAGTTGAGCGACTCGATGACAGCCTGCTGCAACTTTGCTCGCAAGTTGTCGTTATCGAAGTGTTCGGTAAGTCGGTGTGGGGTGTGAAGCGCGAACACGGTCAATGTTTGCGCACCAGATACTTGAAGCTCTGGCCCAAGAATCGATGGGTCGGTCAGCGAATGACAATAAATCTCGCAGGGCAGTGGTGAAGCAATCTCGCCACGCTCGGCTGCATCAAACGCGTCTTGCAACTGCGGCCAGGTTTCGTTGATGTGAAAGGTTCCACCGAAGGCGGCCTTTGGGTCAAGGCTTTCGTCCTTTAGTTTTGGCAAGCGCTTGAGCAGAAGGTTCACCTTTGCCTGAGCGCCCTCAACCGGCTCTGGCTTGCGTCCGGTTAGCCTCGCGAGTTCGGCCGGGGCGGCATTGACCAAAACCCGTTTGGCCGAAACTCTCTGGCTCACACCGTCGAGTTCAAACGTCACCACGCCTTCTGGCGAAACCTTTGTGACGGTAGCCCCGGCCTGCAACTTCGCACCAAACCGAATGGCCGATTCGCGCATCGAATTCGTCACGCTTCCCATGCCACCAACGGGGATGTTCCAATCTCCGGTTCCTCCACCGATCACGTGATACAAAAAGCACTTATTGGCGGCGAGCGAATCGTCAACATTTGTGGCAAAGGTGCCGATCAGAGCATCCGTGAGAACCACACCGCGCACCAGGTCGTTCGTGAAACGCTCGGCCACGGTTTCACCAATCGGCTTCTCGAACAGCATCTGCCAGGTTTCATCACCCGAGAGTGCTTCACCAAGCGCCGCCCGAACCTCAGAGCGTCTGGCGAGTGGTTTGGTCACGGTTGCAAAGAGCACCTCGGCAGCACGAGCGGTCTCGGCATAAAACTCGCCCCAGGCTTTGGCATCATCTGCGGCGTCAATCGACTCAAAAGACCGCGAGGTCGCAGTTGCGTCTTGGTTATCGACCAGAAGCCCTTTCGAGCTACCAGGCATCGGCGTATAAGAGGAGTATCGGCGCTCGGCAAGTGTGATCTCGAGACCTAGGTCGTCGATGACCTGCTGGGGCAGCAGGCTGACCAGGTATGAGTAGCGTGACAACTTGGCCGCAACCCCGTCGAAGGCTTGGGCCGATACGGCTGCACCGCCAAAGGTATCGAGTCGCTCGAGCACTACTGTGCTCAGCCCTGCTTTGGCCAGGTAAGCGGCCGCGGTTAGACCGTTGTGGCCTCCGCCAACGATGACGACATCTACTTCAGCATCCATGTCTAAATACTGCCTTACCTCGCCCCATCACGGATGCTCAACCTGCGCTTTGCGTGTGGGCAACCACGAGGTAATTCACCTTCCGTTAACCTTTGCCACAGCCAACATTTACCGTATTTAGCCAGACTAAAGGCATGAGCGTCGCTTCAGAAACAGAAAAACCCGTGCCCTCTCGGCGCCGGTTGGCATCAAAGCCTCACTCGGTTCAAGACAAAATCTTTTTTGGCATCGCTCGTTCGGCAGCCATCGGTGCTGTGGCCATCGTGGGCCTCATTCTTGGCTACCTCTTATACATGTCTTGGGGAACGCTGGCCAAACAAGGCCCAGGATTCATTTTTGGCAGCCAGTGGAGTGCGGCAGACCCAGAAAACCTAATCTTTCAAATCGGCCCAATGTTGTGGGGCTCTCTTCTAATCGCCATTAGCGGCATGCTGCTTGCAGTGCCCATGGCAATCGCTGCCGCCTACTTCATTGAATTCTTTGCCAGTGGCCGCGTAGCAAAAATTGCGACCCTTGTTGTCGACCTTTTGGCTGCGATTCCTTCGATCGTGATTGGTCTCTGGGGCGTGGGTGTCTTCACCCCTGTGGCCTCGCACTGGGCAAAACTGCTCAACGAGAACCTCGGCTTCATCCCGCTTTTCAACAACACCAGCGGAAGCTTCGTAAATAGCCCGTTCATCGCCGGCTGGGTTGTGGCTGTAATGATTGTTCCGATTATCACCTCGGTAACGCGTGAAATCTTTAGCCAACTAGACCGTGACGTAATCAACGCATCGATTGCACTTGGCGCTAGCCGTTCATCCACCTTCTTGAAGGTGATTCTGCCAACATCATCGGGCGGTATCGTCGGTGGTGCACTTCTAGGTTTGGGCCGCGCACTTGGTGAAACCGTGGCGATCTTCTTCGTTCTAAACCTTTCTTTCGAGATCAACTGGGCCGAAGTTGTAGAGAGCCGCGGTGGTTCGATTGCTTCGATGATCGTCTCGTTCTTTGGTGCTGCTTCACCAGAAGAGGTAAAGGCACTCATCGCAGCCGGTCTCGTATTGTTCGTCATCACCCTCTTGATCAACTGGTTGGCTGCCTGGATTGTGGCTAAAGCCCAGCCTTGGAGGAAGTAACGTGGAGAACCTTCAGACCACCCCAGCGCTACCGGCGTTACCTAGACCTGACAAGAGCCCGTGGCAGATTCGCAACCCGAAGAACACGCGCAGCATGATTTTGGCGTCTGTTCTGCCTGCCGTAGTTGCGGTCGCACTTACCTTTGGTTTCAACATTGACGGAACAATCGCGATGTTGACGATCTTCTTGCCATTTCAATTTGCTGCCGCATCATTCGTGGGCTTCAAGATTTTTGGGCGCAAGGGCGTTGCCGACGCCGGCCTCGTTATCTTCACGATTTTCTTCAGCACCCTGGTCGGAGTTTTGCTGATGTCGGTGCTTTTCTCAGTTATCACCGAGGGTTTCAAGGCGCTCTCACCACAGTTCATCTCGCAGAACAACGTCTACATCACCTCTACTACCTCGCTTGAATACGGTGGCGTTGGCCATGCCGTGCTCGGAACCTTCGTCATCGTCGGACTCTCCACGTTGGTAACCGTTCCTTTGGGTATCGCGCTTGCGGTTTACCTCACCGAAACTCCAAGCAAAGCTCGCGGCACCGTTCGAACTTTGGTTCAGGCCATGTCTGGCTTGCCTTCGGTGGTTGCTGGCCTTTTCGTCTATGCGGCCCTCATCACCACTGGTTTTACCACCTATGCCGGATGGCTGGGCTCGCTGGCTCTCATCCCACTAATGCTTCCGACCGTTACCCGTGTAGCCGAAGAGGCCCTTCGTCTTGTTCCTGTAGAACTTCGCAACGGTGCCTTAGCTCTGGGCGCACCTGCGTACCGCAGCTTTCTTAGCGTGACCCTGCCAGCGGCAAAGTCAGGCATCATCACAGCCGTGTTGCTTGGTATCGCCCGCATCATCGGTGAAACCGCCCCACTATTGCTAACCGTGAACTACGCAAACGACACGCGACTGAATCCGCTCGAGTCGATGGCCGCTTTGCCGACCTACATCTATCAAAACCTCGACTCGGCGAACGACACCAGCCTTCAACGCGCCTGGGGTGCCGCTCTTGTAATTCTGATTTTCGTAGCGATTATCTTTACCGCTGCACGCCTTGCAACCAGATCAAAAACAGCTAAGAAAAGCTCTAAGAAGGTAGTCAAAAAATGAATCAACTAGAGACGCAAAACGCTCACTTGATCTCAGAAGACGTCAACGTTTGGTTTGGAGACCGACACGTTCTTCGTGACGTTTCGCTAACCTTTCCGGTGAATCAGGTCACCGCACTTATCGGCCCATCGGGTTGTGGCAAGTCGACCTTCATTCGAACCCTGAACCGTATGCATGAACTGATTCCGGGTGCTGGGTTTTCTGGCAAGGTTTTGTTCAACGGACAAGACATCTATGAGTCGACTGTCGACCCAACCACAGTGCGACTCAAAATTGGCATGGTTTTTCAAAAGCCGAACCCTTTTCCGACCATGTCGATTCGCGAAAACGTTCTTTCAGGCCTAAAACTCTCTGGTCGCAAGAATTATGACGCTGACGATATCGTCGAAGAATCGCTGCGTCGCGCTTCAATCTGGACCGAGGCTAAAGACCGTCTCTCAGACCCGGCCACATCACTCTCAGGTGGCCAGCAACAGCGTTTGTGTATCGCTCGCTCTCTAGCTATGCAGCCAGACGTGATTCTCATGGATGAGCCTTGTTCGGCGCTAGACCCAGGCTCGACCCGTCGCATCGAAGAGACCATCCAAGAGCTATCTGAGTCAATGTCGATTGTGATCGTGACGCACAACATGCAGCAGGCACAGCGCGTTGCCCACCAAACCGCGTTCTTCTTGGCAGAAGAGGGCACCCCGGGCCGCGTAGTTGAGTTCGGTTCAACCGAGCAGGTTTTCAACAATCCCAAAGATTCCCGAACCAACGACTATGTGAACGGTCACTTCGGCTAACTTTCTGGCGCAATCAACGGCGAGAACGGGTTCACTATTCGTTCACCAAAAATACAGATTCGAGATACGAGTTGGTAAACACTGACTGGTTACCTAAAGATGTTCCAAAAAATGGAAATCACTTCTAAAGGAGAAAAATGCGCAAGTCCGTAGGCCTCGTAGCCGCACTAGCACTAGCTGCTTCAGCATTCATCGGAGCACCAGCTGCTTCAGCAGCCACCGAAGACAACATTGTCGGAGGCGGCTCATCATTCGCCGGAAACATGCTAACCACGTGTGCTGCCAACTTTGCAGCAGCTTACCCAAGCGCTGGAACCGTCACTTACACCAAGAACTCATCGCAGACTGGTAAAGACAACTTCGCCAACAAGCAGTACAACTTCGGTGGAACCGACTTCATTTACTCAAACACCAACGGTGACAACCTACCTACTGGTGCCAAGTATGTTGCTGTAACTTCAGCACCGTTGGCGTTTGCATATAACCTGCCAGTCAGCAACGTAAAGATGACCCCTCAGGTTCTTGCCAAGATCTTCAAGGGTGACATCACCACCTGGAACCACTCAGAGATCATGGCACTTCAGGTCAACACTGTGAAGACCGCTTTGGGCCGCCTGGCCTCGAAGAACATCACCCCGGTTTACCGCACCGCAGGTTCGGGCACCAGCTTCAACGTTGCTGGTTACCTTGCTGAAACCACTGGTAACTTCACCGAGAGCTCAGACTGGGCAGTGGCTACTGGCGACGCAACTCCTCGAGGTATCTCAGGCGCCAGCAGCAGCAACATCAAGACCACGGTTACCGCAACGGTCGGCGCCATTGGTTACCTTGACCTAAGGGACGCATCTGGTCTAAAGACTGTGTTGCTACGCAACGAGAACAACCAGTACTACGCACCAGACGCTAAGCGTTCAGCAACATTCCTAAACGCTCAGTCAACCTCTGCAGTGAAGACCAACGGAAACGTTGACATCGACTACAACAAAGCAGTGAACGGTGGCTACAACGCGACTGCAATCACTTACGCAATCGTCAACACTGCCGGCAAGACCGTAACCAAGAAGGGTGCGACCGTAAAGAAGTTCCTTCAGTACATGCTGAATGTCTGTGGCCCTTCGGTATCTTACGGTTTGTCGTACACTCCGATTCAGGGTGCGATCCGCACCAAGGCTTACGCAATCCTGAACGCAGTCAAGTAATAAAAAAATAAATGGTGTTTGGGAGTAAGGGCTTAGGCCTTTACTCCCAAATACTATTTCTAGGGAAATCATCAAAGGTAAGAGGTCAGAATGTCATCGAAGTTCAAGAGTGTTAAGTTGGCAGCAGCACTACTGCTTGTGAGCCCACTGCTGACTGCTTGTGACCCGCCGATGCCACCAGAGGCTCTAGCTGCGTTGGCAGAAGCATCGTTCACTTGTGTCGAAGGTGACGTGCCTTCATACTTCAGCGAAGAAGTGGCCGATGGCGCACCATTCTTGGCTGAAAACCTCGCCCTAAACTGCCCGGGCATGAGCTACAGCATCGTTGATGGTGCATCGGCCGAACTAGTGGCAAGTAGCAACGCACAATCCGGCCCCGGTGGCTCCGCTTACGCAACGGTGCCATACGCCGTCGAGTCGGGTGTCTTTGTGATCACCTCAAGCGCTGGCGCTTCGGCTCTATTCAGCCCGGCCACAGTTCAGGGCGTCCTAGATGGATCGATTACTACCTGGGACGCTCCACAAATTCTTGAAGACAACGCGGGCGTAGCCCCGTTAGATGGCCCTTTGACCTTGGTAAACATCGCTCAAAAAGATGCGGTTTCAGCTCTTGAAGTTTGGTACCAGCATTACTCGGGCAAAAAACTCTCACATAGTCTTGATGTACGCGAATCGGTCGAAGTGGCCGACTTTGAAAACCTGCCAGAAGGCTCCATCGCCTTCATGCCTGGCGCTGTTTTCACGGCGTTGAGCAACATCGCCATGGTAACTCCGATGGCAGCCAACCTTCTGGTCGACGTTGAGAAGTTTCCGCTTGGGGCCACACCAGACATGACGTCGATTCAAACCGCCGCCTCTCAGTGGAAAACTACGAAGACCGAAACAGCTGTATCGGTAACTATGGAGTTTGCCGCAAAGCCAGTGCCGCCAGTTGGTTTTGATGAAGCGCCGGCTCCTTATCAGATCATCTATCCTGTCAATCTCAGCCTCTTCGGTACTGACAACCTCAGCGCACGAGCTACCGCTCGCTACCTATTGCGCCAAGACTCGCAAGGGTCGCTAACGCTGGTAGCTTCGCTTCCGGTCTCAGTGAGAGCAGATGCATTAGCCTTTATCTCTAAGGGTTTGCCTACACCTACCCTCGCTCCTGAACAGGAATAGTCGGCTGCAGTCGAGCAAACGATGCTGGCAGTTGCCGGTCATCTCTGGTCAAAAAGTTAGACTTATGACATGCTTCAGAAGCTAACCAGCGGGGTCGATGGTCCTCTCGTAATCGTGGCTCGGGGCGACTGCACCTCTCGGCGGGCACTGGCACTCAATGCCGATTTGTTCGATCGAGCACCTGCCCTTCGCCAGAGCCAAAAATCTACTTTCGCGCAACTGCTAGACACGCTAAATGGGTTATCTCTAACCGAGGACTTCCTGAACTCCATCTCTGAAGTCGCCGACATGCCTCGCACTCTGGCGAGTTATTACTTAGGGCAAGCGAACAGAGATGTGCTCAACTGTGCCGACGCAGACTTGCTCATGCTCGACTCATATGCCGACATGAACTTCAGTCTTTGGCGAAACCGTGCGGGTGGGCCTAGGTTCTGGATCCACCCTAAGCATCTCAAAGACCGAGAGTCTTTCTTGGTGAAGCATGAAGAACTAGGCAGAGCAACGCTTGCCGATGCGGTGAGAAATGCCACCGAGTTCATTTCTCGGATGCGCGAGCTAGCCCCAGGCCTGCCTGTGCTGTTTCTCAACCAGCAGGTTGACTACTACCCGAAGCTAGAAGACCGCCAGAGCGACTTTTACCGTTTCGGTGCTCTCGTTGCAGAGCAGTCGCCGAATACGTTCTTCGGGGGCGTTGTAGCCAAAGACAATCTCGCGTTGGCCGATGTTGGGTCTTGCGGCCCGGGAAACACACTCCATTTTCAAGGCGAAACCTATCGCACGATGATCGAATCGGCCATGGCTCAAGGGCTCGGTGCGGCCGTGGCAGATCGGGCAGCGCAGAAGGCCGAGTTGCAAGCGCAAACGCGTAGCGCAGCGCATCAGCTTGAATCGCCCATGAACGCCGCCACACCCTCGCCAACGCAGCCCAGTGCAGAACTGCGCTCGGCTGCGTGCAAATATGCCGACCTGGTCATCACAGAAATCATTGAGCCAAGTTTTCAATTTACGCCTGACGCCGGTTGCAACGATGACTGCCTCAAAATTGTGCAATCTGCGGCCACCGGCTTCGAAAACTACTTTTACCAAGCGCACCGACGTGCCGAACAGGTCGAACCACCGAGGTTCACGCCGATGATGATCGACCTAGAGACGGTAGGAGATTTCACCGAGTGGATCTATTCGCGCCCAGCTACCTACCGCCACCAATTTCAGAAGAGCGAACGCGCCGGCTACAAGTTTGAACGCATGCATGCGAAGAATCACACTGCAGACTTTTACGAAATCAATACATCAAAGGATGTTCGTTCCGGAGGTCAAATCAGAGCTAACCTGACCAAGTCAATCGAAGAACTTGGTGGTTTGCCGACTAGATGGATAGACCCCGTGCTACCTAAATGTGATCGCCACTGGCGGCAACTGTTCGGAGTTTTTGTCGAAGATGCCGAGTATCGACAGGGCGATTTGGTTGTTGGCAAGAAACTGCTGGCCTATCTGTCGGTCGTGCGATTTGGTGAATTTGCAACCTTTGCGCAGATCATGGGGCATGCCGATCACCTCGCCGAAGGGGTGGTCAACTTTGTTGCCCAGAAGTTTGTCGAACTTGCTAAAACTCAGAACTGGGGAGCAGATTCTGGCTTGCGCTACTTGATGTACGGCGGAGCGCAGAATGGCGGCGAGGGACTCTACAATTTCAAGCGTCGCTCGGGAATGACGCCTTACATTGTGAGCGTTCCATTTCAGCCGGGTTACTCGGGCTAAGAGCTAGAACAGGCGAACATCCCAGCCGGCGTTTTGTGCGGCCTGAAGCGCATTCTTCACACGCTCGTTCTTCGCGAGCAAAGTTGACGGTTGTGAACCTAGAGTGTTCACGCAGTTCTTCAAAATCTGGCTAAGTTGGTCAGCGTCAGCCTCAGATTCGAAAAGCACTTCAATGACCTTCGACTCAAAAGGTGTCATTAGGTCATATTTTTCGATTAGGCAAGACGCTGTAATGATGGTGCGAAGTGAACGCAGCTTGAGCTTGCGGCCATATTCATCGCCGAGTAGGCGCACGTTCATCACTTTTTCGTCGATCGCCCTGCGAACAAGTTCTTTAGATTCGGCCGCTACCGGAAAATGCGGGTTTGCCACGTGAACGTATCCGCTACCCGTTTGAAGAAGATGCCTTTCTTCGAGAGTTTTCAGTAGAGACTGGTCGGCAACCTCGCTGAGATCATCGATAAACACCAATGGCATTGATTCGGTTGGCTCTTCGAGGCCGAGTGATTTTCTCGGGGCTTGAAACTTTCGGGCAGCTTGCGGGTCTAAGCGAAGAGCATCGGGGTCTACCTCGCAAGAAGCGTGCCACTCGGTGAAGAGGCGCTTGTAGAGTTTGCGGGCTCCTTTGAGGCGGTCTTCAACGCCACCAGAGGTAAGTGACGATTCAACTGACCTGACGAGGCTAAGCAGTCCAGATTCGAGGTAATCAATCGAGCCTTTGCCGAAGAAGGTTTCAATTCTCGAAATGAACTCCGAGTCGGCTCCGAAACGCACCGGGTCCCAGAAACCCAAGGCTTGCGTAATTTCAGCTCGGCGGAACATTAGCGAACTGTAGTTGAGCCTCACAGCTCTACCTGCGCTAGTAAGCACCTGAAGATTGCTCGGATTCACGCGAACGGTTTGCGAGGTGTTAGCCAACACACCTGGGCGATTGAGCAATGCTGAAACCTGGCGTTCAATTTTTCTTGGGTGCGACCAGTCATCAGCATCGTGAACGGTCACGAACACCCCGCTGCTGTGGCTCAAGGCAAGGTTGCGGGCGACGTATGGGCCGGCGTTGACCGGGTTTTGCAGAACCTTCACCCTCGGATGCTTCGCCGCGAACTCTTTGGCTACCGCAAAGGTTTTATCGGTGCTCTGATCGTCGACAATGATTATTTCGAGGTTCCTCCAGGTTTGGTTGACCAGCGAATTCAGCGCAGTTGGCAGCCAAGTTTCACTGTTGTAGGCCGGCACGAGCACCGAAACCAGAGGACCGTCTTCGATGAACTCTTTGCTATCGATGGTGCAAGAAAGCAGGTCGAACTTCTCTTTGTCGCCCACCTGTAAAGACAAAGGTTCGAGATTTTCCAAGGCGAGCGTGGCGTTCAACCAGGCAAGTTTCATAGCTCCTCGGTATCGACCGTCTTGCTGCAAAACTTGTACGGCTCGGCCTACTTGGTTTGCCATGGTCAGAAAGACGTCGTGATTGTGAGTCGCGCCAGATGCGACATCCAGCAGGGTCTCGATTGCACCAGAGCCAAAGTATTCGTTTGCTTTTGGCTTAGCAAAAGGCTTGGCTACCTTGCCCTCGGCTTCGGTAAACCGGGCTTTGACAACGTTATAGTGAGCCTCAAAAATCTCGTTCCAAGGTTCGATATCGCGGGCTTTTGCCCACCTCGCCAAAATGGCCAAGGCAACGCGGCGGGCAGCCAGTTGCGAGGTTGGTCCATACCCCTCGGCCAGAAGGTCTTTCATCGCTAGAGCTTGAAAGCCCGCCGTGAGTTGAACGCGGCACAAAGCTAGTTTCTCGATTGTGTCGGCCAGGGCCAGCAAGTTTTGCAACCTTGCTTTTTGCTTTTCGGTGTATTTTTGCGTTTGCTCAAGTCTGGTTTGCAGAGCCTCGAGCTTTGCTTCCTGAGTCTTTAGCCCTTTGATGGATGTCTGGTAAAGAACCCATGTCTCTGACTGCAACCTGTTGAGTTTGTGCTTTGCCCGGCCCACACGCCTCTCGAGCGCATCTAGGTCTCGGGTTCGTTTTGAAACACTTGCCAGCAAAGGCAGTGCAGCACCCCGATGAATGTGCCCACCTTCGCTCGAAATCAGCCGCTGAAGTTCAACCAAGAGGGGCTCATCAGCAGCCGAACTTTGTCGAGCATCGTGCAGGCTGTCTGCGATTTTGGTAATGGTGGTCAGGGTTGCCTCAAACGACGCGTCAAGGTAACCACGGGTGATGTTTGGGTAGTCGTATTCACGCCTAGCGGCAGCAACGAGCCTTGAAATACCAGAAACTCGTCGTTTCTTGGGGGCACTCACTTGGCGGCTCCCAGAATTTTCAAGGTGCTATTTGCCTTCTCAACCTCTGCAAGCGATGGTTTGCTGGCGGCTCGGTGAACAGCAAGCGCCCGAACCTGGTCGGCTGTGACGTTGGTGGCAGCCGGGTAACCAAGTGCTCGCCAAATGCTGCTCCACAGTCTCGCGGTGCGAATATTTAGGCCCTTCGAGAGGCTGGGCATGCGAATCAGAGTTTCGATTAGCTTGTCTCGAGATACCGACTTTGATTGGTAATCAAGTGAAAGCTCGCCCGTTAGTTGGTTTTCTTGTTGCTCAACTTCGAGAGTGTCGATAGCCAAGAGCGGTGATTGCCTCTTGCTAGCAAGCGTTGCTAGGTCTTTGGTCTCGGAATCTGTTGCTAGCTCACTCGGTCTGATTTTCAGAAACCGCTGATCGAAAACGACTTGGTTAATCTCAAGGGATGAAACCAACACCGGCCCTCGAAAGTCAGCAGCTAAAGGCGCTGCTGGGTCTAGGTGCTGTTTTAGGTTTGCGTAGCCAGCCACACAGTTTGCTCCATGGGAAAACAGCTGAGCCTTCAATGCTCTCTGCTGCTCACGGCTTCTTGAAAAGCCAGCGCGAAGCGGAAACACGAAACCATCGGCGCAGTGATGCAGCAGAGACCAGCGGTTCTTGAACTCTTCGCTTGCCTGAACCAGCATGAAAGATTTAGGTAGCGCCGGCGACGGTGCTGGTGAGCGCCAAAGCACCACTATGCGATCAAAATCTGCCACGAGACTAGGCACCGAACTTACAAAGGCTGCAGCGGTGGATTCAGTGACCTCGATAAGCGCGATGTTCGGGGCGCGTTGAACCGAGCCGCGCCGTTCGAGCAGCTTACCCATCAGTGCAATGGGAAGCGACTTCCAGAGCGCGCGTTTATGCACTCGTTCTTGTTCCACGTGTCGAGTTTAGTGAAACGCAAGTGACCAGAACATGGACTAATGGCTAAGTGGAGGTTAAGTAATGCGGGTTTCGAGATTGATCAAGCGCACCGGTGCTAGAAACCCAAGCGCTTTCAGAACTTGCCAGTTGTTTTTGCAGTTATTCTGGTGTTTGTGGGCCTCATTTGGCTCTGCTCAGGAGGCCAAATTGAGTGCAAGCTTGCGTTCGATAGTTAGACGGTTGGCCCGCTCGCCATTAGCTCAGCCAATGCGTTCGATGTTGAACTCTGCAAGCCAAACCGACACCGTGTTTGTTGGCCTAGCCAGTATCCCTTCTCGACAAGAATCGTTGCGCCAAGTAGTTGAAGCGCTTCTTCCGCAAGTTTCTGAAATGGGTGTCTACCTAAACAACTACGAAAGCGTGCCAGAGTTTCTGAACCACGCGAAAATTAAGGTGGCCCGATCACAGAAACACGGTGATGTTCGTGACAACGGAAAGTTCTTTTTCTTAGATAAAACCAAGGCAACTTTCTATGCCACCGCCGATGACGACATTTTCTACCCAGCGAATTACATAGCCGAATTGATTCGAGTAAATAAGTTGCTCGGAGGCGCTAACGCGGTTGGAGTACACGCATCGGTGTATCCGAAGCCGGTAAAACGTTTACTTTCAAACCGCCACCTTTGGCACTTCTCAGATGAATCACCGGCCATTACTCCCGCCGACATGATTGGCACTGGAACACTGCTTTTCAATCGCAGGTATTGGCAGCTCAGCTACTCAGAAATTGGCACCCCCGGCATGGCCGATGTGTGGTTCGCTGTTGCAGCCGCCAACCGCGGATTTGGGCTCTGGTCGATTGCAAGAGGCGAAAACTGGATGTACCCGCTTGAGCAAGAAGAAGAAGGCAATCTTTTTCAGGAGGGCAGAAGAGATGACTCGATTCAGCTCGCCGCTCTCACCGAGGCTCAAATTGGCTCAACCAGAGAGTCGCTGCTCGAACGTATTGTTCGCAGCCCAGCCGCTGGCCGAGACTTTTCGCTTGACACCGCCGTTGCGCTTGGGTTTGCAGCCGCTCGCCTAGGTCTTGCTCCCATTGACGCACCAAGACTCAGGCTTTTTTCGAGTGCTCTCGTCGCACATAAGCGTGAAGCACAAGTGCCGTCGATCTTCGCATCAGATGTCAGCGAGGTTGAATACATTGAACAGCTTCTGCAGCGTGTGGCGGGTATTCGAGATTCGGCACATTTAAGTTTTGAAAACGACTACTTTGATGCACTATCGAAGGCCGACGACCAAATTCTTGCCGAGTATCAGCTTCATGACAAACGCCACTTGGCGAAGCGTTTTGCGCAGTAGTCGAAACCGAGTCGACTCTGTTTAAAGGCGCTCCACCTTGTCGCCCCTGGTCACGCCGCGAGTGTCGAAGAAAAAGTTAGAGCGTTCAATCAAATCGTCAATGTTATAGGCAGAGTGGGCCTGAAGTAGCACGACGACGTCACTCTCGGCAGTTGCGGCCTCTAGGTTTGCCACACCGGCTACTTTGTGGTCTCCGATTCGCAGTGACGTGATTAGTGGGTCGTGGTACGAAACGTCGGCACCCTCTTGTTGCAGAATCTCAAAAATCTCAAGGCTCGGCGACTCTCGAAGGTCAGCAATGTCTGGCTTGTATGCCATTCCAAGAAGCAAAACCTTAGAGCCTTGAAGGGGTCTTCCTTCGCGGTTCAGAATTCGCTGCACGCGAGAGACCACGTATCTGGGCATCCCGTTGTTTATGTCCATGGCTGTCTCGATGAACCTGAAGTCGACGCCCAGACGTTTCTTGACTTCATAGCTAAGGTAGGCCGGGTCAACAGGAATGCAGTGTCCGCCGACCCCAGGCCCTGGGTAGAACGCCTGAAAACCGTATGGCTTGCTTGAAGCGGCGCGGATGACCTCCCAGATGTCAATGCCTAGGTCGTGGCAGAACATTGCCAACTCATTCACCAAAGCAATGTTTACGTGGCGGTAGGTGTTTTCGAGCAGCTTCGCCGCTTCGGCTTCTTTGGTGCCACGCGTGACGTGAATCTCTGAAACAAAACGTCTGTAGAAATCGGCCGCGGCCTCACCAGATTTCTGGCTCTCGCCTCCAACGATTTTTGGGGTGTTTCTAATGTTGAATCTGGTGTTGCCCGGGTCAATTCGCTCGGGAGAGAAAGCGAGCATAAAGTCTTCGTCTAGTTTTCGACCGGCCTCTTCTAGCAGCGGTCGAAGTAGGTTTTTGGTAGTGCCGGGGTAGGTCGTAGATTCAAGAATCACGAGCGCTCCGGGTTTCATGTTTTCGGCAACCAACGCTGATGCATTTTCTACGTAGGTCAGATCTGGGGCACCAGAGGACTGTAGAGGGGTAGGAACGCAGATGACAATGACGTCGGCAAGGGCCAAGTCTGAAGCCGATGAAGTTGCGCGATAACCTGCGGCAATCATGCGCTGCAACGACTCGTCACTGATGTCATCAATATGCGATGAGCCGGAGTTGAGGCGTTGAACCAACGCATCGTTCACATCGAAGCCCAAGACGATGTCGCCGACTTCAGTAAGTGCCTCTGCAAGAGGCAGACCTACGTAGCCCTGACCCAAAATTGCCGTTGTTTTCATTTGACTATGGTAGCGAAACTAAATGAACGAAATACTCACAAAATCAGCCTAGGCTTGAGCTGTGACAGAGTTAGCCAAAATTCGTTCCTCGCTAGCGAGAACCAAGAAAACGCTTGGCAAAATCAGCGTCACCGCTCAAGAAGTCGAAGATAGAGCAAACAAACTCGATACCAAGTTGCGCGACATCCGTGAGGCTTTTCAAAACTCTCGCGGCCAGAAGATTCGTGGCGAAGTTGACCGCACCTTTAGACAGGTCAGCAAACTAAACCTCACGATTGAGCACCTCGAAATTCGGTGCGACCGCGTCATTCACAAATGTCGAAACATTGAACTAGATCGTCAGAACTCGCTGAGCCCGGTTGCCAGGATGTCTTCGCTCAACGTTGCTCAGTCGGTAGCGGATCTTCGTTCTGAAGCCCAAGAGATAAAAGAAGACCTAGCCCCGTTTCTGAAAGCAACTTCAGCTTGGGTGGCCGAACTAGAAACCTTTAGCGCAAACGCAAATTGGAGTTATCGCATCTACCTTGCGATCGATCGTTTGCGAACCGGGTTCGATGATCTCGGGCTGCGAGATCTGCTCGGTCTGGTTTATGGTCCGGCAACTCCCCCAGACCATCGTCGCAGGGCCTTGTCAGAACTACTTTCGTGGGCACACACCTCAAACGATGCTGAACTGTTGAGCCTGGCCTCTGCTCACATGAAGGCTTACTGGATTTCACCCGACCGATATTCGGGTAGCGACCGTGAACTGGTGCTTAGGCTCGAGGGTCTAAGGCAAACCGTTGACTTTGCTGCGAGCGAGTCTTTCGTGGCCCTTCTCGATGCAAGTCGGCGCACCACCGAAGACTCACTTTTGGCTGGGGCCAATCTTGTCTCGGGCGCAAAACTATCGACTGTTCCAGAACTTGGACAACAACTTCAACTGCAGTGGATCAACGCAGTTCTCGCACTACGAGACCTAGAGCCGGTGCAGTTGAATAAAGATCTTGGTGTGGAGCTATTCGATCAACTCGAGTGTGAACTACCTGAGCACGCTGGCATTAACTCAGCGCTCAAAGTTTCGGTAATCATGCCGGCTTTCAACAGTGCGCAGTGGCTGCCCACCGCGGTTCGCGGCTTGCTCAACCAAACTTGGCGCAACCTCGAGGTAATCATCGTCGACGACTGCTCGACCGACGAAACCCTGGCTGTGGCTAACGCTCTCGCTGCCGCTGACTCTCGAATCAGAGTGCTTGCGAACAAGGTGAATAAGGGTGCTTATGCATCGCGCAACTATGCACTGCAGTTTGCTCACGGAAACGTCATAACCGTTCACGACGCCGATGACTGGTCACATCCGCGCAAAATCGAACGACAGATGCTGGCGATGCAGAACCAAGAGACAATGGTTGCCAACATGAGCCGCTCGGTGCGAATCGATCCGGGTAGCTTGCACTTTTTTGCCCAATACGGTCGCGAGATTTTGCGCCAAAACTCGTCTTCGCTACTGTTCAAGCGCAATCCTGTGTTCACCGAGCTCGGGTACTGGGATGAGGTGAAGTTTGGCGCTGACACTGAATACCA
Organism: Actinomycetota bacterium; assembly: GCA_039805305.1. Classification (GTDB taxonomy): domain Bacteria; phylum Actinomycetota; class Actinomycetes; order Actinomycetales; family Microbacteriaceae; genus Rhodoluna. The sequence continues at coordinate 16,847 of JBDLUM010000046.1, forward strand.
CCACCGCATAAATGCAAAATTCGGCCTTGGTTCTGCACCAACAATCAATGCTGGCTTGCTAAGTTTCACCAGATTCCACACCGAGTCACTCACTGGTGGCGGCAAAAACTCAACCGTGCGAGGCATCATCGGTGCTCGTCGTGATTATGTTCGTAAGTTCAGCGACTGGCACGCAGAAATGAAATTGGTCGAGGGCGGGCTATACCTCGAACGCTCCGTGAAGAAGCGCCCGTTTGTGATTCCAGCCTCTTCATCGGGCTCAGAGCAAATGCCTGTTGTCGACTTTGTCGTGGTTACGAACCTTGCGATACAGACACCATGGCTCGACTTGGTTTTCAAGCAGGTCAAGGCTCAGTCGAAGTTGAAAAAGACGGTGGCTGTGGTTCATGTTCCGTCTATCATGAGGCCAAATGCTCAGCCGAGCGCCCAACTCGAAGCGCTTCTGACCAAGGGCCAGGTCACCCGCCTCGATCGAGAAAATGCGGCCGGATGCACTTCGCTAATCATTCACTCAGATGCCTTGCAGGCCCGCAATGAGTTACTGCCAGATCTTCAACCAGACTCAGTGACGCTGGTATTCGGGTTACAAGAATCTGAGTCAACGTTGGTGGCATCTCTGCAGCTAGCTCAAGAATATTTTGCACAGACCCCTCGGCTGATGGCAGATTCTCTTGAATCCCAGGCGGCCTTGAGAGATTTCGGTTTGGGCGAAGTTGTTATTTGGAAGACTTTTTAAACACCCGTCTTGAGCAAAAGCCAGAGTATTAGTAATTCTTGAGAATCACAGGTTTTCTGACGCGTAACCCATTGATTGGTGTTGAAATTAACTCGTTGGATATGACCGAAAGAAGTGAGGGGGTGCCATGGATGTAGTTTTCGTGTTTCTAGATTCTGGCACGCAGAATCTCTATCAGCTTCGCCAGTGGATTCAACCTTTAGAGCGTCTGGCCCAACATTACAAAGTTGGGGTGCTCTACACATCAAACTTTGCCGATGAAGAACTCTGGGGAACCGGTTTGCAGGCATTTCGCGTAGAAGGCCAGGAAGGGATCGCTGACTTTCTGTCGTCGAAACGCCCCAAGGTGCTGCTCTACCCAAACCAGAACGCAAAGAACTTCTATGCGCTTCGTTATCTAGCCGGTGTTCATGTTTGGGTTTCGCATGGTGAGTCTGACAAGGCATACATGTTTCAAAACACGCTCAAACGCTATGACTACTACTTTGCGGCAGGGCAGGCTGCTGCCGATCGAGTTGCTCGAAACGTAAAGAACTACAACCCGAGCCGCATCAAGCTCATCGGTCGGCCACAAATCAAAGATGTTCTAGCTACACCCGCCGACTACCCTAAGCCCGGCGGCGAAGTTCGTTCGGTGCTTTACGCACCCACCTGGGAGGGCGTGACAAGGGCGACCCGCTACTGCTCGATTGACACTCACGGCCTTGAACTTGTAGAACGGCTGGTCAACCTCGGCTACCAAGTGGTCTATCGACCGCACCCACTTTCGGGAAGCCGAGACCCAAAGGTTGCCGCGGCAGATGCGAGTATCCGTGCTTTGCTGAAGGCGCACAACCAATCGAAGACCTCTAACGTGCGCCACTATGTAGATAACTCGGCCTTTGGTTGGCAGCTGAACGAACTTGATTTGATGATCACGGATGTCTCGGCGGTGGCCTACGACTGGCTCGTGACCGGCAAGCCCCTGATGATAACTAAGCCGAGCGACTCGAAGGCGCTGGTTGCCGATGCGGCCATTTTCACCTCACTGCGACCAATAGCCACAGATTCGCTGCAGTCGCTAGATGAGCACATCGCGAGTGCTACTAAGTTGGCCGCAGCTAAGGACGGAGAACTACAAAAACTACGCCAATACCACTACGGAAAACCCACATCCGATGAAGATGCTGCATTTGTCGATGCGATCGAGCAATTGCTCAACAATCACAGAGAACATATTTCGAATAAGCCGTTCAGTGAGCCTGGATTGTTCGCCTCAAGAGGCTCAAAGCTCAGGTTTCTTCGCTACGTGAACTTCGCTTTGCGCACGGCGGCAAAGGCAACGGGGGTCTGGGTTCCAACGAAAGTAAGTGTTCCGGGTAAGTCGAAATCCTCGGTCATCTTCACGCACTTCTCTGACCCATTTAATGGAGTTTCGATGCGTGCAGCCGCAAAAGAGCTTTTCGAGTGCGGCGTTGACTCGGCAGCGGGTCAACTGACGTTAGCAACTAATCAAATTTCTACCTACCTCTATTTCAAGTTGTTCTTTGCTACCAAAGGTTTGATGGCGGGTAAGCGAATCAACCTGAGGGTAATTCCAACCACAACTGCCGGCGACTGCGAAGTTCTGCTGAAGGCTTTCTCGCCAGACAAGGTTTTCTATCTCAAACACCACCCAATGAATTTGATGATGTTGCGTTCCAACGGAACCAGCCATGCGCTTTTTGCTCCAGAATCTGATCGCCTGTTTGAACCGGGTCACTCGCTCGTCATGTACGACGAAATCCACACGCGCTCAAAGTCGGTCGAGTCACTAGTCGGCAGCATTCTTGAAGTTTCTCGACCTCGCGTCGTAACGATCTCAAGCTCTCAGCCTTCTGGTGCGACCATAGACTTGGAGTGATTGAGATGAAGTCGATGCAGAGAATTGTTGCCCGTATTGGTGGTACGTCACTCGAGCGCCTCGTCTTAAACACTTTGTTCAGCTTTTCTAGCCCGCGCAAGAAAGAGCAGCAGGCGCCCGGTGCCGCTTGGGTCAACGAGCGAATTCACCCAGTTACCCATCAAAGCCAACTTCAACTTCGAACCCGACTACTTGAATTTGGGTCGGCTTTTGCTGTGCCGGTTAGCTATTGGCAAGTTGCCCCAATCGGCATCAGGTCAAATGACCTCAGTAAGTTTCTCGAATGGCTGCACAGTCACCCAGATTTTGAACTACGTTGGGTGCCAGGCCAGCCGAACAACATTGAGCCGCCATCTGCTGAGACACTGAAGTCGGGTCAAATTTTCAATGAAGTAAAAAAGGGAAAACGAACTATATACGTCTGCGAACGTTCATCTGAACTGGCAACTGGGGTGCCTGTTGAGGTTTGGAAGAAAACGTCCAAGGGAAATTTCACTTCGCCAGGTTGGAACGGCTCGATTAGCGAGATTGGCGCTTCGGCGACCGACGCCACGTTGCTGTCGCTCGATCAGAACCTCGCACAGATGAGCATTCACGATGTGCCTTTCGATGTTGACGCTGTCTATCTTTGGGTGGATGGTTCAGACCCTAAGTGGCTGGAAAAGAAGAGAAAGTTCTCTGCCGAAGCTGATTCTCACGGAACCTCAGACAGCCGCTTTACCAGCCGGAACGAGCTCTACTTCTCGATCGCCACGTTGCTAAAGAATGCACCCTGGGTTAATAGAATTTGGCTCGTCACCGACGGCCAGACACCCGACTTAGGCGACCTAGCCGATCGAGTTACCGTCGTTGACCACGAGTCCTTTATTCCAAAAGAGTTCTTACCTACCTTCAACTCCCACGTGATCACTGCTCACCTGCATCGAATCGAAGGCCTCGCAGAGAATTTCCTTTACCTCAACGACGACATTCTCTTTGGCCGCCCCCTGATTCCTTCAGCATGGTTCGATTCACACGGTCGCTGCCTGATTAGATACACCAGAACTACTTTGCCCGGGTTCTCGGTGGCCGATGCAGACGTGATTCACCTGGCTAGGCAGCACACGGTTCAGAAGGCAATAGCTGCTGGGTTGCAAATCTCGATGCGAAGCATTCAGCACGGCCCACACCCGATGCGCAAGTCAACGATGCAACAGATGTGGGTTCAGTTTGGCGATGAACTCAAGGCCACCAGCGCAAACAGATTTAGAACCGAGGCCGATCTTGTTCCTGAGTGGCTGCACAACTTCTTGGCATACGGCACGGGGCAAGCAGTTATGGGTGGCAAGCTCACCTACTCATACATCGTTCTGAACGCAAAATCATCGCTAGCGAAAATCGCCAACCTTGCTTTGCGTCGGCCGCCATCGGTCATCTGCCTGAATGACGTTTCTGAGATTGCTGAAAGTGATCGTGCATCCGAGCAGATTACTGAGTATCGCCTGACGAAAATCGCCGCTCTGTTGTTGAAGGCCTGACCCCATGCAAAACTTAACTGTGACCAAGAAACCAAGCATCTTTCGTGCCTTCATCGGCCTTGCCACTGCACTTGGCCTAGTTGGTTCTGTACTTGGCCTGGTCTCGCCCGCATCAGCGGTAGCCACTGGCCCGAAAAGTTTTTCAACGTCGCCAGATGTTGTGCCAGGAGAAAGCGGCGTTGTGGCCGTCAAAGTTCCTGCCCATCAAAAAGGTGCTTACCCCCTGAAGGGTCTAAAGGCGGCCGCGCTAATTTATGTTGCTCCGGTTGAGCGTGGTTTCACCAGACACATGGCGCTTTATGGAACAGATAAGGTTCCGGCCGTGGTTGGCCCGGTGCGCAGCCTTCGTGAAACCGATTTTCCGGTTCTAGACCAATTCGGCAAGGTTCGTGTTTTTGCCTCAGGTCGAAGCTTAGAGCGTTCAATCATGCTCAATCTGCTTTCTCGAACCAAACACATTTTGAGGGTGAACTCGAACGAGAACCTTCGTGAGATGTACTTTGCACCAGGCTGCGTAGACCCGTTCTGCGACTTCTTAAAAGGCACCAAAGTTGCCGGTCGTGGTGCAGGCGTCAGTATGTCAAACGCGAACATTCTTAAAGAGGCCGGTTTGTCGACCGGTTCTGTACCTACATCGGTTAAATCGTCTGGCAAGTCGATCAAGTCGATGAAAATCATTTACCGCAAGACCCCATACAACGACCCGATTCCTCGCACGATTACCTGGAGTGCATCCAAGAAGGTTTGGATCTACGAAGCCTCGGGTCGAAGCGCAACCATCGATGTTGTTGGTGGCAAGAGCGTCGCAGGCCAAACCTCTTCGGCAACTGCAATCATCCAATTCACCACCGCAAAGAATGCAGGAAGCGCGTTCACCTGCCGAATCATGCCAGAGGGTGGGCCAGACTCGGTTCCTTATACCAACTCTGTCGGTAAGGGGCTTGGCTTCTTGCTTCGAGACGGCAAGATCTATGACATCACTTGGTCACGTTCGAGTTCTACTGCAACTACAAGCTACAAATTCAAAAATGGCGCAAAGGTGACGGTTACTGGTCAGCCTTGGATCTACCTCGTGCCAACCAACCTAACCAGCGGCTCAGTGACCTACGCAAACGGGTCTAAAGTAGCTTTCGCTCCGAAGCCTTCTACCCCGAAGTGGACCTTCTCGACGAACGTGCTCAAAGAGCGCAAGTCATGCGAAGCTCCTACCTCAATCAAAGTTTCAAGAGCTTCGACAACCGCGACGACTATCAAGGTGACCTCAAACTTTGACACTTTGAACTATGTGCCGGTCAAGGGCGTCAAGGTCAAGGTGAAGGTCACTGGCAAGGGCTACGTGACGCTAACGACCTCATCAGCAGGAACGGTTACTGTGAAGTCAGCTATCGCCAATGTGACCGGCGCAACGATTGCCAAACAAACCATTTCAGGTCAGAAATACGCCTACAAGGCGTGGAAGAAGTAAAAACTTCTAGCTCTGCGTGCGCCCGCCGATAACTACAGAGTTTGGTGCAACATCCTTGGTCACAACCGAGCCAGCGCCAATCTTCACGTTGTCACCGACGGTGATGTTGCCAAGCACAATCGACTCGGCCCCAATCATCACGTTGTTGCCGATGGTCGGGTGGCGCTTGGTTCGAGTGAACTCTTTGCCACCCAGGGTTACGCCGTGGTAAATCAAAACATCGTCGCCGATTACGGCGGTTTCACCGATCACCACGCCCATTCCGTGGTCAACGAAGAAGCGCCTGCCGATGGTGGCGCCCGGGTGAATCTCGATGCCGGTCAGAAAGCGCATCCAGTTTGAAAGCATGCGGGCAAGAATGCGACGACGCCACTTCCAGAGTTGATGAGCCACGCGATAACCCCAAACGGCATGCAGACCCGGCGAGGTTAGAAAGAGTTCGAACCCGCTGCGCACTGAGGGGTCTTTGGCCAGACCAGCGCGGATGTCTTCACGAATGTTTATCAAAGTACCCCAAGTCTAAACGAGGGATACCCACTAAAAACTAGTTGTCTAGTTCGACCAAGTCTTTGTAGAGAATGGTCGAAAGGTAACGCTCACCGAACGATGGAATGATCACGACGATCTTCTTGCCGGCGAACTCTGGGCGCGAGGCGATCTGGTTGGCACCCCACAGCGCTGCACCCGAAGAGATTCCGGCGAGAATTCCCTCACCCGATGCTGCGAGACGAGCCCACTTTACGGCTTCTTCGGTCGGAGCATCTAAGACCTCGTCGTAGACGTTGGTGTCTAGAACCTCTGGCACAAAGTTGGCACCGATGCCCTGAATTGGGTGACCGGCTGGGGTTCCGCCATTGAGAATCGGCGAAGCAGCTGGCTCGACGGCGATGATCTTGATGTCTGGGTTGAGCTCTTTCAAAGCCTGACCAACGCCGGTGATGGTTCCGCCGGTGCCGATTCCGGCAACCAGGGCGGCAACTTCGCCGTTGGTGTCGCGCCAAATTTCTTTAGCGGTGGTGTTGCGGTGAATCTCAGGGTTTGCCGGGTTGGCGAACTGGCGCACTAGAACAGCGCCCTGGTTTAGGCCGATTTCTTCGGCCCGGGCAACCGCACCGCGCATGCCTTCGGCAGCAGGGGTGAGCACTAGCTCGGCACCGTAGGCACGAAGCAGGGCACGACGCTCACGCGACATCGAATCTGGCATGGTCAGAATCACACGGTATCCGCGCGCTGCACCAACCATGGCGAGGGCGATTCCGGTGTTACCAGAGGTTGCCTCAACGATTGCGCCACCTGGCTTTAGCTCGCCGGTAGCCTCGGCTGCGTCGATCATTGCGATACCGATGCGGTCTTTGACCGACGATGAAGGGTTATAGAACTCAAGCTTGGCGAGAACCTCGGCACCGCCATCAATGATGCGGTTGATGCGAACTAGCGGAGTGTTTCCGACTACCTGGGTGATGTTGTCATAAATGGGCATGCTACGAATCTAATCTCGGATGCACCGCTGTGCCATTTCGTTGCGAATTGTTGCGTTGCACCAAAGCTCGGCTACTTCGCGCCGTTCTGGGTCAAAAACGCTTGCACGGCCTGCTTGGCGGCCAGGTTGGACTCGGAATGGACCGCGATTTCTGCAGCTTCGGTCGCGGTTGCTAGGTCGAAGGCCATCAAGCTTTCACGAACGTTCGAAACCGCAGCAGGGGTGCAGCTCACCGAGCCGACCCCTAACCCGGCTAGTACCACTGCGAAAGTAGGGTCGCTGGCGGCCGAACCGCAGACCGAGCATTCGATCTCGGCACTTTGGGCGGCTTTAGCTACGCGACCAATCAGCTCGATCAAACGCGGTTGCCAGTGATCAAGCAGTTCGGGTTTGGCAGGGGAGTTGCGGTCGATTTCAAACAGGTCTTGGCTCAGGTCGTTGGTTCCTACCGACACAAAATCAACCACGCCGGCTAGTTCGTCAACTTGATTTGCCAGAGACGTCAGTTCAATCATCGCGCCAACTCTAAAGCTGGTTCGCGCTCGAACAAGTTCGGCAAAGTAGCGCACCTGGCTAGGTGAGCCGAGCATCGGCGCCATGACCCTTACCTCTCGGCCGGTCATCCGCTGCGCTTCTGAGAGGGCGTCGAGTTGACGTTCGATCAGGGCGAGGTTGTCGACCAGAAAGCGATAGCCGCGATCTTTCTCTTCTAGGCTGCTGACGGCGAACTTTAGCGGCTTGTCGCTGGCCACATCGAGGGTGCGAACGACAATCGGGCCAGCAGGGCAAAGACCGAAAACTTCACGGTAGTGGGCAACCTGCGCCTCAAGTGTTGGTTCGGTCTGTGCATCCAGAAATAGCAACTCGGTTCGCAGTAGCCCAACGCCCGCCGCGGTCGTCAAGCTGGCAGCTTTGGCGTCTTGCAATGAGCCGACGTTTGCCCGAACTGCAATCAATGGGTCACTCAAATGCGCTTCGAATGCGAGTGTCTGCGAAGCCTGCAACTCGACCGGATTCACCACAACTCGGCTGCCGACCGGGTCGACCAAAAGCGTGTCACCAGCGGTAATGGTCGCAGCCTCGGCGCAGGCGACAACAGCGGGAATGCCGCGCGCTGCACAAATGATCGAAGCGTGAGAGGTAGGCCCACCGCGCATGGTGACCACGCCGACAATGGCATCGGTGAAGCGAGCGGTATCGGCTGGCGTTAGGTCATCGATCACCAAGACCCAGATGCCTTCGGTGGGAATCTCGCGCTGAAGGCTAACGCCGGCTAGGTCGGCCTGAACCAAGCTCGACAACCACTCGAAGTCGGCGAAACGTTCAGCGGCACCCTCTTCGACGAGCGGTTCGATGAAGTTTGAGACAGCCTTGCCGAATGCGCTCGCGGCCGACCATCCCTGGTCAATGAATTCACTTGCAGAGTCGAAAAGCACATCATCGACAACAATCTCGGCCAAGGCATCGAGCACATCGAAAGTTGGGCCGGATGCGCCACCGGCAAGTTGAGCGAGCGAAGCTTGAACACCCAGGGTTGCATCTCGCAGGCGGGCACGTTCTTCTTGGGGCGAAAGGTCACTCATTCGGTATGGCGGTAGCGATTGCCCAGAGGCAACCACAAAGGCTTTGGCGGTGCCGGCATTCAAGCCAACGCCAATACCGTTCAGAACTACATCGTTGCGTTCGTCGCTCATTCGTTCAAGAAACTTCGCATCTCGGCAACCAAAGCGTCGGCTTCTTCATCGCTTGCGCCATCAATCTGAACTTCGACCGAGTCGCCCGATTTCACCCCGAGAGCCATAAGCAACAAGGCTGACTTGCCTTGGGCCTGACGCCCCGCCTGATTGCTCAAGGTGACTACAAGGTTGGCGTTCGATTCGATGGCTGACTTTATGAGCTTTGCAATTTGAGCGGCAGGGCGAGCGTGCAGACCGAGCTGGTCGGCAACTGTGACGGTTGCGATGTATGTCATCTGGCTCTGCATCCCTGCGTTGGTTAGTGCATCTAAGGTTACCTAATCTCGAAATGTTCTAGAGTTTCAAGTAGCTAGAGCAACCACCGCAACTGTTAGGAACCACAAGTGACCGAAAAGGTTAAAGGCCCAGCCTCATACTTTCCTTCCATCGAGAAAACCTACGGAAAGCCGATGCAATTCTGGTTCGACGCGCTGGCACAGGTGAGCGACCTAAAGCACATGGAGCAGGTCAACTGGCTCAAGGCCGAACACGGCATGGGACACGGCCACGCCAACGCGATCGTGGGCTACTTGCGCGCCAAGTAAATTTCGGTTTTTAGCCCACCGAGTTCACTGCGACTCAGTCGCACTCTACCGCCGTGCTGATCAACGATCGTGCGCATAATCGTCATTCCCAAACCGCTGCTACCGTGCTGGCGCGAGGCGAAGGCGTCGAATCTGGCAAACGACTCGACCCCATCGTCGTAGTAGTGCTCCGGTAGCCCAGGCCCAGCATCATCAACTGTCAGCACAATCTCATCAGCCCCAGAGGCACTTAGTGCGACCCGCACGGCCGCATCGGCGGGCGTATGCTTCCGCAGGTTGCCGAACAGGTTCGAGAGCAGCTGGTGAATGTGCACACCTGAACCGACAACTCTGATGTTCTTAGCGATTTTCACACTGACCTCACGCTTTGGCTGAAGAGCCTTTAGGTCGTCGACAAATTCACTGACGACTTTTGATAGTGCAATCCGATCGGGTTTCACCAGCGGCTGCTGTTCGCCGAGTTCGGCCAAAAGCAGCAGGTCGTTTATCAACTGCTCCATGCGAGTGGTCTCGCTGAGCATCCTAGAAAGTGCTTTGTCTCGAAAGGCTTGGTCACGGCCCTGTTTTTGCATGAGTTCGGCATAGCCCTTGATCACCGTCAGTGGCGTGCGCAGTTCATGTGAGGCGTCACCCATAAAACTCTGCATGGCCTGGTGCACGTTTTGCTCTGCCTTGATGGTTCGGCGCAGTGATTCGAGCATCTGGCCGAGCGCCTGCGAAAGGTCGGCAACCTCACCGCCACGCTTGATGGCCGGCAGGCTCACCTCTTCACCGCCAGCAATGCGCTTTGCCGAAACAACCAGCCGTTCAATAACGCGAAGGTCGAGGCGAATCAATAGCCAGATAACCAGGATGCCCAGACCGACCGCAATCAAAATGAATCCGCCCAACCAGCCCAGGTTTGCGTTTCTCGCATCGATAACGTCTTGAAGCGGCATGATCAACACCAGGTAGTCACCGCTGTCGATTGCGATCGAACTCATGCGATAGCTTTCGATGGCCTCAATCGTGATCGGCGAGTTCTCGGCTTGTTTCGCGAGTTCTAGAGCGGGAGCCTGCTCGACGGCAGTGGCAACCGAGTAAACGTTGGTAAGTAGGCCTTGAGTGTCGAGAATCGAAACCTGAACTGCGAATGACCGGTCGGCGGCCGATTCGATGGCCGCGGCAATCTGTTCTGGAGCGGCCTCTTTTGCATCGGTCGACACCTTGGCAAGAACCTTGTCGAAACGGGTGACCTCAGAGTTGAAGGCAGACAAGGTTCCGGCTAGGCCGACGGCGGCTGCCGTGAGTGTGGTTACCGCTGCTGTGGCAAGAAAAAGCCTGGTGCGAAGCCTCATTTGCCTTCGATCATCTGAAAACCGATGCCGCGAACCGTCTTTATGCCTTGGTAGTTCTCGGTGTGCACTTTTCGACGAAGGTATGAAATGTAGGTATCAACCACGTTGGTGCCGGTATCAAAGTTGATGTCCCAAACCTCGAGCAATAGCCTGCTTCGGCTAATCACTTTGCCTCTGTTTTCGATCAGCACAGTGAGCAGGTGGTATTCGGTTGGTGAAAGTTCTACCTCGGTACCGTCAACTAAAACCTGGTGCAGCTCGTCGATGATCTCGACCGGGCCGCACACCAACCTGGCCGACTGACTGGTTACACCCATGGTGCGACGAAGAACGGCGTTCACCCGCAAGATGAGTTCTTCGAGACCGAATGGCTTGGTCACGTAGTCGTCGGCACCGAGCTTGAGCCCCTTCGTGACATCCTGGCGCTCTCTTCTCGCGGTGAGCATGATGGCGGGAGTGTTATCGCCCTGCGCGCGCAGGTGGGTGAGCATTTCATAGCCGTCCATGCCAGGCATATTCACGTCGCTCACAATCAGGTCGACCTTCTCTTGCCGAAGCACCGACAAAGCGCTCGACCCGTCAGCCGCCTCAAGAACCTCGAAACCGCTAAGTCGCAGCGCGTCGCCGAGCATGTCGCGCAAGACATCCTCATCGTCTACTACGAGGATGCGGGCCGCGGAGGTGTTGGCGTTCATGCACTTAGGTTAGCGAAGCATGGGTGACGGGTCTTCGCTTTCTATGACTGTGCGCAGATTCTTCACATGCTTTTCTAAAGGTGGTGGGTGCAGACTTGTGTTTGTAAGAAAACCAACGAAAGGTTTCTCAGATGAAGATTTCAAAGACAATGGTCGCAACCGGCCTAGTTCTTGCCCTCACTCTCGGGTCGGCCGTGTCGGCTACCGCTGTAGATCTAGTGCCAAGCGTTACCCCAACTGTTGCTCCGGTAACCGACACCACTGTGTCTGTTGACGTCAAGCCGAAAGACCGCAAAGTAGTCGAAGGCTACCGCAAAATCAAAAAGGCCTACGAGCTGAAGCAGGCAAATTACGCTGCCAAAGTTGAGTTCAAGGCAGCAATGACCGCTTGGAAAGAGGCGATGACCGCCTGGGAGACAACCAATGCAGGTTTGATTGCAGCGCTCAAGTCGATCAAGACCAATTTCAACACCTCGGTCAAAACCACCGAAACCAACTTTCTTGCGTCGATGGCTGCTGCAAAAACCGCATCTGACCCGCAGGTAGCCAGAGCCTACGCTCGTGCTACCAAAGCCGCTGAAATTGCCGCCGCGGTCAAGTCACGCAACGAAGCTATCGCCGCCTTGGGGGAGATTCCAGCCAAGCCAGTCAAGCCAGAGAACGATGGCAAGGGCAAGGTAAAGGGCAAGGGTAAAGGCACAGGTAACAACCGGTAGTCGATGAACTGGGAGTTACTCCAAAACGCAGATCCGAAATGGGTCTGCGTTTTGCTTTAAGCCACAGCGGTGGTCAGACGCTCAACCAGTTCGGCATACTTTGCGCTGGTCTGGGCAACCACCGAGGCAGGCAGGGCTGGCGGCAATGCATCTGAAGAAGCATCCCAGTTATCGGCAAGCCAGTTGCGCACAACCTGCTTGTCGAATGAGTCTTTGCGCTCGCCGCGTTCCCAAGCCGCTCGCGACCAGAATCGACTCGAGTCGGGGGTTAGCACTTCGTCACCGAGGGTGATTTCGCCGGTTACTGGGTCACGGCCAAACTCGAACTTGGTGTCGGCCAAAATGAGCCCAGCCTTTTCGGCCAACTCGGATGCTCGAGCGAAGATTTGCAAAGAAAGCTCGCGAAGCGCAGTTGCGTCGGCCTCGCCAATAAGTTCAACCACACGTTCGAAGGTGATGTTCTCGTCGTGGTCACCCAACTCGGCCTTGAAGGCGGGGGTGAAAATCGGTTCGGGCAGCTGGGCTCCAAAGGTGAGTCCGGCCGGCAGCTCAACGCCGCAGATTGTTCCGGTGGCTTGGTAGTCCTTGAAACCCGAGCCAGAAATGTAGCCGCGCACCACACACTCGATCGGAAACATGTCGAGCTTCTTGGCAACGGTAGCGCGACCCTCAACTTCGATTGGCACCGGCAGTTCATGGCTCACGTGGTTGGTGACACCGAGTCGCTCAAACCACCAGTTTGTGAGTGTGGTCAGGTGAGCGCCTTTACCTGGGATGCTCGGCTCGAGCACATGGTCGAAAGCGCTCACACGATCGCTGGCCACCACGAGAATCAGGTGCGAAAAGTTTGGGTCGGTTGATTCGTATAGATCGCGAACCTTGCCCGAGTAAACGTGCTTCCAGCCGTTGAGTTGAACTGGCATTAGTTGCCCTGCCCTTCGACAACCTTGGCGGCAATGTCGGTTCGGTGGTGCGAACCCTCGAGCGAAATCTTGGCGAGGCCCGCATAGGCCTGGGTGCGCGCATCCGTGAAGTTAGCGCCGGTAGCAACCACGCTGAGCACTCGCCCGCCGTTGGCTACGAGCTGGCCAGCTAAATCCGTGATCGCAGCGGCAACGCAAACCTCAACCCCGGCAATTTGCTCGGCGTCGGCGATTCCGTGAAGTGGGCGGTTTGGGGCCGAGGTGTCTGGGTAACCTTCGCTGGCAAGCACGACGGCGACAGCCACGTCGTGAGTGAAGGTTGGCTCGCTGGCCGAGTCGAGGTGACCGGTCGCAGCCTTGTGCAGCAGATTCTCAAGGGAGCTGGTTAGTCGGCCGAGCACAACCTGAGTTTCTGGGTCACCGAAGCGTGCGTTGAACTCGATAACGCGAATGCCTCGAGCGGTCACGATGAGGCCGCAGTAGAGCAGCCCAACGAAAGGCTTGCCGAGCTGTGCCATTTCGCGAACAGTTGGTATGGCAACGGTGCGCTCAACCTCTTCGACGAATCCGGCCGGTAACCAAGGTAGCGGGCTGTACGAACCCATGCCACCGGTGTTCGGCCCGGCGTCGCCGTCGAATGCTCGCTTGAAGTCTTGGGCGGGGGTGAGCGGCAGCACCGATTTGCCGTCGCTCAAGAAGAACAGACTCACCTCTTGGCCGTCTAAAAACTCTTCGACCAAGACACCCATGTCGATGAACTTTTCGGCGTGTGCAATGGCGGCTGCGCGGTCGCTCGTGACGATTACGCCCTTACCGGCGGCTAGGCCGTCGGCCTTGATTACGTATGGTGCACCGAAGGCGTCCATCGCGCTTTCAACCCCGGCGATGGTGTTGCACTCGCGGGCAAGCCCGGTTGGCACACCGGCTGCGGCCATCACTTCTTTGGCAAAGTTTTTCGAACCCTCTAGAGCGGCGGCGGCTTGGCTCGGTCCAAACACCGCGATACCCGCTTCACGAACGGCATCGGCAACGCCCGCAATTAGCGGGGCTTCTGGGCCGACGATGACCAGTTCGAAACCACCCGCTGCGGCGAACGCTGCAACAGCTGCTGGGTTGAGTTGGTCGAGCGTCGAATCGACGGTCACGTCGGCCGCGATACCGGCGTTACCGGGGGCACAAACGATGTCTGCTCGCTCGGTTCCGGTGCGCACGAGAGCTTTCACAATGGCGTGTTCGCGGGCGCCCTGACCCAAAACCAGAATCTTCATTGCCTCAAGTTTATGGCGAGGGGCGAGAATGGTTTTCATGGCCAAACGAAAGATAAACCCGGATGCGGGGCTGCACGCACTTCGCGAAGTGCTCGCCGGCCGTTCCGAACGCAACAACGGCGATGAGAACTTCGTCACTGCGGTGCGCTACCTGCTCGAGTGTTTGGCCGAACTGCGACCGGGTAACTCGGTAGAGGTTCGAGTTCCGCCGCTCGGCGCGACCCAGTGCATCGAAGGGCCGACGCATCGCCGCGGCACTCCGCCGAACGTCATCGAATGCGACGCGCAAACTTGGTTTGCGATTGCGGTTGGTGAAACCACTTGGGTCAACGCGGTTGCCAGCGGTCGCATTCGCGCTTCTGGAACTCGTGCCGACCTTTCGGAAGTTTTGCCACTGAGTTTCGGGTTGAATTGAACCATGGCAAAAACCACGAAGAAATCTAACCCGCAAGAGTCGATCGAAGTCGTATCGGTGCGCCGAGCGCCAAAGCTGTTCGCGTTTATGGCTACAGGGGCATTTGTCGGTATCGTTCTGGCATTCGTTATGTTCGCAGTCTCGAGCGATTCGCAAAAGGCGCAGCCGGGCATCCTAGGGTTCTTGGTGGTCTATATCGGCGGCGCTGGGTTCTTGGCCGGAACCGTCGTTTCTCTCGGTGCAGACTGGCTTTCTAGGGCTCGTGCCAAGCAGGTTGAAGCCACTAAACTAAAGGGGTAGTCGGGCTTGCGATGGGGCAGATTCTGCCCGCAAGCACCCCAAACGAAGGACTCCCTTGATTCGTGGCGACGGACTTCTGAATCACGACCTTCTTCCAGACGAGAAGGGGCCGCAGGATCAATGTGGCGTATTCGGAGTCTGGGCACCCGGTGAAGAAGTTGCGAAACTAACTTTCTTCGGGCTTTACGCTCTTCAGCACCGTGGCCAAGAATCGGCCGGTATCGCCACTTCAGATGGCAAGAAAATTTTGGTTTACAAAGACATGGGTCTCGTGTCGCAGGTGTTCAGCGAGAGCGCACTCGAAAGCCTCACCGGCCACATCTCCGTTGGCCACAACCGTTACTCGACCACCGGTTCTTCTTCTTGGCGTAACGCCCAGCCGACCCTCGGCCGCACCTCTTCTGGCACCGTGGCCCTTGCCCACAACGGCAACCTGACCAACACTGCCGACCTGCTCGAAATGCTTCGAGAAAAATACCCAGAACAGACCAACAACGAAATCACTGGCGGCAACACCACTGACACGGCAGTGCTTACCGCACTCATGGCCGGAGACCTCGACCACACCCTCGAGGCAACGGCTCTCGAACTGTTGCCAAAGGTGAAGGGTGCGTTCTGTCTTGTTTTCATGGATGAGACGACTCTGTATGCCGCTCGTGACCCACAAGGTGTTCGCCCTCTAGTTTTGGGTCGCCTCGAGCGTGGCTGGGTAATTGCTTCTGAAACCGCTGCCCTCGACATCGTCGGCGCATCGTTCGTGCGCGAGGTTGAACCCGGTGAGCTCATCGCCATCGACGAAAACGGTCTTCGTTCGAGCAAGTTCGCCAACGTCAAGCGCGCTGGTTGCGTCTTCGAATACGTTTACCTCGCTCGCCCAGACACCACGATCAACGGCAAGAACGTTTATGACGCTCGCGTCGAGATGGGTCGCACGCTAGCGCGCGAATACCCGGTCGAAGCCGACCTGGTGATTCCGACACCAGAGTCTGGCACGCCTGCTGCCATCGGGTTTAGCCAGGAGTCGGGCATCCCGTTTGGTCACGGTCTGGTGAAAAACGCTTATGTCGGCCGAACCTTCATTCAGCCTTCGCAGACCATTCGCCAGCGCGGTATTCGACTCAAGCTCAACCCGCTCAAAGAGGTTATTCGCGGCAAGCGCATCGTCGTTGTCGATGACTCGATCGTGCGAGGTAACACCCAGCGCGCCCTCGTGCAAATGCTGCGCGAAGCCGGTGCCGCCGAGATTCACGTGCGCATCTCATCGCCACCGATTACTTGGCCCTGCTTTTACGGCATCGACTTTGCCACCCGCGCCGAATTGATTGCCACCGGTCTTGGCGTCGAGGATGTTCGTGCATCGATTGGCGCAGACTCGCTCGGTTATCTAACCAAAGACGGAATGATCGCCGCCACAGGCCAGCAAGAGCGCGAGCTTTGCACCGCCTGCTTCACCGGAACCTACCCGATCGAGCTGCCGACCGCAGACCGCCTGGGCAAGAATCTGCTCGAGCGCACCGAAGACCCAGCAGCTTGCAACCCTGGCCCAGACAGCGAACTCGACGCGATGGTTCGTGGGGCCGAGGGCGGTTCAACAAAGTGACCGAACCAAACGCATACGCCGCAGCCGGGGTTGACACCGAAGCAGGCGACCTAGCCGTAGAACTCATGAAGCGCGCCGTTGGTGCCACGCACAACTCTCTAGTGGTTGGCGGTCTCGGTGGATTCGCCGGCATGATGGATGTTTCGTTTCTAAAGTCATACGAACGCCCACTGCTTGCCACCTCAACCGACGGCGTCGGCACCAAGGTTGCCATCGCGCAGGCCATCGACAAGCACGACACCATCGGCCAAGACCTAGTCGGCATGGTGGTTGACGACATCGTCGTGGTTGGCGCAAAGAGCCTATTCATGACCGACTACATCTCCTGCGGCAAGGTCGTGCCACAGCGCATCGCCGACATAGTTCGGGGCATTGCCGAGGCTTGTGCCGCCGTTGATGTTGCCCTCGTCGGTGGCGAGACGGCAGAGCATCCTGGTTTGCTCGGCCCAGATGACTACGACGTTGCTGGTGCGGCAACCGGTGTGGTTGAGGCCTCGAAGTTGCTCGGTGCACACAAGGTTCAGGTTGGCGACGTCGTCATCGGCATGGCCTCGAGTGGTCTGCACTCAAACGGTTACTCGCTGGTGCGCAAGATCGTGGCCGACTCAAAGCTTGACTACAACAAGACAGTCTCTGAATTCGGCTCACGCAGCCTCGGTGAGGTTTTGCTCGAGCCAACCCGCCTTTACACCGGCATTTTGAACCAGTTACTCGAAGGCGAACTCGGTGCTGGCGTGCACTCGATGAGCCACATCACCGGCGGCGGTATCGCAGCCAACCTTGCGCGCGTTCTTCCTCAGGGAGTCGCTCTCGAGGTCGAGCGTTCGGCTTGGGCCCCGCAAGACGTCTTTCGCGTGTTAGCCGGCTGGGGTGGGTTCTCACTCGAGTCGGTTGAGGGCACCTGGAACCTTGGTCTCGGCCAGGCTCTAGTAGTTTCGGCCGATGCAGCCGACGCAATCGTCGAGGCAATCGACGGTTTCAAGTTGGGTGTCATCACCGAGCACCCTGGCAACCTTGACGGCTGGGTTCAGGGCGCTAAGGGTACCGACGGTGGCGCGGTGCGCCTAGTCGGAAGCTACCGAGGCTAAGCCCACGCAGTCCTAGCGGTTTAGCGGCACCACATCGCCGTTGCCGGTAATCACGGGCTCTAACCCGAACCACTCTTCGTCGGTAAAGATTCGTGAGCGAGTCAAAAAGCGAACGCCCTCTGGAGCCTCCATCGAGAAACCAGAACCGCGACCCGGCACAACATCGATGGTTAGGTGTGTGTGCGCCCAAACCTCGAACTGTTCGAGTGACATGTAAAAGTTGACCGGCTGATCGATGCCATCAACGTGGATGCTCTGCATCAGCACATCGGAGCCACCAACTCTGAACTCCCCGGCCTCGTAGCACATCGGGGCTGAACCGTCGCAGCAGCCGCCCGACTGGTGAAACATGAAGCCCATCTTGTGCGCTGGGTAAAGTTTGCGCAGCAGGTCTTCGGCTGCGGGGGTGAACTCGACTCGTGTAACGCTCATGTTTTGAAGATACTCCTTGTTTCGCATCCGTGAAATAGAAGACAGGGGCGACCCGAAATCGAATCGCCCCTGCCTCGTGACTAGTCAGCCTTCTTTAGAAGAAGCCGAGCTTGCTCTCGCTGTAGCTGATCAAGAGGTTCTTGGTCTGCTGGTAGTGGTCGAGCATCATCTTGTGGGTCTCGCGACCGATACCTGATGACTTGTAACCACCGAACGCGGCGTGCGCTGGGTAGGCGTGGTAGCAGTTGGTCCAAACGCGACCAGCCTGAATCTCACGGCCCGCACGGTAAGCGGTGTTGATGTTGCGAGTCCAAACACCCGAGCCGAGGCCGTAGAGGGTGTCGTTGGCGATTTCCATCGCTTCGTCCCAACCATCGAACTTGGCAACCGAAAGAACCGGGCCGAAGATCTCTTCTTGGAAGATGCGCATCGAGTTTTTTCCCTCGAACACGGTTGGCTCTACATAGAAACCGCCCGATAGGTCGCCACCGAGGTCGGCGCGCTTTCCACCGATGAGCAGCTTGGCGCCCTCTTGCTTACCGATTTCGATGTAGCTAAGAATCTTCTCCATCTGCTCGGTCGAAGCCTGGGCACCAATCATGGTGACGGTGTCGAGTGGGTTGCCCTGAATGATCTTTGAGGTGCGCTCTAGGCAGTCGGCCAAGAACTTGTCGTATATCGGTGCATCAATCAGCGCGCGCGATGGCGAGGTGCAAACTTCACCCTGGTTCAGCGCGAACATGTTGAAGCCTTCGAGGCACTTGTCATAGAACGCGTCGTTCTCGGCAGCGATGTCTCTGAAGAAGATGTTTGGTGACTTTCCACCAAGCTCCAACGTGACAGGAATGATGTTGTCTGCTGCGTACTGCATGATTAGGCGACCGGTGGTGGTTTCACCAGTGAAGGCAACCTTTGCAATGCGGCGGCTCTGGGCAAGTGGCTTACCGGCCTCAACACCAAAACCGTTGAGGATGTTTAGAACACCTGCAGGTAGTAGGTCGGCGACTAGCGACATCCAGTAGTGAATCGATACCGGGGTCTGCTCGGCAGGCTTCAGCACGATGCAGTTACCTGCAGCTAGTGCCGGGGCAAGCTTCCAGGCGGCCATCAGAATCGGGAAGTTCCAAGGGATGATCTGGGCAACTACACCTAGCGGCTCGTGGAAGTGGTAGGCCACGGTGTCTTTGTCTAGTTCACCCAGGGTGCCCTCTTGTGCGCGCAGGGCGCCGGCGAAATATCTGAAGTGGTCGATGGCTAGAGGAATGTCGGCAGCCATGGTCTCGCGAACTGGCTTACCGTTTTCCCAAGTCTCGGCTACGGCTAGCTTCTCGAGGTTTTCTTCCATGCGGTCTGCGATCTTGAGCAGAATGTTGGCACGCTCGGTAACCGAGGTGTGGCGCCAGGTCTTGAATGCAGCGTGGGCTGCGTCGAGAGCCTTCTCAACGTCTTCAGAGTTTCCGCGAGCTACTTCACAGAAAACGCGTCCGGTTACCGGGGTTACATTTTCGAAGTACTGGCCAGAGGCAGGCTTTACATACTCGCCGCCGATCCAGTGGTCGTAGCGCGGCTTGTAATCCATAACAGCACCGGCTTGACCTGGTTGTGCATAAACAGCCATTTATGGTTCCCTTTCATCCGCTCGCACCGTTGCGAACGTGACAATCGTGAACCTACTCCTAACTCGGATGCCCAAACAGGGCAACTCGACCCAACTAGCCGATTGACCATCGTTCGGCTAGTTACCCACCTAGCCGTATGGACAGGTAGACAGTTTTGGCAATAAACTTCGGGACATGGACTCAGAGAAGCGCCCCGACGTTCCGTTAGGCCGCCGCTCGCCCATGGCGAAGACCAGGGTTGTGGTGGCTGACCGCAACGTGATCACGCGCGTGGGCATCCGAGCCATTCTTGAACGCAACGCCGGCACCGCAGTGGTAGCCGAGGCAACGACCTACGAAACCGTTCTAGATGCCGTTGACGAGCACGGTCCAGATGTTTTGGTAATCGACCTTGACCTTGGTGACGACACCACGGCTGGCTTGAAACTTTGCCAAGAAATCACCGAACGCTACGAGGCCACTCGCATCTTGGTGCTTGCATCTTCGCTCTCAGAGATGGTGGTGCTCGAGGCATTGCGTCGTGGCGCTGCCGGCTACCTGGTGAAGGACGAGCTGAAAGCCGATGAGCTCGGTAAGAGCGTGGTGTCGGTGCAAAACGGCGAGACGGTTTTGGGCAGGTCGGTTGGCGCAATGGTCGCTCGCGGCTTGGGTTCTACGCGATCTCAGACTGAGCACTTGAGCGATCGTGAACTCGAAGTGATCAAGTTTGTTGCCAAGGGGATGAGCAACAAAAAGATTGCCTCAGAGCTTTTTGTGACCGAAAGCACGGTCAAGTTTCATCTGCAAAACGCCTCTAAAAAGCTACACACGCACAATCGTGCCGAGTTGGTCAGCCGCGCTGCCGCGGCCGGGTTGCTTTAGCGCTCTGCAGCGCCATCGTCGTCGATGTCACCGAGCTGATCGCCAACTTCGTCGGCGTCTTCGGTTTCAATAATGTCTTCTAATTCGGCAACGGTTGTGCCGGTTTCGCCATCTGCTGCGTCAACTGCGTCTGGGTAAAGATCGGCCCACTTGTCTTCGTAGTCTGGCTCGCTGCCGCCTACCGGTTTTAGCTCGCGCTCAAGCGCGTTTAGGTCAACCGAAGGGCTGAAGTACTTTAGCTCGCGAGCAACCTTGGTGTGCTTCGCTTTTTGACGGCCACGCCCCATGGCGAGCCCCCTAACAGTGTTCGACTCGAAAGCGTGAACCGTTC
>JBDLUM010000047.1:0-2529 GCA_039805305.1 Actinomycetota bacterium
GCTGCGGCGGTACCGGCAGCCCGGCCGCCACCAACCTCGCTCGCCCAAGGTTCGGGTTTGCCGAGGTGCAGACAGTCCAGACATCCGCTGGTAAAGAGTTCAGTAGCGCTACCGCTCCCCCGAGGGCAACGGTCTCACCAGCCGAGGCCTGCTCGAGAGCGTTGATGCGATCGTTGGCTACTTCGAACAGGTCAGGCGAGGCAATCCACTCACGCACTTTGTCTTCGGCTCGCTGCCCCGAGTTCTCGGGTGTATCCCAGTCGATGTGAGGCGCATACTCGCTGCACCAAATCTGCCAGGCAACAGCGGCGGCCGCATGCGAATCGACCAGCACACCGTCGTTATCGAACAGCAGGCCAGAGGCAAAGTACTTCAAGAAAAACCCTTACTTAGCTTCTGCCTTTGCAGCCTTGCCGTGGCGCGCGGTGAGCGAGAAGAACACCGCCACGCTAACCAACACGAGCAGAACATAGGTCGGTGCCAAGTCAACGAAAAGCCAGTTGGCGTCAACGTTGTTCAAGATGGTTTTCGGAGTCGGAGTGATAACGCTGCGCCATTTCAACTCGCTCATGGCCGAGAAGCCCATGGTGAAAGACATCAGGGTAACGATCGCACCAAAGATGATCGAAAGCACAAAGTTGAGGTTCGCGGCTCCGATAGCGCCAGACACCGAACCATGTGCGCCAACGACCGCTTTGACTGCCTTCGCCGAATAGCTGGTGCCGGCGATGATGCCGAATGCGATAACCGACTGAATAATGACCCAGGTCCATGAAGATAGGTCGCGGTTCTGAAGATCCCAGAACATAAGCCCCAAAATCATGGCGAATGCGGTGGTGACAATCGGAAGGCTCAAGCCCAGAGCCAGTGCCTTCTTCACCTCAGGGTCGGTAGCAACTTCGCTGTTACCTGTTGTGGCGTGCACGGATGCTGCGTGAACCGCCCCAGCCCTAGCGGCCGAAGGTGCGGTCTTGCGAAAAACGGTTGCTCGAAGAAGCACCAAAACCACCAATACGGTGGCTAGAAGAATCGGCAGGTAAACGCCCAAGAAGCGCCCCAGCGGGGTGGTGGTGCCACCGTAGTTCGAGAACGAACCCAAGAAGACCGAGATGGCAAAGATCGCGCCAGAAACCAGCCCGACAATTACCGCCAACGTGGCAAATCTAAAAGCTGCGCGGGCAGCTAGGTCGTGAGCGCCGGCTGAGTGATACAGGTGGTCGGCGCGACGGTGAGCGATGCTGGCAAGCACTGAGAACAGCGCGATGCCGCCTAGAAAGAGGTAAGTGCTGAGACGAATTTCGGTGCCCATGTTGTAAACATCGCCCATCGGGCCCGAGTAATAACCATCAGACTCAAAGAGTCCGGCGAAGGCGGCCGACATAAAGACGAACCATCCGAGATTTAGACCAATTAGGGGTAGAAGAACAGCCCCGCGCATTTTGTTATTCATAACTTCAGGCTACCCCTGTTTCGCTGAGAACTTAACGAAAGGGATGAGAGCAGAACGCCAGCGCGACTAAAGCAGAACGCGAACGCCCCAGCGACCCTCAAACGCAGCGCCGGGTTCGAGCCAAATCAAGTTTTTGCCCGAGTTGAACGCGTTGGGCGCGGCGGTTGACGGCTCGACCGCGACAGCGTGGGTGCGCCCGCCATCGATGGTGGGAAAGAACGACGGGGTAAACAGAACCAGGTGCTTGAAACTTGAGTCTTGCCAAACGTCGAGGCCACGGGCATCCGCGCACAAAATCAGCGTGTGGGCCAAGCCGTTTTCGTCGCGAGCCAGGTCGGTGAAATCTTCGTCGATGTGGTGGTCGCCAACGCGAACACCGGCAGCCAAGTCGATGCCCGATGCGCTCGCAGGCTCTTCGCCAACCGGAATCTGGCGCGAATCAACCACGGTGCGGGTAGCTGCGGGCAGGGTGACGGTTAGGTCGGCTGCGTCGACTTCTGAAAACTTGAAATACGGGTGGGCGCCGGTTGCATAAGGCGCAGCGGCCTCTGACAGGTTGGCAGCTCGATGAGTCACGACAAGCCCGTCGGTCACCAGCGCGTAAGTCACGCGAGTCACGACGTGAAACGGGTAGCCCTCGCTCGGCTCGATAACGGCCTCGAGAGTCACCGAAGTTGGCGAACTGTCGACCTCTTTATAGAGGTAGTCGAGCAGCAGCCCGTGATTGGCGTTGTCTTGCTCGGTCAGCGTGATCGGGTTTTGCAAAACCTCGCCCTGGTAGGTCCATTGGCCGTGGTCAAGACGGTTGACCCAAGGCGACATGATTTTGCCTGCACAAAGCGGGGCATCTGAGTCGGCGTCATAAGGCTCGACCAACTCGATGTTTCCGATGCGAAATTCTCGCAAGGATGCTCCGCGCGAAGCAATCGCGGCGTGAAGCTTGCCGTTCGGGGTTAAAAGCGTGAGAACAAACTGTTGACCTGAAGCGTTAGCTTGTGGATTTTGTTGCGAACTACTCTTTGTCAGCATCGAGGGTGGTAATCGTTCCTGTAATCATGCCGACGAGGGTGTCGCCGTTG
>JBDLUM010000048.1:0-12132 GCA_039805305.1 Actinomycetota bacterium
ACTCGACCAGCGAACTCGCTCTAGACGGCCTCTTCATTGCCATCGGTAACGACCCTCGCGTTTGGTTGGTCGAAGACCAGATCGAGTTGACCGAAGACAAGTTCATGAAAGTCGACGGCCGTTCGTCGAGAACCTCGCTGCCTGGCGTTTTCGCCTGTGGCGACGTAATCGACCCAACCTACCGCCAGGCGATTACCGCTGCGGGTTCTGGTTGCGTGGCCGCTCTCGACGCAGAGCACTACCTCACCTCGCACTAGGCGGCGCCCGCGCATCCGTGCTCGTGCACGAGCGAAACGATCACCGCAACGCGCATCCGTGCTCGCCAACTAGACACGCTTTTTCAACAAGCCATTTCGCCTGAAATAACTTTGGGGCTTTTGGTCTTACGATTTAGCGAGAGAAAAAGAAAAGAGAAACACAAATGGCAAAGAACGTAACCACCGCCACCTTCACCGCAGACGTGCTTCAGAACAGCAAGCCTGTTCTAGTCGACTTCTGGGCCGAATGGTGTGGCCCATGCCGCCAGGTTGCCCCAATTCTTGACGACATCTCGGCCGAATACGGCGACAAGATCGAAATCGTCAAGGTGAACGTCGACGAAGAGCCTGCACTGGCTCAGCAGTACGGCATCATCAGCATTCCAGCCCTCCAGGTTTTCCAGGGTGGCCAGTTGGTCAAGCAGATGGTGGGCGCAAAGCCAAAGCCAGCTCTGCTCGCCGACCTTGCAGAGTTCATTAACTAACTTTGACCTTCTAGCCCGGCCCTTCTTGGGCTAGGCTTGAGAAAACCCAGCGTTGCGTAAAGCAAATCACGCTGGGTTTTTGTCTTTAACGCGGATGCTCTCGCTGAACATCCGCGCACTAAAGCAGCACTCGCAAGCAACTGGAGCAGCATGTCTAACTCGAGCCAAAAGGGAACCAACTTCGATCAGTGGTTGGACTCTTATGCGGCGCGCGCCAACACCCTTTCGGTGTCTGAGGTTCGCGCGTTGTTCGCCGTGGTTAGTCGCCCAGAGGTTGTTTCACTTGCCGGTGGCATGCCTTATGTGCACGCGTTGCCGAAAGACCTAATCGCACGCTCGTTCGAGACCCTTATGGCCGATCGCGGCGACCTTGCCATTCAATACTCTGGCGGCCAGGGCGATTTGAAGCTGCGCGACCAGGTTCGCGAGCTAATGGCTCTCGAGGGAATCAAGTCTTCGGTTGAAGACATCGTGATGACCACCGGTTCGCAGCACGGTCTCGACCTGATTTCGGGGCTCTTTCTTGACAAGGGCGATGTGGTTTTGGCCGAAGGCCCGTCTTATGTTGGCGCGATCGGCATTTTTAGGCACTACGAGGCCCACATCGAGCACGTCGAAACCGATAACGACGGCATTCAGCCCGAGGCTTTGAAAGAAACCATCGCGCGCCTAAAGACTCAGGGTCGCAAAATCAAGTTCTTGTACCTCGTGCCAAACTTCGCGAACCCTTCTGGTGTGACCCTGGCCGACAAGCGTCGCGCCAAAATCGTCGAAATCTGCCGCCGCAATAAGATTCTGATTCTCGAAGATAACCCCTACGGTTTGCTCTACTTTGACAAAAAAGTGCCAAATGCACTGCGCTCGATCGACGACAACGTGATCTATTTGGGCTCGTTCAGCAAGATTCTGGCCCCAGGGTTCAGAGTTGGCTACGTTCTAGCTCCACCGGCCATTCGCGAAAAGTTGGTTTTGGCCCAAGAGTCGGCCATTTTGTGCCCTTCGATGTTCAGCCAGTCGATGATTAGCGAATACCTTTCGAACTCTGACTGGCAGGGGCAAATCGACACCTTCCGCAACGTTTACCGAGAGCGCAGGGATGCTGCCCTCGAAGCCTTGGCGGAATATTTGCCAAAGTTATCCACAACCCACCCAGATGGTGGCTTCTACCTGTGGATAACTCTGCCAGACGGCATCGACTCGAAGGCCATGTTGCCTTTGGCGGTCAAAGAATTGGTGGCTTACACACCCGGAACCGCGTTCTACGGCGACGGCACCGGGCAAAACAAGCTTCGTGTTTGCTATTCGTTCCCAACTCCTGACAACATCAAGGTAGGCATCAAGCGCCTGGCCACGGTTATCAACCTGCAGACCGAGCTGCTTGAGACCTTCAGCAAGAAGGGTGCAACCAAGTGATTCCAAAGGCAAAAGCTGCGGCGAAGCTCAAAATCCAGATTCTCGCCGGAGGAATCTCGCACGAACGCGAGGTTTCACTCAAGTCGGGCAGACGCGTAGCCGACGCATTGACCGATGCCGGAGCATCCGTGGTGATTCGCGAACCAGATACCGCGTTGCTGGCCAACATTCGCAAGGACAAGCCAGACGTTATCTGGCCGGTTTTGCACGGGGCAAGCGGTGAAGACGGCGCACTGCGCGACATTTTGGCCCTAACCGGCGTGCCATTCGTGGGCGCTACCGCCCAGGGTTCCCGTTTGGCCTGGGATAAGTCGATTGCCAAGATTTTGGTTGAGCGTGAGGGCATTCAAACCCCGGCTTCGATTACATTGCCGAAAGACACTTTTAGAGAACTGGATGCCGAGGGCGTTCTCAAGACGGTCGCCGCATCGTTGGCGTTACCGGTCGTCGTGAAACCTGCCAAGAGCGGTTCGGCGCAGGGCGTGACCATCGTGCGTAAGGCTGATCAGCTCTCGCGCGCCATGATCGATGCTTATGTTTACTGCGATGTAGCGATTATCGAGCGTTTTGTCGCCGGAACCGAGCTTGCCATCAGCATCATCGACCTCGGCGCGGGGCCAATCGCATTACCGGCGGTCGAAATTCAGCCTGTTGCTGGTCAATTTGGCTATCAAGAGCGCTACACCGCAGGCGAAACCAACTATTTCGTGCCCGCCCGCATCAAAAAGACCGTTGCCGAGCGTGCCGCCAACATGGCCATCGCCGTTCACGAGATTCTTGGCCTGCGCCACCTCTCGCGCATCGACATGATCGTTGACAGCAAGGGTGTGGCTTGGTTTCTCGAGGCTAATGTGCTGCCAGGTTTGACCGAAACATCACTGTTGCCACAAGCCGTTACGGCTGCTGGGCACTCTCTTGGTGAGGTTTACCTCAACCTGGCGCAGGCCGCCATTCGTAACCGCTAGGCGAAGTAGCGCAGCATTACGTAGGGAATCACCACGGCCATCGACAGCACCGTGGCCGGAATTCCGTACTTGGCAAACTGCCAGAAGCCAATCTTGTGGCCTGCCGCAGCTGCAAGACCAACGGCGACCACGTTTGCACTGGCACCAATAATGGTCATGTTGCCGCCAAAGTCAGCGCCGAAGGCCAATGCCCACCACAAACCAGATGCATCGGTGCTGGCATTCGTCACCAAATCAGAGATCACCGGCGACATGCTGGTTACGTATGGAATGTTGTCGACGATTCCAGACACAATCGTTGATCCGATCATGACGACCAGGGCGAGGTTCGCTAGGTTGTCGCCGAAAGTGGCTTGGAGCCAAGTCGAGATAGCGGCGATTGCCCCAACCTGAACGAGGCCGCCAACCATAATGAACAAACCGGCAAAGAACACTAGCGTTTTCCACTCGATGTCTTTAGCCCAGTGTTTCACGGGGACCTTGGCAAATAAGATCAGTGCGCCGGCACCAATTAGTGCCACAACCGATGGCTCTAGAGGCAGCCAGGCGTGGGCAACAAAGGCGGTGAGCACCAGACCGAGCACAATCAGGCTCTTGGTTAGCAGCGCACGGTCTTTGATGGCGCTGGCTGGAGCAATATCGGCGAGTTCTGCCGGGTTCACGCCGCCCTTAAGCTCTTTGCGTGACATCCAGACCAGCAAACCGATCACAGCCCAAGATGCAACAATCGCCCCCGGGGCCATGTGAATCAAGAAATCATTGAAACTCAAGCCCGCGCGGCTGGCGATGATGATGTTCGGCGGGTCGCCAATAAGGGTAGCTGCGCCACCGATATTGCTCAGGATGACTTGGCCGATGATTAGCGGCACCGGTGAGGTCTTCATGCGCTTTGCGATTTGAAGGCTCATTGGCACTGCTAGCAAAATGGCGGTCACATTGTCGAGAAATGCACTGGCAAAGCCAACAAAGGCGAGCATGTAGACGAAAACGCGGCGGGTTTTTCCGTTTGCGACCTTGATAACCCAGAGCGCCAGGGCCTCAAACACGCCTGTGGCGTGCAGAACGCCGACGATAATCATCATTCCGAGCAACAAGAAGATGACGTTCCAGTCGATACCGGTGTCGTGGTTGAAGAAAGCGGCCGAACTTGTCGTGATGCCAAGAATTGCCATGGCGGCAGCGCCAACTAGAACGATGCCGATCTTGTTGAACTTCTCGGCGGCGATAAGGGCGTAGCAAACCAAGAAAATTACGATGGCGGCTGCGGCTTGAAAGCCGTTTTTAGGTGTCGGCTCGGTTGAAGCGGCAAGTAATGGGGTGAATTGCGCTAGTTGCGCGGCAAGAAACTGCATTGAGGGAGCCTTTCGGGGTCTGCGAACAACGTGCCGACCAGACTTCCCAGCTCACCTAGCTAAAGTCTAACCCAAACCTCATCAAGAATTACTTGACATAATAAGTTTATTATCGGTTAGTGCTGTTCGCGCTCGATGCCCATTTCATCGAGGATACGGTAGAGATCTGCAACGCTGCCAAACTCGATGGTCAGCACGCCCTTACCCTTGCCGAGTGAAATCTTGGCTTTGGTAGAGAAACGGTCACCAACCTGGTCGGCTAGACCCTTGAGTGAGTCCTGAATACCTCCCGGGCTAACCTTGCCGCGCTTACCCTCTGGCTTTGCGATGGCAACGAGCTCTTCGACGGCGCGAACCGACAGGCCCTGCTTGACCACCTTGTCGGCCATTGCCTCCATGGCAGCCTCAAATTCGAGAGCGAGGATGGCGCGGGCGTGCCCTGCGCTCAAAACTCCGGCCGCAACCTTTAGCTGCACGCTGGCTGGCAGACGAAGCAAGCGAATGGTGTTGGTGATCTTTGGGCGTGAGCGACCGATTCGCTCGGCCAGTTCATCCTGGGTGATGCCGAAGTCTTCGAGCAGCTGCTGGTATGCGCTCGCCTCTTCTAGAGGGTTTAGGTCGCTGCGGTGCAGGTTCTCGAGCAGTGCATCGCGCAGCATGTTCTCGTCGGCAGTTTCGCGAATAACGGCCGGAATCTTGGCTAGACCCGCTTCTTTACTGGCACGCAGGCGACGCTCACCCATGATTAGCTCATAGGCAGGCTTGCCGTCGCGCTCACCAAGGTCGCGAACGACGATTGGCTGCAGCACGCCGAGCTCACGAATCGAGTGCACCAATTCGGCGAAAGCCTCTGGCTCATAAACCGAGCGAGGCTGCTTTGGGTTCGGGGTGATGGCGTTTACGTCGAGGTGCCCAAAACGTGCGCCTGGCACAGGCACAAGGTTTGACTCGATCGAAGAGTCACCTGACTGTGAGTTGGCTTCACTCACTCCCCCTGCAGGAAAGAACACGTCGATAGGGCGTTCTCCCGGAACCTCTGATGTTGGGATAAGTGCACCGATGCCGCGACCTAGGCCGCCTCTTTTATCTGCCACTTTGAGCTCCTCTGATTGCGATTTCTGCTGCTGCTTCAAGATATGCGATTGCTCCGGCCGAGCGACGGTCGTAGGTAACCACGGTTTTGCCATAAGATGGGGCCTCTGAAACCCTTACAGAGCGCGGGATGACCGCATCTAGCACTTCTTTAGGAAAGTATCCGCGCACTTCGTTGGCCACATCGAGCGCCAAACGGGTGCGGCTGTCGAACATGGTTAAAAGCACGGTCGAAACCACGAGATCGCGGTTTAGGGCCTTGCGAATCATGGCGATGTAGTTCTGAAGCTGCTCGACGCCCTCTAGCGCGTAGTACTCGCACTGGATCGGCACAAGAACCTCTTTCGCGGCGACCCAGGCGTTGATGGTCAGTAGACCAAGGCTCGGTGGGCAGTCGATAAAAATGTAGTCGGGCGGGGTGATTGTGGTGTCTAGGTAGTGCTCGATGGCATTGCGAAGACGCTGTTCGCGGGCAACGAGCGAAACGAGCTCCAGTTCGGCTCCGGTTAGGTTGATCGTGGCTGGAACGCAGGTTAGGCCGGGTGCTTCTGGTGAAACTTTGATGACCGATTCAAGTGGTACATCGTTGACCAGCACTTCGTAGATGCTCTGAACCTGCGCGTGGTGTTCGATTCCGAGCGCCGTAGACGCGTTTCCCTGTGGGTCAAGGTCGATCACGAGCACCGAAAGACCCTTAGAAGCTAGTGCAGCCGCGATGTTGACGGTGGTTGTGGTTTTGCCAACGCCACCTTTTTGGTTCGAAATCGTAAAAACACGGGTTCTCTGGGGCTTTGGCAACACCATTGCATCTATAGCGGCCAATTTCGCGGTGCCTTCAGACAGTTCGCGTGCCAGCGGGGTGTCGTTCATAAAATCATCGGGATGTTTCACGTGAAACCTCCTCGAGGGTGCCGAGTGAACCCGGTGCGGTTGAAGTGACACCAGATGCGTGCCAACCGGTAGGCGACGGGCTTTGTTCGGCGCGATGTGCGGGGTAACCGTGGCCAGAAACGACCGTTGGCTGAGTCACGGCGGTGCGCTCGGCCTCAGTTTGCGGGTTCTCGTTGTTTGTCATCGGTTCTTTTCCATCCAGAGGTTCAGATTAGCGTAGTAACGACTACCAAAGTAGGCTCGGCCAGAAACTGCTTGCCGGTGTGAACAACTTCAAAGCCTGCGATCTTTAGTTTTTTCGCAAGTTTTTTGGCTTCCTCAATCTCTTCGGCCGCTTTCGAGCCCTTTAGAGCAAGCACTTTGCCGCCGTTATTGGTGATAGGCACCGTCAAGCGAAGCAGCTTAGGTAACGCAGAGACAGCGCGAGCGGTAACCAAGTCAAAAACTTCGCCCACTTCTTCGGCTCGGGCGCGAAGCACGGTCACGTTGGTGAGGCCAAGTTCTGAAGCAATCTGCTTTAGCCAGTCGCTGCGGCGCTCCATGGGTTCGATTAGCGTGAAGTGTGCATCCGGCTGAACAATTGCCATCGGGATTCCAGGTAAACCAGCACCCGACCCTACATCGGCAACGGTCTTACCCGCAGGCACCAACTCGGCCACAACTGCTGAGTTGAGAATGTGGCGTGTCCAGAGCTTCGGCATTTCACGTGGGCCAAGCAGACCCAGCAAATCGCTATCTCTAACCAGTGCGGCAGCGTAGGCTCGGGCCAAAGGCAGGCGATCGCCGAAAATGTCGGCTGCCATCCGAGGCTCTAGTTCTGGCTCGAACGACTCCTCCGAGAGGTTCTGCTGTGGTGTATCCATGTCTCAATCTTCTTATGTTTCACGTGAAACCACGCGGTTTCTAAATGGAAAGCATCGGGGCAAAAGAAACGGGGCCTGTACTAGGCAGACCCCGTTGCTAGAAACTGCTAGTTGGCTGGTTTCACCACGATGTGGCGGTCACGGCCTTCGCCCTCAGACTCCGACACCAAACCGGCACCAGAGACTAGGTCGTGAACGATCTTGCGCTCGTATGAAGACATTGGCTTCATGTGCACTGCCTCGCCCAGGTCGTTCACCTTGTCGATGATGCGGTTCACGATGCGGGTTAGGTCGTCAACGCGCTTCTGGCGCGAGCCGCCGACATCAAGAATCAGACGGCTGAAAGAGTTGGTCTTTACCTGCACTGCAAGGCGGGTTAGCTCTTGAAGAGCCTCTACCGTCTCAGGCTCTGCAACAAGTGAAAGGTTGCTCTTTGGGTCTTCGCTTGAAATGGCTAGGTAGGCGCGGCCCTGGCGAACATCGATGTCGATGTCTCCGTCTAGGTCGAAGATGTCTAGCAATTCTTCAAGGTAGTCGGCCGCGATGTCGCCTTCTTCTTCAAGAGCTGCAGCGCTGCGAGGCTCGCGGTCTGGGCCACCCTCATTAACTTCTGCGTCAATCTCTACGGCGTCGGCTTCGAGCACCTCTGGTGCATCCGCGACGATGTCTTTTTCGTTTTCAGTCATGATTCCTATTTCTTCTTACGCTTCTTTGAGACAGGCTGTTGGCGCTGTCCCTTGGTTTCTGCTTCGACCTCGGTGACTTCGACGACCTCAGGCTTAGGCAGCTTGCCCTTTGCCTCAAGTCGAGCCTGGCGCTGGTCGTAGGCCAGAGAACCTGGAGTTGGCATGTTCTTGATGACCACGAACTGCTGGCCCATGGTCCAGAAGTTCGAGACCAGCCAGTAGGTCATAACGCCAAGAGGGAACGAGACACCCGAGATGGCGAACATGAATGGGAACAGCCAAAGCATGAGCTTCTGGGTCTGCATGTACTGGCTGTTCTGCAAGTTGGCAGGAGTCTGGTTCTTCGAAATGATCTGCTTCTGGGTGATGAACTGCGATGCGGTCATCAGCACGATCATGACACCGGCGATGATCTGAACAACTAGTGGGTTGTCGGCGTTCTCACCTGGAACGAAGAACGTTGCCGAAAGAGGGGCACCGAAAATCTCGGAGTTGGCGAATAGTGTCGCTAGGTCTTGAGAGAGCAGCCCGACACCCTGCTTGTTGTGCTGAGCATCATTGAGAGTGAAAAACAGCGAGATGAAGATAGGCATCTGAGCAAGCAGTGGCAAGCATGAAGAAAGTGGGTTTGAACCAGTCTTCTTGTATAGGGCCATTTGCTCTTTGGCGAAAGCCTCGCGTGAGTCACGGTCGGTCTTGCCCTTGTACTTCTTCTGAAGCTTCTGAAGCTCAGGCTGAAGCAGCACCATTCCACGCTGGCTCTTGATCTGCTTTACGAAAAGCGGAATCAATGCGGCGCGAACCACGAGCACAAGGCCGGTGATTGCGAGCACCCAGGTGAAACCGTCTGCTGGGTCCATTCCAACGAAGGTAAATAGGGAGTGGAAGGCCACCAGGATGAGCTCGATGACCCATTTGACCGGATAGAGGAGATCCATTTGGATTACCCTTCTGTTTCTAGTTTGGCCGCAGCCAATCGGAAAAACATTATGTCAAGCAGTAAATACCTGCCCGTTACTGCTATCTGGTTGAAGCTGTTGCCTTGTAGACCACTAAACCTCGACCGTTTATTGCAAATCTCTGTGACCCGGGCTTGACCTCGTCTATGCCACCGTCACTCCACGGGTTGCAGCGAATGATTCGCCATAGGGTCAACACCGATCCGAAAACTAGGCCTCGCTGTTGCACCTGCTGCAATCCGTAAGAAGAACAGGTGGGATAGTAGCGGCAGACATCTCCATAAAGCGGAGAGATTGCCTTGCGCCATCCCAGTATGAAAAGTAAAAACGCGTTTCGAGGCAATAGCCACAACCACGCTAGAACTTTCACTTTTCAACCTTCTTGAACGCCAGCTGGGCTGTGTTCAGGAATTCTTCTCGAAGTCTATTCCACTCGGTCTTAGCCGCCCCGGTCTGAGCACGCACCACAAGGGTGTAACCACTCGGATGTTCGGCCAGCACTTCACGCGCAATAGCTCTGAGTCTGCGTTTCACCAGGTTTCTGCCTACGGCCCCGGCTACCGTCTTGCCCACGATAAAACCAAAGCGGGCATGAGACATGGTCTCATCCCGCTTTAGGTAGATGACTAAATGTTGGCTGCCCAATCGCACTCCACCTTTTACTACAAGGCGAAACGCTGAAGAATCGATCAGCCGATTCTCGCGAGCGAGCAAAGGGCTTTACTTTAAGCCGAAAGCTCGACGCGACCCTTGCGGCGACGTGCTGCCAAGATGGCGCGGCCGGCGCGGGTCTTCATGCGTAGACGGAAACCGTGGGTCTTTGCACGACGACGGTTGTTCGGCTGAAAGGTACGCTTGCTCATTGGTGATCACTCCAAAAAACTGTTTGAGGTTTTCGATGGTGTCGAAATCTGACTAGTTTTAGCTGTGCCGGCAAACCTCTAGGCCGAGCAACCTATTAAACCTAAGGCAATTGTGGGGTTTGGGTCAAGTTTTTTGCCAATTTCTTTCTTTATTATTTATAGCGACCTTCAAGCCGAATCGACCCAGGTGACATTCAACTCGGATGCTCGCCTCGATGACCGACTAATTCACCAGGTGAACGACTCAGACACACCGTTGAAATTTGCAATTTGGCGAACCAATTCACTTGAATATCACAAGACGATTTTGTGTATAGTTGTGAAAACTTATACACAAGCACAAACCCCTAGTTATCCACAGCTTTTCAACAATGTCTAACATTGTGGATAACCCGCCACATCCCAGGAGAATACAGTGAACGAGACGACACCAGAGGTTGCCCTGTGGCAGCGCACTCTGGAGATTCTCGAAAGCGACAACCGCATCACTGGATCGATGATGGGCTTCGCGGCGCTAGCCGAAGTCAAGGGAATCATCGGCGACACCATCTATTTAGAGGTGCCGAATGACCTAACTAGGTCGATGTTTGAGCAGCGCCTAAAAGAGATGATCAACGAGGCCTTCGCTTCTATCGAAGACAAGCCTCCGGTTAGCTCGTTTGCAGTAGTGGTAAACACCAGCATCACAGCCAACTACACGCCCACAACTTCAGCTACCTCTGCGATGGCGAACAACTCAAGCCCGGTTGAGACCCAGGGTTCGGTAGAGGGCTTCGGCGCTTCGTCGTCGAACACGGATGGTTCAGCATCCGGCATTGCAGAAAGCTTTGACTCACGCCTGAACTCGAAGTACACCTTCGAAAACTTCGTTATGGGTTCTACCAACATTTTTGCCCGAGCTGCCGCGTTTGCTGTGGCCGAGAGCCCGGCCAAGGCATACAACCCGCTTTTCATCTACGGAAACTCAGGACTCGGCAAGACTCACCTTTTGCACGCCATCGGCCACTACGCCCTTAGCCTCTACCCACGATTCAAGGTGCGCTACGTATCTAGCGAAGAATTCACCAACGACTTCATCAACGCGATTCAGAACAACCGTTCGGCGCAGTTTCTAAACGAATACCGCAACATCGACATTTTGATGATCGACGATATTCAGTTCTTGGCCGGTAAAGACCAGACGCAAGAAGCTTTCTTTCACACCTTCAACGCGCTACACGACGCTAATAAGCAGGTTGTTATCACGAGCGACGTGGCTCCGAAGAACCTAATGGGCTTCGAAGAGCGCCTGGTTTCACGTTTTCAGTGGGGCCTCACCGTAGACATCCAGGCTCCAGAGCTCGAAACCCGAATCGCCATTCTGCGCAAGAAGGCGGAGCTCGAAAAGATTCGCGTTCCAGACGAGATTCTTGAGTACATGGCAGAACGTGTTCAGTCGAATGTGCGTGAACTTGAGGGAACCCTGATTCGCGTTACCGCCTATGCGAACCTGAGCCGCAAGCAGGTAGACATGGCCCTGGTGCAGACGGTTCTAAAAGACATCGCTCCGGTGCACGAAGAAACCGTTATTGCCCCGATCGAAATCATCAACGCTGTATCTAGCTACTACAAAATCACCCCTGATGAGATTTACGGCAACTCTCGCACCGCTGCGATCGCAATGGCTCGCCAGATCGCCATGTACATCTGCCGCGAACAGACCAACCTTTCGCTACCTAAAATCGGCCAGATTTTCGGCAACCGCGACCACACCACCGTCATGTATGCCAACCGTCGAGTGGCCGAGTGGATGAACGAGCGTCGTTACGTTTACAACCAGGTAACCGAGATCATCAACACAATCAGAAACAACCACCGCGCTTTCTAGTCGCCAACTCGTGGTTTCTAAATAATTCTCCACAAAACCTTCAACAATTGGTTGAGTTATTAAGAATGTTTATAACCCTGTGGATAACTGTCGATAACCCCTGCATTACTGTGAAATAGCGGTCAGCTGGAGTGTAAAGTTTGAAAACTACTAACAACTAGATGAGTTATCCACAGATTTGTTCACAGTTGTGTATACATCTTTCACCGATGTAGTTATTAGTAAACAAAAAGGAACTTGAGGGTTATCCACACTTTGCACAGGGGTTAATAAGGCTATTAAAGAAAAAGAGTTAATTAACTAAACCCATAACAAAGAAGAAACCGCAGTGGGAGCATCCGAGTGATAAATCGATCAACGAAAGTACTCTCGAAAGCCCGTTCTCCCTTTAGCAATAAGGTTTTTGTGGCAGACTTGTGTGCAACCGAAGAATTCTCTT
>JBDLUM010000049.1:0-3886 GCA_039805305.1 Actinomycetota bacterium
CCGGTGGATGAAATGCGCGTTGCCGTAATCAACAAAGCGCGAAACTTCGAACTCATCGCGCAAGTTCAAGACGCCGGCGCAACCTGGGTGCGCTTTGATGAGGGAGACATCGCAATGGCCGTGGCTGCCGCTACCCCGGGCAGTGGTGTCGACCTGCTTCTAGGTCTCGGAGGTTCACCGGAGGGCGTGGTTGCCGCGGTTGCCGTTCAGGTGCTCGGTGGTTTCATGCAAACTCGATTTGCTCCCCAGGATGCAGAACAAATCGCTCGTGCCCTGGCCGCCGGCTACGACTTAGAGGCGACGTTCGAACTCAACGATCTGGCCAGCGGCGAAAGATTTGTGTTTGTTCTGACCGGCATCACGGATGGGGTTCTGGCCCGGGGAGTTCGCGAGGGCGACGCACATCTCGAACTGCAAACCTTCATCCTCGACAGCGCACTCGATGAGCCGGTTGTGATTGATCACCAAGTGCCGAAGATCTAGATAAACGAAAACCCCGACCACTGGCCGGGGTTTTCAAGTTCTTAGGCTTAAGCCTTGGCAACCTCTTCGAGGAGTGCGTTGCGGTCTGGGTTGTCGGTGATGATCGACTCAGGTAGGTGGTCAACGCTGGTTAGGCCAGAGGTCGGCTGAGTTACAGCAACTGCACCCCACTGAACCGCGGTGCCAACACCGGTAGGA
The DNA here is from genome assembly GCA_039805305.1 of Actinomycetota bacterium. GTDB lineage: Bacteria > Actinomycetota > Actinomycetes > Actinomycetales > Microbacteriaceae > Rhodoluna. The sequence continues at coordinate 682 of JBDLUM010000049.1, forward strand.
ACATCAAAACCTACGCCAAATGCGTCGTCTGAAAGTGGGTTAGTCGCAACCGCTGAAAGGAAGCCTGCAAGAGTTGCATCGCCGGCGCCAACGGTGTTGATCACGTGCACCGGTGGTGTGCGAGCGTGCCATGCGCCATCGGCGGTTACGGCAACCATGCCGTCTGCGCCGAGGCTAGCGAGAACACACTTAACGCCGTGGGCACAAACTTCGCGAGCTGCATCGATGACGTCTCCAAGGGTGTGCAGGGTGCGGCCAACAGCTGAGGCTAGCTCTTCTGCGTTTGGCTTCATGACAGTTGCTGCTCCGCGGCGCGCCCAGTACTGAAGCGGTTCACCAGAGGTGTCTAGTGCAACGCGAACGCCCAGGGAGTTCATGCGGTCAAAGATTGGCTGGAGGTCAACGAAGGTTCCGGTTGCTTTGTAAACCGGCAGTGCGCCAGCGATTACGAGCCACTTGGCACCGCTCTCGATGACGGTCTTCTCGGTGAGAGCTACAACAGCGGCCCAGTCTTCCTCAGAAAGTGGACGTGGCGCTTCGTTGACCTTGGTGGTTGCTCCGTTGTGGATCACCATGGTGGTTGAAACGCGAAGGGTGCCTTCGATCCAAAGTGGAACTAGGGAGTCTGCGTATCCGGTGCGGTTCAAAACGCCAGGGTCTGCGTTGCCGATTGGAACAACGCCTGGGGCGTTGATGCCGACAAGGCCAAGACCCTTGGTTACGTTGATACCTTTGCCGGCAAGTTCTTCCGCCACGCCGTCAGCGCGATTTACGCCACCCTCGATTAGGTTGCTCACGTAGTAGGTGCGGTCAAGCGTAGGTGCTGGTGTCAGGGTTACTACTGCAGCCCCTGCTGAAATTCCAGACATGCGTACTCCTCGAATGCTTCTTAGTTTGTCCCGAATTCGATAGAAAATCGGATTACTTCAGGCTTCAAACTCCATTGTCGAGCGCTTCAAAAAGTATAGCGATATAAGAGACTATTTCTCGATTTCTGGCGCCACGGCGAGCTCGCTAGCCGTCAGTTGAACTGGAGCAATTTCGAGTTCCTTGGGAGCTGCAATTTCTTCGGTTCCGAGGGCGTTTTCGTCAAGGTCGTTCAACTTGCGGGCGGTAACGAGCATGCGGCCTTCGAGGCTTGAAACGAACTGGTTGTAATCCTTCACGGTGCTGGTGATCGAGCGCCCCAGCTTGTCTGCGTGCTCGGCTACCTTGCCGACTCGTTCGTATAGCTCCTTGCCGAGTTTGATCATGTTTCGAACTGATGATTCATCCGCATTTTGGCGCCAGATGAAGTTGATGGTCTTGAGAACCGAGAAGAGGCTCACCGGTGAAGCAAGGGCCACGTTCTTCTTGAAGGCATACTCGAGCAAAGCGGGGTCGGCATCCAAGGCAGCGGAAAGCAATGATTCGCTAGGGATGAAGGCGATTACGAAGTCTGGGCTGGCATCTAGGCCCGACCAGTAGGCCTTGGTGCCGAGTGCGTCAATGTGCAACTTGACGGCCTTCACGTGCTCTGCGATTAGGCGGGACCGACGAGCCGCTTCCTCGCCGGTTGCAAGCTCTGAAATGGCCGAGGCTTCCTGATAGGCGCTGAACGGAACCTTGGAGTCGATGGCAAGTGACTTGCCGCCGGGTAGGTTGATGACCATGTCGGCACGACCGGCGCCGGCGTTGGTGCTGATGGTTGCCTGCTCGTCGAAGTCGGCGTGCTTGATTAGACCAGCAAGTTCAACCAGCTTGCGAAGCTGGGCTTCACCCCAGACTCCGCGAACGTTGTTAGAGGTAAGTGCCTGTGACAACGCCTGAGTCTGCTTTCGCAGTTGTTCGTCTGATTCGATGGCTGACTTCAACTGCTGCTGGATGGAGCCGAACTGCTCGGTGCGTTCCTTTTCGAGGGTGGCAACGGTCTGTTGCATCTGTTCTAGGTGCACCTTGACCGGGGCAAGCGCTTGTAGCAACTTGTTTTCTTCGCGATCGCGTTCGTCGCGGTCGCGCTTCTCGGCTGCATTTTGAGCCAATTGCCCATTCAGGCCAGCGATGGTTGCCTCGGCGCTAGCCAACTTCACTCGAAGCTCCTGCGGGTCTTCGGTAACCGCTGTTGACCCGCTCTTGCGAGCCGCAATCAGCCATCCGATGAGTGCGCCAACAACTAAACCAATGCCGAGAAAGATAAAAGACTCCATGCCCCGAGTATTTCATCAAGGTCAGACATTTATTGGAGGGTAAACTCACCAACAATGAGCATTTCGCGTCCCATCAGGTTAGACATCCAGGCATTGCGCGCCGCCGCTGTGCTGATGGTGGTCATTTTTCACCTGTGGCCAAATCGACTACCTGGCGGTTTCGCCGGTGTCGATGTGTTCTTCGTAATCTCCGGCTTCCTAATCTCGGGCTCGCTGTTTAGCGAACTTGCCGATCGCGGACGCATCCGATTCGCGGCATTCTGGGCCAAGCGAGTTCGCCGCCTTCTGCCGGCCGCTCTCCTAGTTATCGCGGTAACCGCGGTGCTATCCCTGATGTTCGTGCCAACATTCACGCGCCAGGGTTATTTCGCAGAGGCGCTTGCGAGCACTTTCTACTTCGAAAACTGGCAGCTGGCAGCCTCGTCCACCGACTATTTCGCCGCTCAGCCAAGTCCTTTCCAGCACTACTGGTCCTTGGCAGTTGAAGAACAGTTCTACCTGTTCTGGCCACTATTACTCGGCCTAGTCGCCTACTTGGCCAAGCGAAAGTCAGAGGCCGCGTTCAAGGTCCTGCTCATCGCGGCTTCGCTAGCTTCCTTCGGATACGCTCTGTTCTTGACCTACGTCCAGCCAACCCTGGCCTACTTCACCACTTTCGGTCGAGTCTGGGAGTTCGGGCTCGGCGCGCTTATCGCCTTTGCCGGCCACAAAATTCGCCTCACCGACGCGGGCAAGACTTTGTTCAGTCTCGGCGGTTTCGCAGCCATCCTTGGTTCGTCGCTGTTTCTCAGCGAAGACCTTCCTTTTCCGGGATGGGCCGCTCTCATCCCAGCCTTGGGCACCGCGGCGGTCATCCTGGCGGGTTTGCAATCTCTGCCGAGCTGGCTAGATCGCTTGTATGGCCTCCGGCCAATCTCGTTCACCGGTGAAATCAGCTACAGCCTCTACCTCTGGCACTGGCCTCTGATCGTCCTGTTGCCTTGGGTCACCGGGTACCAACCTCGTGCCTGGGAACTCGT
>JBDLUM010000050.1:0-15798 GCA_039805305.1 Actinomycetota bacterium
TCACACCTGGTGCCGCATAAGAATCAGCTAACTTTCGTTAGACCGAGTTGATCTTGATGTTGATCGGCACGCGAAGTCGGCGTGCTTCTAGAGGCTCATTTTCATGGGACTTTAGCGACATACCGCTGAGAGAAGTCTAACAGGGCGTCTGCCCTGAAATCTAGCCAAACTAGTGACTTTTACACAGATTTAAACCCAATTCATCAAGCCCTGAATCTATCGCCGATTATCGATGGATGTTCGACTCGAAGCGCCGCCTATTGCTAGGTATTTTCGCCCTCACGTCCGTTTTCGGGGTTTTTGTTGTCGAAAACCGAGCCGCCATTGCTGATTATGACCTGCGAGCGCCTTACTGGAATCAATCGCAAAGTCGAGAATCACAATGGTGGCCCGTGCTTTCAGATGACCTAGCGGTGAATCGCAAGTTTCTGCAGTCGCAAACCGCCTGGGGCGCGGGTCACAGAGGAATCGACTACCAAGCGGGCAACAATGAGCAACTCATTAGCCCCACCGCCAGCGTTGTGCAGTTTGCCGGCAAGGTGTTTGGCCGCCCGGTGGTTGTGCTTCGACACGCAGACGGTCTCTCGAGCGAAGTAGAGCCTGCATGTCTAACCAGAGACGTCACGGTGGGTCAGAGCTTGCAGACGGGGCAACCCTTCGGGCGCGTTTGCTTTGGCTCAACCACCGGGCACTGTTCCAGCCAGTGCCTGCACTGGGGAGTTCGAACCGCTGCCCGAGGTTATCTATCGCCCGAGCGGTTCACTGGCGAGCTATCGCCCAGCAGAATACTTGCCAAAGGCAGTGTCTAGGCTCTCGGATGCGCGTTCTGGTAGCCAGATTTGAGGCGCTCGATGCTCACGTGCGTATAAATCTGGGTTGTTCCGAGGCTGGCATGCCCGAGAAGCTCTTGAACTGCGCGCAGGTCTGCACCACCGTCGAGAAGGTGGGTGGCTGCGCTGTGTCGCAGAGAGTGCGGACCCGCAGAACCACCCGGCGTCATAGCCAACAAATCAGCGACAACTTTGTAGATCTGGCGCACGCCTACTCGCGACCCCTTGGAATTCAGGAACAGGTCGCCGCGAGACTTTTCGTTGAGCAGTTGCGGTCGACCGACCGACATCCACTGCTCTAAAGCGTCGGCTGCGGGTTGGCCATAAGGCACCATTCGTTGCTTTGACCCTTTACCCATCACACGCAACAACTGGCGACTCGAGTCAATGTCATCTAACGACAGTGAGGCGATTTCACTAACACGCGCGCCAGTGGCGTAGAGCAGCTCAACAATGGCCTTATCTCGCAGCCCCAACGCGTTATCAGCAATCGCCTTAGAGCTCAGAACCTCAAATATCGTCGAAAGCGATTCGTGCGAAACCACCTTCGGTAAAGATCTGCCCACCTTAGGTGTTCGCAATCGCAAACCTGGGTCGGTTTCGGCTTGTCCTGTAGCGAACTGCCAAGCAGTGAAAGACCTTACCGATGCGCTCTTTCGTGCCATCGAACTTTTGGCAAGGCCTCTTTGCGTGAGCTGAAATAGCCAGTCACGCAGGTCATCGAGCGTGATTGATTCGATTGAACCTTGACGCTTGTCGAGAAAATCTGCGAACTCTCGGATGTCTGAAACATAGCCTTTGACGGTGTTGCTTGAGTAGCCACGACCCGAGGCGAGCTGCTGCTCAAACTCGGCGATGGTCTTCTCTTTGTTCACAATGTTGAGCGTAGTTTCTCTTGCACCAAACCCTCTCGATTTTCTTGTCGTTTCAGTTGTTAATCGAGCGGCGGTCACCTCGATTGCGGCTGTCGCCACTGCGCGCCCACCCGCCATTTAGGCTCTCGACCAACTGCAACAGGCTCAACTGTGTGAACGCTACGTTGGCTTCGACCATGGTTAAGCCAGATTTCTTGACCACCTGGCTAGGGTCGGTAGGCCGAGTCGACAGGGCGTCTAAAAGTCGTTTTTCGAGCGGACCCAAGTTGTCACTGGAATCGAGTTCACTAAACGAGAGCCGGGAGTGAATGCCGAGAAGGCTCAACAGGTCATCGCCATCTTGAATGAGCTCGGCTTGCCCCGATTGAATTAGCCGATTGCACCCGTGGGAACTCGTTGCCGTAATCGGGCCAGGTATGGCTCCAACCGGCCTACCCAATTCACTGGCGTGATTCGCGGTGCTGATCGATCCCGAACGTTTTCCGGCTTCAACAACTAGTGTCGCGTCGGTAAGTGCAGCAATCAGCCTGTTTCGCTGCAAAAATCGCCATTTCGTTGGGCTCGAGCCAGGTGGCAATTCTGAAACAACCGCTCCGTTTGTCAATATGTCGTCGAACAACTCGTGGTTGCCAGATGGGTAAAGGCGATCAACTCCACCAGCCAAAACCGCAACTGTAGGCATACCTGCGGCGAGCGCCGTTCGGTGAGCGGCGGCATCGATTCCGTAGGCACCGCCTGAGACAATCGTGATTTCGAATGGCTTCAGTTCAGAGATCAACTCGCCAGTGACCCATGAACCATAGTTGGTGGCACCACGAGAACCTACTACCGACAGCGACTGCTCGGTCGCAGTCAACGTTCGGGGCGAACCCCGACCCCAGAGAACTGCGGGAGCAGCCCATCCGAGGTGATTTAGATTTTCGGGCCAAAGTTCTGATTGAGGAGTAATCAGCCATGACTTTGAACGCTTCAACCAGTCGTAGCTTTGATTCAAAGCGCTTGAAGAAAGTCGAGGTAGCCAGCGAGCTAGCGCATCGCCTGAAACCTTGTCGAGCGAGCCAAAGCGGGCAACTCCGAAATCTTCAGCATTTTTGCTGATTAGTTGGCGAACGAGTTCTGAAGCGTTGCCGTCTTTCACGATTTGTAAGGCCCGAGACACCCCGAGTGCCTGTCTGAGGTATCCGGCGAATTCATCACCGGGTTCACACATGATGCTGAACCAGATGCTCGCCAACTCTTCGCTATTTGGTGGCTGATCTGCCGAAATTACCCGAACTGCAGCTGTCATCTGCGGCTCAACCGCCACTCAGTGCGAGCTGACTAGCAACTCCCCTAAGCCAAAGCGCTTTTGCAACATCGCTTGCGTTCGGTTCGTTTCGACCGGCCAAGTCTGCGTTGGTCCAGGCGAGCCTCAAACACTTGTCATAGCCTCGCATGCTAATTCGCCCACGCTGAAGTGCATCATCGAGGGATTTAGTGCTAGCCGCGTTCATGCGCAGGTCTTTTCTCAGCACTGAACCCGACACCTGTGTATTCAGCCTGAGCCCAAAAGGGCTCAAACGAGCCGAGGCCCTGAGTCGAGCCTCTGCCACCTTAGAGCGCAGTTGGGCAGAAGTTTCGACAGCACCGGAGTCTGCTGTCAGAACTGAGGCCGAAACCGGCCTAACCGAAAGTTGTATGTCTAGTCGATCTAGAATGGGGCCCGAAATTTTGGCAAGATATCGAACTTTGATTCGTTCGGCACACTGGCAGGCATCGGTTTTGACCTGCCCCTTGCCGCAGGGGCAGGGATTTGCCGCCAAAACCAGTTGAAACGTTGCTGGGTATTGCACCGAAGCTGTTGCCCTCGAAAGAGTTATGTCACCCGATTCGAGAGGCTGACGCAAGGCATCGATTGTGACTGCCGAAAACTCTGGAGCTTCGTCTAGAAACAGAACTCCGTGACTTGCCAACGAGGCGAGACCGGGTTTTGGAACCCCAGACCCGCCACCAATCACCGACACCATCGAGGCGCTATGGTGCGGCGCTTCGATCGGTGCCGAAAAGTCAAGACGGTCAAAGTTCTGTCGGTTCACCAGCGACCGCATGGCCGCTAGTTCGATGGCTTGCTCTTGGCTGAGCTCGGGCAATAGCGTGTGCATGCGTTGCGCGATCATCGTCTTGCCTGAACCGGGTGTACCCACCATGATCATGTGGTGCCCCCCGGCCGCGGCAACGAGAGCCGCGTCGACCGCTTCGGTTTGACCTCTTACCTCAGACATGCAAATGTTTTGAACGTCTTTCACCTCCGATGTTGGAGCGCTCACGATTTCTGAGCTCCGCAGTGACTTTGTAGCCACTCCGAAACCACTCAACACCTCACCGAGATGGCCGACGCCAACGGTTCTAATGCCTTCAACGCAAAGCGCTTCGGCGAGATTCGCCGTCGGAACGTAGACCACCTCAAAACCGGCGCGAGCAGCCGCAAGAACCATGGCGAGAACTCCACTAACTCGGCGAACCGAACCGTCAAGCGCCAATTCACCGATAAAGACGCTAGACCGAGTGTGTTCAATCGAAAACTGACCAGCAGCACAGAGAACCGCTATCGCAATACTCAAATCGAAAGCAGAACCATGTTTCGGCACCGAGGCAGGTGACAGGTTCACAGTGATACGTCGCGCCGGCAAACTAAAGCCGGTGTTACTACAGGCCGACCTAACCCGTGAAGAAGCTTCACTCAGCGCGGCATCGGGCAAACCCACGAGATTGAAGGCGGGAAGATTTGAAGAGATGTCTGCCTCAACCAAGATTGGTATGCCTCTAAGCCCTAGTAGAGCCATCGCGTAAGCGCTTGCCAAAGCCATTAGGCAACCTGTTTCAGGTGCTCGATGTGAACGCGACCCGCCGAGACCAAAACAGAGACAGCATCTAAGCGCAGTTTCAGTGCATGAACCTGACGATCTTGCCGCCACTGTGCGATGGTTTTGCGCATTTTGGCTAGCTTCAGCTCTGTGATTGCCTCGAACGGGTCACCAAAGCCCTTAGAAGACCGAGTCTTGACCTCGACAAACACCCACGCATCTTTGTCTCTGGCGATTAGATCGATTTCACCCGCCCGACAAGCAAAGTTGCGCTCAACTATTTCGTAGCCGAGAGCGGTTAGGTAATTTGCGGCTGCCTCTTCGCCGTAGCGGCCAAGGATGTGACGTCGGTTGTTTGACATGGCATGAACGATTGCATGCGCCGAGCATCCGAGGAGGGGTTGAACAAAAAGTGTGTATAAGTCGGACTATTCGCCGACGGTAAAGGCCTTTGGCAGCTCGAAAGCCTTGCCCGATAGCTCTTCGACGTTCACATCTTTGAACGAAAGCACTCGTACCATCTTCACAAAGCGGTCGGTGCGGTAGATGTCCCAAACCCAAACATCGCGCATCTCTAACTCGAAGTAAAAGTCGGTCGGAGTGTCAACACGCTTGAGGTCAACCTCGTTTGCGAGATAAAAACGACGCTCGGTTTCGACCACGTATTTGAACGTTCCGACGAGGTCGCGATATTCACGATAGAGCGCAAGTTCAGCGTTGCGGTCGTAGTCTTCGAATTCGTTTTCATCCATTGGAATGTCAGTTTACCCCTGCGCTAAGAATTTTCGTTAGCCAAGTTTTTCTATGCACGACGCTAGGCCCGAGCGAGCGAATCGCATGAATGTGCAGCTCAGATGCGTAACCCTTATGGCCCTCAAAACCATAGCCGGGATGCGCCTGCGCGAGCTCAACCATGAGGTGGTCTCTAGCAACTTTCGCCAACACCGAGGCGGCCGCCACTGATGCGCAATCGCGGTCGGCTTTGGCGCGAACGGTGACAGGTAGCCCGCCCGTGTGGCCTTCAAGCCAGTTGTGGGTACCATCAAGCAAAATGACAGCGCCGTCGCGGGCGATTGCCTGAGCTACCCCATCACGCTCGAGCAAAGCCGTGAGACCTCGGCTGGCCGAAAGAGCGAGAGAATGCACAATGCCTTTTTCGTCGATAGCGCTGGCGTCAACCATGCCGACGGTGCCAGCGTGCATCCACGTTTCAATTAGGGGCTGCAGCGCCTCACGTTGCCGTTCAGACAACAACTTCGAATCGCGCAAACCAGCGGGGATGTCGGCAAAGCCGGGTGATTTGGTATCGATAAGAGCAACGCCGACCGCTACCGGGCCGGCAACAGCACCTCGACCAACTTCGTCGATGCCGATTATGAAGCGAGCGCCGCCCTGGGTAAGCGACCGCTCAAACTCAATTGTTGGGGACGTTTTTGAAGACATCGGGATAGTTATCTAGCCAAGCCCATCGATCGAACGGCCAAGAAAGCACAAACGCGCGACCGACCACAGAATCTTTTGGCACGAAACCTTTGCTCGGCAAGTCGCCGTGATAGCGAGAGTCTTCTGAGTTACTTCGGTTGTCGCCCATCACCCAAAACATGTTCTCTGGAACAGTGACATCAAACTCTTTGTCGCTCGGGTTGACGCCCTCAAGAATGTATGGCTCGGTGATAGGTTCGCCATTGATTGTCAGCTTGCCATCTGCGTCACAGCAGATGATGTGGTCACCGCCAACTCCGATGACGCGTTTCACCAAATGCTGAGACGAGTCTGAAGCGCTAAGTCCAAATGCTTCCATGAACCAATCTCCCAGGCCTACCAAGCCTCGAGATTCGACCTTTTCAGGTTCTACGTAGAGCCAGCCGCCAGGGTCTTTGAAGACCACAACGTCGCCGCGGTTTACCCCGACCAAGTCTGGAACCAGCTCGTTGACGATTATGCGGTCATCAATTTGAAGCGTGTCCATCATTGATCCGGATGGGATAAAAAACGAGCGAATCAAAAACGTCTTGATGATTAGCGATAGCAACAAAGCTGCGACAACGATCACCAGCACGTCAATAAGGAACGCGGCAATCGGGTTTCTTTTGAGTTTCTTCATGATCTTTGCGATCACACTGTTGCTCTCAGGCCTCTCGCGCCGGTTACGACGAAGTGGGGCTTGCGGCAAATCACTCATGTTTCGAGCGTAACGCTAAGTGTGTTGATGAACGACTTAGGCGTTGTCGCGCTTTTCGCGAATCTTGGCCTTCTTGCCGCGAAGTTCGCGTAGGTAGTAAAGCTTGGAGCGACGGACGTCACCGCGGCTAACTAGCTCGATCTTGTCGATTACAGGTGAGTGAACAGGGAAGGTACGCTCAACGCCAACCTGGAATGAAACTTTGCGAACGGTGAAGGTTTCGCGAACGCTCTCGCCCGAGCGACGAATAACTACGCCCTGGAAAACCTGAACACGGCTTCGGTTACCTTCGATGATGTTTACGTGAACCTTCACGTTGTCGCCAACGCGAAACGCTGGGATGTCGCTCTTTAGGCTTTTCGCATCTACTGAGTCGAGGATGTGCATTTTGATATCACAATCTGTTTTCGCGCGCAGGTCAAAAACATTATTTTCGTTCGTCTTGAATTCCCGGTGGCTCCCCTGCGGCAGAGCACTCTTTATCCGAGCAACCTGTTTATTCTGCCAGAGACCTAGTCTTCGAGCAAGTCTGGGCGCACTTTTTTAGTGCGCTCAACCTGTTGTTCTTTGCGCCATTTCGCAATTAGAGCGTGATTACCGCTCAATAAAACCTCGGGCACATCGAAACCGCGCCAGTTCGAAGGCTTGGTGTAAGACGGGTATTCGAGTAAACCGTCTGAGTGAGATTCCTCAACCAGACTCTCGGCGTTACCTATGACCCCTGGAATTAGGCGAGCGATTGCCTCAATCATGGCAATGGCGGCTACCTCTCCCCCGTTGAGTACATAGTCGCCCAAGCTGATCATTCGCACATTGGCTTTGGTCGCCGCGTATTCGACTACGCGCTGGTCAATGCCTTCGTAACGCCCGCAAGCGAAGACGATGTGCTTGGCGTTGGCTAGTTCGGCTGCTGTTGCCTGTTTGAATAGCTCACCGGCCGGTGAAGTGAAGATTACGATCGACTCGCCGTCAGCATCCAAGATGTCATCAAAGGCTTCACCCCAGGGCTCTGGCTTCATCAGCATGCCGGCGCCGCCACCGTAGGGGCTGTCGTCTACCGTCTTGTGCTTGTCGTGGGTGTAGTCACGAAGGTCGTGGATGCGCACCTCGAGCAACTCTTTTTCGCGAGCCTTGCCAAGCAGCGATAGTTCGAGTGCGTTGAAGTAGTCAGGAAAGATTGTGATGGCATCGATGCGCATGGATGCTTAGCCTTCGACCTGCGCGGCGGGCTCTTTTTCGCCGCTAACCTCTTCGGTCTCATCTTCGGCGATTTCTTCGAACAGACCGGCCGGTGGGGTTACAGTAACGGTCTGTGCTTCGATGTCGACAGCTGGCACGATTGCCTTCACGAAAGGAACCAGCACTTCGCCGGTTTCGGTTTTGACTGCCAAAAGATCGTGTGCCGGAAAGTGCTCAACTCGAACAACCTTGCCGACCACTACGCCGTCGCGAACCACCTTGAGGCCGACTAGCTGGTGGTCATACCAAGCGTCTTCTTCGGGTGGAAGGGCGGTTGCGTCGGTGTCGATGAGGAGGATGGCCTTGATCAGGCTTTCGGCCGCGTTGCGGTCGTCGACGCCTTCAAGGAAAATGACCGGGGCTAGGTTGTACCAGCGAAGTTCGGTGACGGTAACGGTCTTGCCGAACCATGGTGAGGTTTCGGGAACCTGAAGTTTTAGAACCGCGCCAGGAACGAAACGTTCGTTCGGGCTGTCGGTGTATAGCTCTAGTTTGATAGCACCTTTTAGGCCATGAGCCTTTAGCAGACGGCCCACACGGAGCTCGGTCTGCTTAGAAATCGGTCTCTACCAGTTCAACGCGCACGCGCTTGCCATCGGCAAGTGCATTTACCAAGGTGCGCAGGGCCTTAGCGGTGCGGCCGTTGCGCCCGATCACTCGACCCAGATCTTCTGGGTGAACGTGAACCTCAAGCAGGTCTCCCCGTGAGGTTGAGCGTTCGGTAACGGTAGCGTCTTCCGGGTGGTCGACGATTCCTTTAACCAAGTGTTCGAGCGCAGCGGCTAGCACGACTACTAAGCCTCTTCTGCTGGTGCTTCTGCTTCTGCAGCAGGAGCGTCTTCAGCGGCAGGTGCCTCTTCGGCTGCAGGTGCTTCTTCAGCAACTACTTCTGCCTCTGCAGCTGGAGCTTCTTCAGCAACAACCTCGGCCGGAGCCTCGACTGCTGCCTCTTCGGCTACAGGTGCATCTACAACTTCTTCAACGGCTGCCTCTTCGACAACTGCTGCGGCTACTGGGGCCTTCTTCTCTTCCTTCGGGCGAAGAACGGCCTTCTTAGCCGAGTCAACTACGAACTCTGGCTTGGCTTCTTTGACCTGAACCTTGTTCACGGCCTTCTCGCCCTTCGAAGCCTGGTAGTCACCAGTTAGCTTCAGAAGTGCCATTACCTGCTCGGTTGGCTGAGCGCCAACGCCTAGCCAGTACTGAGCGCGCTCAGAGTTGACTTCAATGAAAGATGGGTTTTCGGTCGGAATGTAACGACCAATTTCTTCGATCACGCGACCGTCACGCTTGGTGCGTGAGTCGGCAACGACGATGCGGTAGTGCGGCGCACGGATTTTTCCGAGACGCTTTAGGCGGATTTTGACGGCCACAATGCTCCTGTTAACTGTTGTATTGGGCGAGTTCCACCGTGAGCGTGGGGGCACACTCGGTAGAGAAGCTCTAGGGGTTGCCGGCAGTGTTTGGTTAGAGGGTCAAACACAAGGCAACCGCTCTATTCTGCCAGAAGAACTAGGTAGATGGCAACCAAACTCGCAATATCGGGGCGATTGAAGTTAGATTCCGAACGCCGAACCGCTTGCGCCCGGTTCAACATCCTTGGATGCACGACGTGCAGCCTCTTCGGCCGCGCGCTTGGCCGGGTTGCCAGACTTAGAACCCTTTTTACCCTTATCGTTTTTCTTCGACTTGCCGCCGCCGATAAATCCGCCACCCATGCCAGGCATGTTTGGCATTCCAGGAATCTGAGGCATTCCACCCTTAGCCATGGTTTTCATCATCTTTGCAGCTTGATCAAATCGATTTACCAGCGAGTTCACCTCGGTCACGGTCACTCCCGAGCCCTTGGCGATGCGAAGGCGACGCGAGCCATTTAGAACCTTTGGCTCTTGGCGTTCACGCGGGGTCATCGAGCGAATGATTGCTTCGGTTCGGTCGATTTCGCGTTCGTCAAAGTTTTCGAGCTGCTCACGCATCTGGCCGGCGCCCGGCATCATGGCGAGCAAGCTCTTCATGTTGCCCATCTTGCGAAGCTGCTGCATCTGCTCAAGAAAGTCTTCGAGGGTGAAGGTTTCAGAAAGCATCTTCTCTGAAAGGCGCTTGGCCTCATCTTCGTCGAACGCCTTCTGAGTCTTTTCGATTAGCGAAAGAACGTCACCCATGTCGAGAATGCGGCTCGCCATGCGATCTGGGTAGAACGGCTCAAAAGCGTCTAGGCCTTCACCGGTTGAAGAGAAGAGGATGGGCTTGCCAGTGACCGACGAAACCGAGAGCGCTGCACCACCGCGCGCATCGCCATCGAGCTTGGTAAGCACGACACCGGTGATTCCAACGCCATCTTGAAACGCCTTTGCGACGTTGACGGCGTCTTGACCGATCATCGCGTCGATGACGAACAAAACTTCGTCAGGATCGGTTGCCTTGGCGATGTCGCGAGCCTGCTTCATCAACTCTTCGTCAATGCCGAGGCGACCGGCGGTGTCAACGATAACAACGCTGTACTGCTTTTTAGTGGCGTGCTTGATGGCGTCTTTGGCGACGGTTACGGGGTTGCCTACGCCGTTGCCAGGTTCTGGCGCGAATACGTCTACCCCGGCGCGTTCACCGACCACCTGTAGCTGGTTTACGGCGTTCGGGCGCTGAAGGTCGGCGGCTACCAGAAGCGGGGTTTGACCCTGGTCTTTCAACCACTTCGAAAGTTTTCCGGCGAGGGTGGTCTTACCGCTACCCTGCAAACCGGCCAGCATGATTACGGTCGGTGGGTTCTTGGCAAACGAAATCTTGCGCGCTTCGCCACCAAGAATGGCGACCAACTCGTCGTTCACAATCTGAACTACCTGCTGAGCTGGGTTTAGGGCTTTGCTGACCTCGTCGCTCAATGCGCGGTCACGAACCGCCGTTACAAAGTTCTTTACGACTTCGAGGGCGACGTCAGCCTCGAGCAAGGCTCGACGAATTTCGCGAAGCGTGGCATCAATATCGGCGGGAGTTAGCTTGCCTTTGGTGCGCAGGTTTCTAAACGTCTCGACAAGACGATCTGACAGGTTACCGAACACAAAACTCCTTGGTTGCTTGAATCTAGTTAACTAGACCCTTTGCGAATTCGCGTGCGTCAAAGAACGCAAAATCTGAAATACCTTCACCGACTCCGACCAACTTCACCGGAATGCCCAGCTCGGTTTGAATCGAATAAACGATGCCACCCTTGGCTGTGCCGTCGAGCTTGGTGAGCGCAACGCCGGTCACCTTGGCAACTTCGGCAAAAGCCTTGGCCTGAACCATGCCGTTTTGCCCGGTAGTTGCGTCAATAACCAGAAGGACTTCTGCAATCACGGCCTGCTTTTCGACAACGCGTCGAATCTTGTCGAGCTCGTTCATGAGGTCGACCTTGTTCTGAAGGCGACCCGCTGTGTCGATGATCAAAATGTCAGCTTGGTCACGAACCGCGATTTCTGTAGCTTCGAATGCCACGGATGCCGGGTCTTGCCCTTCGGTTTTTGGTCGAATTAGGGTTGCACCCGCGCGGTCGGCCCATGTTGCAATCTGGTCTACAGCCGCGGCACGGAATGTGTCAGCCGCCGCGATTACGACATCCCAGTCGCCTTCTTTTAGCCACTTGGCAAGCTTGCCGATGGTGGTTGTCTTACCAACACCATTTACACCAACGACCAAAATCACGTACGGGAGCTTTTGGCTGCTGAGGTTCAGGGCCTTGTCATCGCGCTCAAGGTTTTCGGCGATGATGTCTTGCAAAATCTGCTTGAGCTCGGCTTCGCTCTTTGCGCCCTGCTTTTTGGCTCGGCCCTTGACGCCTTCAACGATGCGTTCGGCAGCCGTCACTCCAAAATCAGCCTGAATGAGCACGTCTTCGAGTTCGTCAAGGTTCTCAGGGTCGAACTTGATTCGCGTGAACAGGCTCTTGATGCCCTTGATGAAAGATCGCTTCGGCAGCTCGACGGCTTCGAGGGCTGGTTCAGGAACAACCTCATCGACCGGCTCTGGTTCAGGCAAAACCTCAACAACCGACTCAGGCACAACCTCGACTACGGGTTCAGGCACAACGTCAACGACCGGCTCAGGTTCAGGCACAACCTCAACTACAGGTGCTGCGATGATCTCGACGGGCACTTCGAAAACGGGCTCAGTTTGGGCTTCTGCCTCGGGCGCTTCGACTGCTTCGACCGGCTGCTCCTGCGGAGCATCCTTGTCTTTCTTTTTGCGCCAGAAAAGGAAACCCATTAGGCCTTCTCTTTTTCAAAGCGCTGGCCGACTACGGCAGAGACACCGTCTTGACGCATCGAGACTCCATAGAGCGCATCGGCGATCTCCATAGTGCGCTTTTGGTGCGTGACGATGATGAGCTGTGAATTCTCACGAAGGTCTTTAAAGATTTCGAGGAGACGGCCAAGGTTCGAATCGTCAAGGGCGGCTTCAACTTCATCCATGACGTAGAAGGGCGAAGGGCGCGCCTTGAAGATTGCGATTAGCAGCGCCACGGCCGCAAGCGAGCGCTCACCACCCGATAGTAGCGAGAGGCGCTCGATGCGCTTGCCCACAGGCTTTACGGTTACCTCAAGACCCGTCGTGAGAAGGTTCTCTGGGTCGGTCAAGAATATCGAACCGGTTCCTCCTGGGAACAGCACCGGGAAGACCTGCTCGAAGGCCTTTCGGGTGTCGTTGAAGGCGTCTTCGAAAATGTGCTTCATCTTCTCGTCGAGGTCGTCGATGATCTGAAGCAAGTCTTTTCGAGTCTGAGTAAGGTCTTCGAGTTGCTCGGTCAAGAACTTGTGGCGCTGTTCAAGAGCCGCGAACTCTTCGAGTGCAAGTGGGTTAACGCGGCCTAGTCGTTCGAATACTCGCTCGGCATCGCGAAGACGCTTAATCTGCTCGTCGCGAGAGTAAGCACTTGCTGGTTCGCCATCGATGTCTGATGGAACCAGTTGGTCTGGTCCGTATTCGGCGAGCAAGACCGACTGATCGAGCCCAAGTTCATCGTGAGCCTTACCGACCAGGTTTGCCAAGTTGAGACGCTTCTCGTGGTTGGCAAGTTCGATGTCGTGAACGCTCTGAGTGAGAGTGCTTAGCTTCATCTGAGCCTCGGCAACTTCACCTCGAATTCGAACGAGTTCACTGAATTGATTTTGACGAGCCGCGTCGAGATTAGTGAGTTTTACCTTGGCTTCGGCAGACTGTGCAGCAACTGCATCCATAACGCTCGGTAGCACGTCGAGAACCTTGCGCGAGTTTTCTAGAGCCTTTGCTTGCGCCGCGGCGGCAGCTTGTGCGCGTTCAATCGCTGCGGTGGCTTCTCCGACCTGAGCCTTTAGAGTTTCGGCGCGATCGAGTTCGACGCGAAGCCGCTCGACTGCTGCACCGAGGTCGACACGAACATCTAGTTCTTTTTGTCGTTCGTTTTCTAGAGTCTCAACGAGGCGGAATCGATCAGATACGTCTACGGTTGGGCGCTCGCTAGAGGCAAAGGTGTCGTGAGCCGCTATGGCTTGGCTTAGCGCTAGCTCTGCCGCTTCGATACCCTGCTCGGCTGATGCGGCAACAGTCGCTAGACGATCTACCTCACCTTGACGTGCTTCAACCTGAACGCGCAGTCGACCGAGCTTCTCGGCGTTCGAGGCAAGGGTTGCGTCGTGTTCGTTCAGTGCTGCGAGCGCTGCTTTAGCCGAAGCCTTGGCAGCCTCTTCGGTAGACCGCGCCTGGGCCAATTCGCCACGAGCAGTTTCAATCTGCTCGTTCACCTCAGCCAAACGCATCTCAGCGGCGTCGCGTTCTGCAACAAGCTGCAGCTTTGAAGGCTTGCTCTGGCTGCCACCACGAATAACACTCGCGGTGAGTACGTCACCTTCAAGCGTGATGAGGGTCTGCTTGGCACTGCTCGAGTCTTTTGCATACAGCGCGCGGGCAGCGTCAATATCGTCGACGATCAAAATGTCGGCCAGTAGGGCGAGAATGCCGGTCGGAGCCTGCACCACGTCGGTGGCAGCTCGAACACCGGTCACGCCAGCGTTCTTCGCGGCAGCGACCTTTGCATCGACATCGGCAATAATCAGTTCGACTCGACCGCCGTCGTTGTTTTTTAGGTGCTCGATAGCGGCAAGGCCGTCTTCACGGGTGTCGGCAACCACAGCATCCGCTAAAGAACCAAGCGCTGCTGCAACTGCAGCTTCGAAGCCAGCGGTTACCTTCATGTGCGAAGCAACAAGACCGCGAATACCGCGCAGCGACGAAGAGGTGACCGATGAGGCACCGTCTTTCTGATCGAGTGTGAGGTTCAGTGCCGAGCGCTTAGCAGAGAGTGAATCGCGTTCACGTTCTGCTTGGTGAATAACCTCGCGAAGCTGCTCGATCTTGGTAGCTGCGTCGGCAACCGCCTTCTGTGCAGCCTCGTAGCTCTGCTCGAGATTGCTGTCGCCTTTGCCACCCTCGGCCTGAAGCTGGGCTTCTAGGTTTGAGTATTCAGCGGCATTCGCATCAAGACGGCTTTGCGCCTCGACGAGTGCGGCCTGGTGGCGCGCCAATTCTTCACGGATGCTCGCTAGGCGACTCTCGGCAACGCTCGACTCATTCGCCAAACGTGATTTCTCGAGGTCGAACTGTGAGATGAGGGCGGTTTGCTCGGCAGCCTGGCTGTCGAACTTTTCAAGGGCATCACGGGCGATGTTGCGAGTCTTCTCTGCCTCGGTGAGCGCATTCTTTAGGGTTTCAACAACTGCTGCCAGGCGAACACCCTCGGCCTCGGCTGCTTCGGCGTCACGGGCAATTTGTGACGGGTCTACCTGAGCGGCAGCGTTTTCTGACTGGGCACTTAACAGGGCGACTCGCTGGTTTGCCATCGACAGCAGCGAACGCAGACGCTCGGTTACAGAGTCGTATTCGAAGACAAGTTGACGTGCTTCATCAAGTTCAGGTGACACCTGTGCAGCCTCGAGCGCGTGAAGGCGAGCCGTGTTTTCGGCTAGCAGTTCTTGCAAAATGTTGCGCTCTGCCTTGCGGTCTGCCTCGCTTTTGGCGGTTTCTTCAAGCGCGTTGTGCAGTGCGGCAATGTCATCGGCCAACAGGCGCGCCTTCGCATCACGAACCACCGAGGCGATTCCTGCGGCCTGGCGGGCAACCTCGGCCTGCTGACCAAGTGGCTTGAGTTGGCGACGCACTTCACCGGCTAGGTCGTTCAGGCGAGTGAGGTTAGCCTGCATTGCCTCGAGTTTGCGCTGAGTCTTTTCTTTACGTCGGCGGTGCTTGAGAATACCGGCGGCTTCTTCGATGAATCCACGGCGCTCCTCGGGAGTGGCCTTCAAGATTCCGTCAAGCTGCCCCTGACCGACGATCACGTGCATCTCGCGACCCAGACCTGAGTCGCTGAGCAGTTCTTGCACGTCTAGCAGGCGGCAAGCATCCCCGTTGATTGCGTACTCACTACCACCGTTGCGAAACAGTGTGCGGCTGATGGTTACTTCGCTGTAATCGATTGGAAGCGCGCCATCAGAGTTGTCGATGGTCAGAAGCACTTCGGCTCGACCGAGTGGCCCCTTGGTGCTGGTACCGGCGAAGATTACGTCTTCCATCTTGCCGCCGCGAAGAGTCTTTGCGCCCTGCTCACCCATTACCCAGGCGAGCGCGTCAACAACGTTGGATTTTCCGGAACCGTTCGGGCCGACCACGGCGGTCACGCCAGGCTCGAAATTGAAGGTAGTCGACTGCGCGAACGACTTAAAGCCCTTGAGGGTCAGGCTCTTGAGATACAAGCTTCACGCACCTATGCAACGTTTAAATGAACGGCGAATGCCGTCAGACAAAATTACCCCATTTAGCGGGTG
>JBDLUM010000051.1:0-3273 GCA_039805305.1 Actinomycetota bacterium
GCTGCCTTCTCTTCGGTCTTTGCCTTGGCGTCGCTTAGAGGCTGGCCAACCTTGCAGTTGTCGCGGTAGATGGCCAAAGCCTTCAGGCCGAGCTTCCAACCCTGGAAGTAGACATCTGCGATTTCGTCTTTGGTTGCAGACTCTGGCATGTTCACGGTCTTCGAGATAGCGCCCGAAAGGAACGGCTGAACAGCAGCCATCATTCGTACGTGTCCCATTGGCTCGATTGCGCGAATACCAACGGCGGTGTCGAAGATTGCGTAGTGCTCTGGCTTTAGGCCTGGAGCGTCTACCACGTGGCCGTGCTGACCGATGTGGTCAACGATGGCCTCTACGGTCTCTTGTGAGTAGCCGAGACGGTGTAGCGCGAACGGGATGGTCTGGTTCACGATCTGCATCGAGCCACCGGTTGACAGCTTCTTGTACTTGACAAGCGAGAAGTCAGGTTCGATACCGGTGGTGTCGCAGTCCATCATGAAGCCGATGGTTCCGGTTGGAGCAAGCAGCGAAATCTGCGAGTTTCTCCAGCCGTTGCGGGCGCCGATTTCGGTGTTCAATCGCCACTGTTCGGTGGCAGCCTCTAGAACGCCTGCATCGATGTCGCTGACCGGCTTGAGCTCTGCGTTAGCAGCCTCGTGCTTGGCCATGACGCGGTCGTGACCGGCCTTGTTCTTTGGGTAGCCAGCATAGGTGCCGACGACTGCAGCAAGTTCTGCTGAGCGACGGTAGGTTGCACCCGACATCAGCGAAGTGATCGACGCGGCTAGCGCGAAGCCCTCTTTGCTGTCGTAAGGAACACCGATTGCCATAAGCAATGCACCTAGGTTTGCGTAACCGATGCCGAGCTGGCGGAAGTTACGGGTGGTCTCGCCAATGGCTTCGGTTGGGAAGTCAGCGAACGAGATCGAGATGTCCATGGCAGTGATGATTAGCTCAGATGCCTTGGTGAACTTGGCACTGTCGAATGAGCCGTCTGGGTTCAGGAACTTCAGAAGGTTGAGCGACGCCAAGTTACATGACGAGTTGTCTAGGTGCATGTACTCCGAGCAAGGGTTCGAAGCGCTGATGCGGCCTGACTCAGGGGTGGTGTGCCAGTCATTGATGATGTCGTCGTACTGGATGCCTGGGTCGGCGCACTCCCAAGCCGCGATAGCTAGCTTGTCGAACAGTTCACGAGCGTCTACTTCTTCGATGACTTCACCGTTGGTGCGAGCGCGAAGACCGAACTTGGTACCGTTCTCGACAGCCTCCATGAATTCGCGGTTTACGCGAACCGAGTTGTTGGCGTTCTGGTACTGAACCGAGTTGATGTCTTTGCCACCGAGCTCCATGTCGAAACCGGCATCGCGAAGAACACGAATCTTCTTCTCTTCGCTGGCTTTGGTCTCGATGAATTCTTCGATGTCTGGGTGGTCAACGTCAAGAACAACCATCTTGGCTGCGCGGCGGGTTGCGCCACCAGACTTGATGGTTCCTGCCGAGGCGTCTGCACCGCGCATGAACGAAACTGGGCCCGATGCCGAGCCACCGCTTGACTTTAGAAGCTCTTTCGAAGAGCGGATGCGCGAAAGGTTTAGACCTGCGCCCGAGCCGCCCTTGAAGATCATTCCCTCTTCGCGGTACCAGTTGAGGATCGATTCCATTGAGTCGTCAACCGAGAGAATGAAACAGGCTGAAACCTGCTGCGGGCTCTTGGTGCCGACGTTGAACCAAACTGGTGAGTTGAACGAAAACACCTGGTTAAGCAGCATGTAGGTGAGCTCGTGCTCAAAGATAGTTGCGTCTTCTTCGCTGGCGAAGTAACCGTAGTCGCGGCCAGCCTGGGTGTAGGTAAGAACAACCCGGTCAATTAGCTGACGCAGGCTGAACTCACGCTCAGGGGTGCCTACGGCGCCTCGAAAGTACTTAGTGGTAACGATGGTCGAAGCGTTGATGCTCCAGAACTCCGGGAATTCAATTCCACGCTGTTCGAAGATGACCTCGCCGTTCTTCCAGTTGGTTTGTACGACGTCACGGTACTCCCAGTTGACCTGGTCGTAAGGGTGAACGCCCTCTGTCGTGTAAATGCGCTCAATGGTGAGCCCTGCACCGGTTCCGGCTGTGTTGCCGGCGTAAGCCGAGGTATCAGTCACGTTATTGCCCTTCTTCTGCTGGTGTTTTGGTTGCTTCTTAACCGATCTAGCGATCGGTAAGTCTCTTTGTCTCGTTCATTTCGAACGATTCGTTGCTTTCTGCGTACTCGCGGTTAGCCCGCAAAACGTTTATTGCTGCCTCGAAGTCAGCCAGGGATTCCCAGCCCTGGTAGACGCTCGCGAAGCGCATGAAAGCAACTTCGTCTAGGTTTCTTAGCGGTTCGAGAATGGCCAAGCCGATCTCGTTTGCCTCTATCTGTGACGATCCGGTGGCTCTGACTGTCTCTTCGACCGTCTGAGCTAGTAGAGCCAAGTCAGATTCACTGACCGGGCGCCCCTGACATGCTTTGCGCACACCGTTCACGATTTTGTGTCGGCTGAATGACTCGATTACTCCACTTCGCTTGACCACGGTGAGGCTTGCTGTTTCAGTTGTGCTAAAACGCATCCCACATTCCGGGCATTGGCGACGACGGCGAATCGAGGCCCCATCTTCAGAGGTTCTCGAGTCCATCACTCGGGAATCGGCGTGGCGACAGAACGGACAGTGCATGTCGAAAACCTCCTCCTTGATGTTTGAACCGAGAGTTATCCACAGAATTCCACAGGGAACACTATATCTAGACTCTTTTTGTAGTTGGGTCACTATATCTTGTGGTCTAGGTGCCCTGAAATCAAATTCATTTCGTTATCGGCGTGTCGCGACAAAATCGGCTAAAAATCAAGGTTTTACGGTTTTTTGCGCTCACAGTTTTAGTAACGAAATAGCAACAACGAGCAGTTGAAGGTTAGTTGTCGTCGAATCTTGCGGCGATGGCCTCACCGTGAGCGGGTAGACGTTCTGAGTTAGAGAACTCTCTGGCCGGTTCGACTAACGTACTGAGTGCTGACTTGCTGTATTCGATGAGTTGTTGGGCCCTCAAAAACGTGTGAACACCCAGCCCCGAGCCGAATTTGGCTTGTTCTCCGGTAGGCAGTACGTGGTTTGACCCAGCCAAATAGTCACCCAAGCTCACTGGTGAATACTGACCCAAGAACAGTGCTCCAGCGTTCGAAACCCGTTTTGCATCTTGAACCGGATCAACGGTGTGCAACTCGAGGTGTTCGGTGGCGTAGCAGTTGGCAAACTCCAGCGCAGCAT
>JBDLUM010000052.1:0-30129 GCA_039805305.1 Actinomycetota bacterium
CGACCAAAGATGTCGCCGAGCTTGCCATAGATAGGGGTGGCAACCGTTGAGGTGATTAGGTAGGCGGTGGTGGTCCAGGCCTGAAGCTCAAGACCTTTGAGGTCGTCGGCGATGGTGCGCATTGCCGAACCAACCACGCTCTGGTCTAGCGCCGATAGAAACATACCGGCCATCAGACCGATAAGAATCAAAATGATTTCTTTGTGTGAGAGCGCCCCACCCTCGTTGGCCACGCGCTCTGCGGCGGCTCTTCCTGAACTTTTCTTTGTCTCGCTCGCAGTTGCAGCGACTTTGCCAGATTGTTTAGCCATGGCTTCTTCTCTCGTTTGCGTAGGCTTTTGGTGATGCCTACTAATTCTTCAGAACAGAACGCCCGATCGGGGCGTGGGGTTCGATTTGGGCTGGGGTTCAGGCGTTTTATCGCGCTCGCGGCAGCCGTTTCGATTGTAGTCCCGTTGCTGGGTGGCGCAGCATCCGTGCCCGCAAAAGCCGAAACCCTGTGTCTGTTCGAGCCTTGCTTCGAGGCCGATGACCACTCGATCGATGAAGCGTCGTCGCTCTGGGTAGTTGCCAATAAGCAGCGCCCGCTAGACCCGATCAAGTTTGTGCCAAAAAACCTGGTGCAGCCGGCGTTCGCCAACCCGAGCCGCAGCAACCCCTATCGACTCAGAGTGGCAAAACCGGCAGCGGATGCTCTGGTGAAGATGACGGCGGCTATGCGCAAAGCGGGCTTCGGTGACCTCTTTATACAGAGCGCCTATCGAAGCTACGACTATCAGCGCAGTGTTCACTCGGGGGCGGTTTCGCGCCTTGGCTTGCGTGCGGGTGAAGCGCTCGCCGCAAGACCAGGGCACAGCGAACATCAGACTGGGCTCGCCATCGATGTTGGCGCGGTTGGGCAGGGATGCCTCATCTATACCTGCTTCGGAAAAACCAAAGCCGGCCGCTATCTGGCCAAGTATGCCTATAAATACGGCTTCATCATTCGTTATCCACAGGGCAAAACAGCCATCACCGGCTATCAGTATGAGCCGTGGCATTTGCGTTACGTAGGCCCGGGTCTTGCGACCGAGATGCGCAACAACGGCGAGACCGTGCTCGAGAACTTTTGGGGCCTTGAGCCCGCGCCGAATTACTAAGCGGATGCTCTAACCGAGCACCGAGTCAACCAAGGCCTTGGCCTCTTGCTGCACCTGACGCAGGTGGTCGGTGCCTTTGAATGATTCGCCGTAAATCTTGTAGACGTTCTCGGTGCCCGATGGGCGCGCAGCAAACCACGCGTTCTCGGTCTCAACCTTGAGCCCGCCGAGGGCAGCGCCGTTACCAGGTGCGTGCGTGAGGATGGCCGTGATTGGTTCGCCAGCGAGTGAACTCGCGGTCACAGCATCCGCGCTCAATTTGCCGAGGCGAGACTTTTGCTCAACAGTGGCCGGGGCGTCGATGCGCTCGTAAACCGACGAACCGAAACGGTCGGTGAGCTTGGCGTATTGCTGGCTCGGGGTAAGGCCGGTAACCGCGGTGATTTCGGCGGCGAGCAGGGCAAGAATCAGACCGTCTTTATCGGTTGACCAGGCGTTACCGTCTTTGCGCAAGAACGATGCGCCGGCTGACTCTTCGCCACCGAAAGCAACCGATCCGTCGATTAGACCGGGCACAAACCACTTGAAACCAACCGGCACCTCGATGAGCTTGCGGCCGAGGTCGGCCACCACGCGGTTGATGATCGAAGACGACACCATGGTCTTGCCAACGGCTGCGTCGGGGCGCCACTGCGGGCGGTTGCGATACAGGTAGTCGATCGATGCGGCCAAGAAATGATTTGGGTTCATCAGACCGTGGTCGCGAGTCACGATGCCGTGGCGGTCGGCGTCGGCGTCGTTACCGGTCGAAATGTCGAACTTGTCGCGGTCGGCAATCAGCGACGCCATCGCGAACGGGCTCGAGCAGTCCATGCGAATCTTGGCGTCCCAGTCGAGGGTCATAAAGCCGAACTGAAAGTCGACGTTCGGGTTGATCACGGTGAGGTTCAGACCGAAGCGCTCGCCGATGGCGCCCCAATAATGCACGGATGCTCCGCCCATCGGGTCGGCCCCGATGCTCACGCTCGAACCGGCGATGGCCTCGAGGTTTAGCACGCCGCCGAGCTGAGAAATGTAGTTTTCGCGGTAGTCGAAAGGTTGTGAGACCGGCTTGGCGCGCTTGACCTCGCGAAGGCCAGAGGCGATGAGCTCGTTGGCACGCGCGGCAATAACGTTGGTGGCGTCTGAGTCGGCGGGGCCACCGTGAGGAGGGTTGTACTTGATGCCGCCTTCTGCTGGCGGGTTGTGGCTCGGGGTGATGACGATGCCGTCGGCGCGGGCCGAGTCGTTGGCCGCGAGGTGGGCGTTGTGATTGATGATCGCAACCGAGACGGCAGGCGTTGGCGTGTATCCGCCAGCTGCATCGGTGAGTGCCACGACACCGTTGCCGGCGAGCACCTCAAGGCAGGTGACTTCGGCTGGGCCGCTGAGTGCGTGGGTGTCTTTGCCGACATAGATCGGCCCGCGAATGCCAACCGAGGCGCGGTATTCGACGATGGCCTGCGTGATGGCGGCGATGTGGTCTTCGTTGAACGAACCCGCCAATGCTGCCCCGCGGTGACCGCTGGTGCCAAAGACAACCTTCTGCTCTGGGTTGCTCACGTCGGGGTGAATGTCGGCGTAGGCGGCCAGCAACTTCTCGACGTCGATTAGATCTTGTGGGCCCGCTAGTTGGCCAGCTCGTTCACTCATAGAACCATTTTGGTCGCTACCCTTTACCTATGGCTTCTTCTTCGCGTAACGGTTCAAAAAAGGTCTACTCATTCTTGGGCCCGGTAGGTACGTTTACCGAGCTCGCTCTCGCCCAGGTGAAGGCCGCCAAGGGTGCCGTTCACAAGCCGGTTTCTTCGGTAACCGAGGCCATTGACGACGTGCTTGCCGGTGTGGCAACCCGTGCCATCATTCCGGTGGAAAACTCAATCGAGGGTGGCGTTTCGGCAACCCTAGACGCGCTCGCCAACTCTGACAACATTCGAATCTTCGGCGAATACCTGGTGCCGGTCACGTTCAACCTGGTTGCTCGCCCTGGCACGAAACTAGCGGATGTTCGCACCATCGCCACCCACCCGGTCGCCTATGCACAGTGCCGAGGTTGGCTCGCGGCCAACCTACCGCAGCACGCACACTTGCCCGCCACGTCGACCGCGGCGGCAGCATCCGCCCTGTTGAGTTCTGACTATGCCGACGCTGCGATTGCCGCGCCGACCATCGGAAATCACTACAAAGTGGCGACCTTGGCACGCTCGATTGGCGACAACAAGAATGCGCAGACTCGCTTCATCGAGATTGGTCAGGCTGCGAAGGCCCCGGCTCGAACCGGCCGCGACAAGACTTCGGTGATCGTTGAGCTGCCGAGCGACCGCCCGGGTGCGCTGCTCGAAATGCTTGAGCAGTTCGCTGCCCGAGGTGTGAACCTGAGTCGCATCGAGTCTCGCCCAATCGGTGACCGCCTCGGCCGCTACCGCTTCAACATTGACGTTCAGGGCCACATCGACGACTCGGCAGTTGCCGAAGCGCTTATGGGCTTGCACCGGTTCAGCCCGAAGGTGACCTACCTGGGCTCTTATGCGCGCGCCGACAAGCAAAAGTCGCAGCACGAGGGCAACAACGAGAACATCGCCTTCGACTCGGCCGAGGGTTGGCTCAAGAATTTGCGGGCCGGCAAATAATTGCCGAATAAAAGTTAGGCTAGTTTCGTGATTGACCCAGCTCTTCTAAGAGAAAACCCAGACGCCATCAAGGCCTCGCAGCGCGCCCGTGGGGCCGACGAGTCGCTCGTTGATGCTGCTGCGAACGCGGATGTCGCGTGGCGCAAGGCCCTCCTCGAATTCGAGAACCTGCGTGCCGAACAAAACGCTGCCAGCAAACTAGTTGCCGCTGCTCCTAAAGAAGAGAAGGCCGCGCTGGTTGCCAGCATGCAAGAGCTTTCGGCGCGCGTGAAGGCTGCCGATGCTGCAGCTGCTGCGGCTCAGACCGAACTCGACGAGGTTCTTTGGAAGATCGAGAACGTTGTCATCGACGGTGTGCCGACCGGTGGCGAAGACGACTACGTGGTTCTTCGCGAAGTGGGCACCAAGCCGGCATTCGATTTTGAGGCCCGTGACCACGTTGCTCTCGGTGAGTTGCTAGATGTCATCGACATCGAACGCGGTGCCAAGATTTCGGGCAGCCGTTTCTACTTTCTAAAGGGTTGGGGCGCTCGCCTCGAGTTGGCTCTGATGAACATGGCCCTTGACCAGGCCGCCAACGCCGGTTTCACTGCGCTAATCACACCAACTCTGGTGCGCCCAGAAATCATGGCGGGCACAGGCTTCTTGGGTTCTCACGCCGATGAGATTTACTACCTTCCTGCCGACGAGCTCTACCTAACCGGCACCAGCGAGGTAGCTCTGGCCGGTTACCACCGCGACGAGATCGTCGACCTAAGCGAGGGGCCGGTTCGCTATGCGGGCTGGAGCACCTGCTACCGTCGCGAAGCTGGCAGCCACGGTCGAGACACCCGCGGAATCTTGCGCGTGCACCAGTTCAACAAGCTTGAAATGTTCTCTTACTGCGACCCTGTCGACGCCGAGGCCGAGCACGCGCGCTTGCTGGCTTGGCAAGAAGAGATGCTGCAGAAGTGTGAGCTTCCTTATCGCGTTATCGACACCGCTGCCGGCGACTTGGGCTCGAGCGCTGCTCGCAAGTTTGACGCCGAGGCATGGGTGCCAACCCAGGGCACCTACCGTGAGCTCACCTCTACCTCTAACTGCACAACTTTTCAGGCTCGCCGCCTGAACGTGCGTTATCGCCGCGACGAGGGTAAGACAGCAACCTTGGCTACCCTCAACGGAACCCTCGCTACCACTCGCTGGCTCGTAGCTATTCTCGAGAATCACCAGCAGGCCGATGGTTCGGTGCGCATCCCAGTTGCTCTTCGCCCATATCTTGGCGGAACCGAGTTCATCACCCCGAAGGTTCGCGCCTAAAACCATGGCGGTAAAACACCCTCACGAACGCTGGCTCATTGCTATCGACATCGATGGCACCCTGGTTCACGACAATGGCTATCTCTCGCCGGCCGTCGTCGAGCAGGTGCAGCGCGTTCGTGCACTGGGTCACCTGGTTGTGGTTGCCACCGGTCGCTCTGCTTCTAACGCCTTTCCGGTAATCAAGGATGTCGGCATCGGCGAAGGTCTCGCGGTTGCATCAAACGGTGCCGTAACGATTGAGTTGGGCGATCACCACGATCGAGGTTTCAACCCTGTTGAGGTAATCACTTTCGACCCTGCCGCGGTACTTGGGCAGCTGATTGAGTCGTTGCCAAACGCCCACTTCGCGGTTGAAAAGGCCGACGGCACTTACCTGTTCCACCGACACTTTCCGGCTTATGCGCTTGGCGACAACAACATCGAAACCCCGCTGCACGAATTGGTTCAACACCAGGTCAGCCGCGTGGTTGTGCTCAGCCCCGAGCAAGAAGTCGAAGAGTTTCTCGACGTTGTGGCTCGAATCGGTTTACACACGGTTTCTTATGCCATCGGATACACGGCCTGGCTAGACATCTCACCTCTCGGTGTCACCAAGTCGAGTGCTCTCGAGAAGATTCGCCTTCAGCACGGCATCAAGGCCGATCAGGTTATCGCTATCGGTGACGGCCGCAACGACATCAACATGTTCGAGTGGGCACAAGCCGGTGGCGGCATTGGGTTCGCCATGGGCCAAGGCCCAGAAGAGGTCAAGGCCGCGGCCTCGATCATCACTTCGTCTGTCGAAGACGACGGAGTTGCCAGAGTTCTCTCAGGCTTTGAGGGCATTCTCTTTACTAGGTGAAGTTTTTAGGATCAAATGGCCGAGAAGCAAGATAAGCAAAAGGTAGGTCGCGCTAGACGCGTTGACCGTCGCCGTGCTTATGCGCGCCATGGCAAGGTTCCAGTGCAGAGCTTGGGCTCAGCAATTTGGGGTTTGTTCTTCAAGGGTGTCGCGGCCGTGCTTGGTGCATCGATCGCCGTGGTCGGCTTAGTCGCCTTGGATGTCTCAAATCAATTCAACGCCAACGGCATTCAGCTAGTCGACGCCGACGGAAACGCCTTCAAGGCACCAACTGGCGAAGACCTCAAGGGCCCAATCAACATCTTGGTCATCGGTTCTGACACCAGAGCTGGCCAGGGCGAGGGCTTCGGTAACGACACCTCAGTGCTCGCCGACGTAATCATTCTTTTGCACATCTCGGCCGACCGCAAAAACGCCTCCGCCGTCTCGTTCCCTCGCGACTTGCTCGTGCCGTGGCCTGCTTGCCCGAGCACCACTGGTGGCCCAGGCTACCTGCCTCAGAGCCTTGGCCAAATCAACGCGACCATTGCAAACGGCGGGCCCGGATGCACGCTCCTAACCGTGCAGAAACTAACCGGTCTCACCATTCCTTACCTAGCCATGATCGACTTCAAGGGCGTAATCGAAATGTCGAACGCCATCGGTGGCGTTGAGGTTTGCGTTGCTAAAGCAATCAACGACAAATACACCTCTACCTACCTAGAGCCAGGCAAGCACGTTCTTCAGGGTCGCTCGGCTTTGCAGTTCTTGCGAACCAGACACGGTGTCGGAGACGGCTCTGACCTCAGCCGCATCAGCAACCAGCAGGTGTTCTTGACCTCTCTGGTTCGTAAGGTTCGAAGCGCTGGAGTTTTGACGAACCCGGTTTACCTCTACTCTCTCGCCAACGCAGCGGCTCGCAACATGACGCTCTCGAGCAGCCTCACCGATCTGAACACCATGGTGGCAATCGCCTCGGCACTCAAAGACGTTGAGCTCGAGAAGATGACCTTCTTGCAGGTTCCTTCTCGTGGCGGGCTACCGGCTCCTTACTCAGGCCGAGTCGCTCCGATTTATGAGCAGGCCGACATTCTCTTCGCCAAGTTACAAAACGATGAGCCAATCATCATCAAAGAGGCAAACACCGGTTCGGGTGCGGTCGTTGACCCAGATACCTCGGCCAGCCCGAAGCCTTCGACTAGTTCATCACCGGCCGCGAGCCCTGCTGCTAGCACCGACCCTGACGAGCCAGACTGGCGCGGAACCAACGCAGGCACTACAACCTGTTCTGGCTAATCTGCGATTAGTCTGAAGTCATGACCGAATTCATTTCGGCTCTGGATTTATTCACCATCGGTATTGGCCCATCGAGTTCACACACGGTTGGTCCGATGCGGGCGGCGAAAGCGTTCAACGATGAACTCCAGGGCAGTGGCCTGCGCAAAAGCGCGGTCAGGGTAATCGTCACACTCTACGGTTCGCTAGCTGCCACAGGCCCAGGCCACGGCACGACCCATGCCATTATCGCCGGTCTCGCAAACCAAACACCCGAGCAGTGCGACCCCGAGTTTGTGCGCGCGGCAACGCCGAGCATCCTAGATTTCGAACTTGCCGACTTTGAGCTTCAATCGAGGGCTCGACTTCCGAAACACTCCAACGCCATGAGATTCGTCGCTCAAGATGGTGCGGGCAACACCATTTGTGAACGCGTTTATTACTCGGTTGGCGGAGGCTTCGTTGAAGACGAGCAGGGGCCGCTCGGCGGCGAGCGTGCTGAAGTAGACATTCCTCATAACTACAAGAACGCGGTTGAACTTATCGCCACCGCCGAAAATCTGGGGATAACAATCGCCGAGCTTTCGTGGCGAAACGAAATCACTGCCCGAAGCGCAGCCGAAGTCGAGAGCCGATTGACTGCGATTTGGACAGCCATGCGCTCGAGCATCCAAGCAGGCTTGAACACCGAGGGTGTTCTACCTGGCTATCTAAAGGTCGATCGCCGTGCTTCGAAAATCGCTCGAGGGCTCTGGGACATCGCCGCAGCCTCGGAGTCGGCCGCTGGTGACCAATCGATGGAATGGTTGCAGGCCTATGCGATTGCAGTAAACGAAGAGAACGCCGCCGGCAACAGGGTTGTGACCGCGCCAACCAACGGTGCTGCCGGCATCATTCCCGCGGTCGGCTACTACGCCCGAGAGTTCAAAGGCATCAGCGACGAAGCCCTCGCCCACGACTACTTGCTCACCGCGGCAGCCATCGGCTCGCTCTACAAGCGCAACGCTTCGATTTCTGGAGCCGAGGCGGGTTGCCAGGGTGAAGTCGGGTCGGCCTGTTCGATGGCTGCCGGTGCGCTAACAGCGGTGCTGGGCGGAACGCCCGCCCAAGTAGAGAACGCAGCCGAAATCGCAATGGAACACAACCTTGGCCTCACTTGCGACCCGGTTGGCGGATTCGTGCAGATGCCTTGCATCGAGCGAAACGCCATCGCTGCCGGAACTGCGGTGGCAGCATCCCGCCTCGCCCTCATCGGTGACGGTAGCCACAAGATTTCGCTAGACACCGTGATCGAAACCATGCGCCAAACCGGCCTCGACATGTCGAGCAAATACAAAGAAACCTCGATGGGCGGCCTCGCCGTCAACGTGGTTGAGTGCTAAACACTTCAATCACACGGATGCACAAACTCGGGTTTCACTCGCGCTTGCCCATCGGCTAAACTAAACGGGTTATTGGAGACGTCGCATAGCCCGGTCGAGTGCGCCTCACTGCTAATGAGGTAGGGATCTTAAAGTCCCTCGGAGGTTCAAATCCTCTCGTCTCCGCAAGACCCGAGCGTGGCAGCGAAAGCTGACACGGTGGTCGAAGCCCCGCCAGGCGTAGCGATACGTTGGCGGGGCTTTGTCTTTGCCGTAACAGCACTAAATGTTTATTGTTCGTTCAATCGCTTGACGGTAGACTTCAAATGTTCCCAAACAAACATTTCAGGGGTTAAGCCATGTTCCGTAAATTCATCTCGCTAGTCACGCTCGTTGCGCTAACGTTTGCAGGCCTTGTTGCCTCACCAAGTGCAGCCTCAGCAGCTGGCGGCACCGATGCCACTCTTAGCTGGCTTTCACTACAGGTGAGCACAGGAGACGGCTGGGTTAGACAAGATGGCGTGAAGATGGCCCCGAACTTCAACACGGATGTCACCTTCTACCAGGGCTACAGCCTCGATAACGTAATCGAGTTCTTCGTGCAGCCGACCGATGAAAACGCCACCGTGAAGATCAACGGCGGTGACGCAGCGAACGAGACAGTGACACCGGGTGTTGGGCATGTCGTTACTTTCGAGACAACTGTGAGCATCCCAGTTGAAATCAAGGTCACTGCAGGCGATGGGGTAACCACAAAAACCTACAAGGTCAGCATGTCAATCGGGTCGCTGCCAACTCCTGAGTTGATTTCGATTGCTCCAGGTTCGTTCTCTACCGCTGGCGGAGACACCGGTGTTGCTTACGTGAAAAACGTATTTAGAGGTGGCGCATGCTCACCGTCAATCGACATGATTTATGAGTACGAAAACGAAGACGGTGGCACCGAGACCGCAACAGACTCAATGGTCCGCGAATGGGGAGAGACCGATCAGAATGGTGTCACCCGTGCCATTCTTCAAGGCGACGGCCTTTACTACGCGTTCCGCGATACCACCGTCAAAGCCGACATCAGATTGCGCTCGCAGTGTGGCTCTCTAGCCAACGCGGTTTCGGGTCAGTGGCAATCACAAAGACAGTACGCCTTGATTCCTGGCGCACTTTCTTTCTTCAACCCAAGTGTGACCAGCGTAAGCATTCCAGACACCGTCTCGCAGTACACGAACTTTCAGGTCAACGGCCCAGGTATGAACTCCAATTCATACCTCGAAACGTTCATTGAGAATGTGAAGACCGGCGAGCGACTCTACAGCTCTGAGAAGTGGGTCAGCTCAGACTCATATGTTGGTTCGTTCTACGGAAGCAACAACAGCGATTGGCTTAAGTCTCAAGACGTCAAGTTTGTTGTTGAACAGTACAACTACGACGACGATAACGAAGTCGAAGTTTTGTACTCCAAAAATGTGAAATTCGTTCCAAGAGCTCCAAGTCGAGTCACCTTGAGCCCTGCCAAAGGCTCGGTCTTGGGTGGAAACCTGATCAAGGTATCTGGCCACTTCTTGTGTAACCCTTGGCTAGGCGAGTTTGCTCCGACCATTACCATCGGTGGCAAACCTGTCTCTGAGATGAACATCGTCTCGTGTGACTCTGAGAGCTCTTCTGGCGGTCTTCAGTACGACGGTCTTGACCGCCTAGTGGTCAAGGTGCCATCAAGCGCTAAAGTTGGCCCCCAAGAAGTAACCATTAACGCGGGTTACGGTGTCTTCACGATTGCTCAGAAATACACCTATGGAGCAAAGCCGACGGTTGAATCGATTCTGCCGGCAACTGTCGCTAACAGCGGCGGTTCTTTGGTGACTATTAATGGTGCCAACTTCGGCACCTCGGGCACACCAATCGTGACTATCGGCGGATCAAAGTCGCCTTATGTTCAAAGAATCAGTGATTCAAAAATCCTTGCCATGGTTCCTGCCTCTGCATCTGTTGGTGCGGTTGAAGTGAACGTCATTTCAGCTTCTGGTGGAGGCGCACTAGACGTACCGTCGTCTATCAACCTGGTCGCTGCATCTAAGAACCCAACCATCACCTCGGTCTCACCTGCAACTAGCACTGTTAGCGGAGGCGACGTAGTCACAATCAAGGGAACTGGCTTTATTGCCGGGGCTACTGGCGTGACTTTCAATGGCATTCCGGCAAAGGTAACTGCATCATCAGCTACCACACTTTCAGTTGAAGTTCCTTCGGCTGATGCGGCTGGCAAGGTCGACGTTTCGGTGGGAGTGCCAACTGGACTCGTTGTAAAGGCTTCGGCGTTTACCTACGTGGTCAACCCTGGTGTCACTTCTGTTACCCCGGCAGTGGTCAAGTCTTACTTCACCGGCAACGCAACGAAGGTAGCGATCACCGGCAACGGCTTTGGTTCGAAGGGAACCATCACCGTTGGCTCTGCCAAAGCGATTGCTTACACAGCAACTGCTGGCGGAACCTTGATTTCTAACGTTGCCATAGCAACAAGCAAGGCCGGAACCGTAGCTATCTCAATTCTTCCGAGCGGCGCGAAGGTGCCGTTCACAACTTCTGTCACGGTCACAGCACCTGTTATTAAGTACGTTGGCCCGAACCCTGTCGACACAAATTTCGAAGACCGAAACCCATTTGGTAACGAAGGTGCCAACACTAAGCCAACCGCTTCAGCGGCCGGCGGTACCGTTCTTCTAATCAAGGGCACCAACTTCGGAACGGCCGGTAAGGTAAAGTTCGGCACTACGACCATTACCCCAACCAGTTACACCGACACTGAAATCGTCTTTGTCTCACCGCAGGCAAACCCTGGTAAGTACGATGTGTCAGTTGTTCCAAGCGCAGGCACTCTGACGGCCGTTCGCACAGCTGCTGTGCTGGTTGGAACATCAGCCGTTACAACGAAAATCACCAAGATCGTTGAAGCCGTAGACAATCAGCGCGAGGAACCAAGCTATACGTTTGCCCCTGCCACTGACGCCTCAGACCTCTTTGAGGTTCACGGCTCGGGCTTCTTGGGTTCAGACAATGGCGCCAAGACACTCGTCAGACTTACAAGCGTCAACAACTCGAGTTTGCAAGCGCAAATAACGCCTACCTCAGTGACTGACTCAAAAATCACTTTCAGAGCGCCTCGTAATCTTGGCGTTCTCGTGTGGTACTCGCTCAAGGTAGAGACCAATAGCTCAACTATCGAACAGCGAATGGGAATTTGGTACACCGGTGATGCACCGATTGCAACCGACATGGTTCCAAGCAGTGGTCTCTGCACGAAAGACGGCATTGCGCCTTACACCCCGGCAGTCATCACCGCCACCGGCGATGCAGTATTCGGTGCAGCTGGAACAGTCAAACTTGGCGGCACAACTCTTGCCGCTGCGGCTGTTACCTGGACCACAAACTCTGTAACGGTTGACCTTTCAAAGCAGTCAGCTAGCTTGGCAAACCCGTGGGGCGTGAAAGAGATTTCGTTCATCCCTGCAGATAGCTCGCTAACTACCCGCAACTGGAACTTCAACTGCGCAGTGGCAACTACGGTAACCACCAAGTTGAACAACTCGACTGCAGATCTGACCATCGCAGCAGGAACGACCTACGCGTCTTCAGCAGCAATGAACAACGCGTTGCCAGGCACAACTTATGTGCAGCCGGCCGGTACCTACAGCTACCAAAGTGGGGCCGACTATGCGACCGAGCCAGGCCTGAGAAACGTTCGTTCTGGTCTGCCAATTGGTGCAGGTGTTTGGTATGTGTGGGCAAACTCAAGCCAGGCAACGTATGACACCACCAAGTACTCACAAGTAACCCCGCAAAACTATGTGAAGCTAACCATTACCGGTCAGGCAATCAGTTTCACGCCTAAGCTAAACGCCGGCGGTAACTCGATCACCTATAAGGGTCAACTTGGCGATGGCACCGATGGTTCGAGCAATGACATCGGTTACACCGCATCCGCCACTAACGACGCGGTAACCAAGGTGAACTGGCAGTACCGTAACCACGCGTGTGCTGTTCAAGATCCGAACACGGGCTGGAACAACGGACTTCCGAACGAAGCGGCTATTGCCTACAGCTGGTGTGGTGGCGACGATGTCGCTGTGACTAGTTGGGAAATCCGCGTCTCAAGCTTTGAGATGATCTCAGGTGCGGTTGATCGCTCGATCTATTACCTACCTACCTACAACGTCTTTGAGCTAACCATCAACAAGCGTTCGGTAACGGTTTCAGCAATCAAAGCCGAGAAGGTTTATGACGGAAGCAACGGAATCGCTCTAGGTGAGCTCACTCTTACCGGCGGGCTAGAGGGTGAAACACCAACCCTCGAGTGGAACTTTGCAAACAATGCATCGTTCGCAGACCCGACAGTAGGAGCATCCAAGGTGATCACCACTTCGGGCCCAATTGCTCTCGACTGGAACTGGCGCAACAAGTACACCATCACCAACCCTGACCTTGTGGTCACGGGAACCATCAAGAAAGCCGATGCGATCTTGAAGTTGACCTCGAACCCTGGCTCGGTGGTGCTGGCGAACAACACTCCTATTGCACTGAACCTCGACACCGTTGATTCGCGATACAACTCGCCTATCGACCCCATTGCCGGGCTATCAACTGCTGTAGTCGTGAGCAAGACTCCTTCGATTTGTTCGTTGAATGGAATGACGGTCACTGCGCTAGCGGTGGGTGAATGTGTAATCGAGGCGACTCAGGCCGCTTCGACCAACTACAACGCGTCGATTTCATACAAGGATGACTCGACTACGGTTGAGCAACTGGTGATCAAGGTTTACGGCGCACCTAAGTTGCTATCGGTGATTGCTGACGACCTCGTTGTTTACACCGGGGATGTCTTCTCACCAAGCCACTCGATGACCGGCTTGATTGACGGCGACGCCTATGAAAATGTCGATTTTGACTACTATTCGGGAACGACACTTCTAGACGCAGCTCCGACCGCAGTTGGAACATACAAGGTTGTGCCTAAGGGCGGGTCGTTGACAGCTCTTGACGAGTCTGCCTACTCGAACGTACTCAAGTACATCGCAGGTAAGTTGATCATCGCCCCACTGCCACCAACCATCTCAGCTCTGAGCCCAGCTCACGGCCCAGAAGCTGGCGGCAACACCTTGGTGATTACCGGAACCGGCTTTGGCGCGGTTACCAGCGTGAAGGTTGGCGACCTAGTGATTCGCAAGCCGAACTTTGTGGTCAATGGCGATGGCACAACCATCTCGTTCAAGATGCCGAAGGGTAAGGGTGGAGTTGTAATCACCTTGGTGGCTGGCGCCTCTGAGGTTACGACCGACTACACCTATGACCCACCGGCAGCTGTGACCGCACCGCTCTCACTGAAGCTAACCCTAAAGCTTGAGATTGGCGCGAAGTTTGCCGGACAAAAGGTGACCATCAAGGGTGGTGGCCTGAAGGCGAACTCTGACTACACCTTGGTGATGAACTCGAAGCCTTTGACTCTGTTCAAGGCAAAGACCGATGCCAACGGAAACTTCTTAGAGACCGTCAAGATTCCGGCTAAGGCTTGTGTTGCTCCTGGTAAGCACAGCGTAACTCTCTCGGGTACCTCACCTGCTGGCAAGAAGGTTAGTGACACCGCACACTTTGTCATTAACGAAAAGTGTGTTGTTCAGGCCACTGCAGTCAAGGCATCTTCGAAGAGCTGGACTCTGAGCGGGTTCCTGTTCGGTTACTGCCAGCCGACTCTAAACAGTGGAGGAATCACCTCGCTGAAGGCGCTGGCACCGCTACTAAAGGGCGCAAAAACCATCACCGTATACGGTTACACCGAGACTGACACCAAGTCGGCCGCTATCAAGCGTTCGAACATCATCTTGGCTCAGGGACGCACCGACAATGTGGTCGCGTATCTGAAGAAGCTCGGCGTAAAGGCCGTCTACAAGACGGTTGCCAAGGGTGGTGTTGACCCGGTCAGCATTACTCAGCAGTTCAAGAACCGTCGCGTTGTTATCGAGGCGACCTTCTAGAAATACCTAGTGATTGCGGGGTGGTGCCGAGAGGTGCCACACCGTTTTCGTTGTTTGCCCTAGTCGTCAGCTAGGTCAGCATTGCGTTGATGCTTGCGGGTTAGCAGAGTCACACGCGTTGTACTTGATGCTGCCGTTTCGTTTCGGGTTGCCGGCAGGGTCGCGGTGATCACACAAGAGCCAAAGGTGAATCTGGATGCGAGCTGCAAATGGGTGCTCGTCACCTTCATGACTCGGCACATGCCCGTGCTTTTGAAAACGGGGATGCGCCCGCTGGCAGTTTCGTAGCGCAGCGAGACTGTGCGACCATCCCAGATTTGCGACTTAGACGCCATGTTGACCTTGTCTTTCTGAAGCACCATGCCTTGGTCGACTGTGACGCTTGCTCCAGTGAACCAGTCGTTTTCATAGAGTCTGGCCTGAACCTTGCAGTTGCCTTCACCTGCGTTAGCGCGAACCCGAGCCCATCGGTCAGTTGCTTCGATTAGTGCGCAGTTGCCGTCGATGAACCAACTAACAGCGCGCTTCGTGTTGCCTTGGGCAGTCAAAACCATCTCTTTTTTGTAGACAAGACCCGTTGCCACACTGCCAGTAAGTGAGATCGTTTCTACCTTTTTGATCATCGGAATGCGAACTTCAATGTATCCACGATCCCAGGTGGCGTCTTCTTCAGTATTGCCCTTAACCACGCAATCTGCGTTAACGCCATTGGCTCGCACCCTAAACTTCGGACCATTCTGGCTAACCATCTGGCAGGGCCCTTCAGCCCACCACCAAACCTGCTTGCCAGAAGTACTGGTGCCAACGAATTCGCGTTCGCTTTCGTATTGCATCGGGTCGGTTTTCAGGTCGGTGGTCAGGTTATCGACCTTCTTAGGCTGGGGTACGGTGATCGTGAACGCCGGCGATACAACCCCGAACTGAATTCCGTACTGCAAGTCGTCGATTTGAACGAAGTAGTAGCTGTAAGTCTTGCCAGCGTCCGAAGCATTGAACCGATCCATCAACTCTGGCGACGAAGCAGGCATGTATTGCATCTTGCCGTCAGACCTAAAGAACACGATGCGTTCGGCGTCGGGGTGCTTTGTAAAGCTGATCGCGACTTCTTTAGCCGAGATGCTCTTTACCGATAGCCCGGTGACTGCGGGCAGCTCGGGCGGATACGCGTAGTACCAGTGGAAAGGGCTCCAGACTCCAAGTGGCGAGCCATACTCGCTTCCAACCGCAACTTTGAATGAGTTGGTCAACCCAGTTTTTAGTCCGACCATGCTGCCCGAAGTTTCGGTAGTGGTCTTCCACTCCCCGGCCCCGGCGTCGTAGTAGTAGTAATAGGTGGCCCCTGGCACAGCATCCCAGCGCACATTGATGCTTGTGGCGGTTATGTCGCTGAAGACGATGTTTTGAGGTGCCGGGAACGAAGCTATTGAAGTGACCGTGACCTCTTGCGAAGGCGCACTGATTCGACCAAGGGAGTCGATTGCAACATAACTGGCGGTCAGGGTTCCCGCGGGCATGCTGTAGTCGCACGAGCCGTGACTGCAAGAAACTCGGATGCCGTCTGACAACAAAAGCGCACCGTAACTGTTACTCGGCAACGGTTCGCTGAAGCTCGGATACATGCCATCGCGTTCGGCCCTCAGGCTTGTCATCTCGGGCGTAACTGGAGGCAGGGCATCACTCGGACGACCGAGTGCAGGCAGTGTTGTTTTGCCTGCGGCGTCGGTCACCTGAACCGAGTAGGTTGCTTCGTTGATCAAGTCACTCAGAACAGTAGACCTGCCACTGGTCTGGGTAACAACTTCACCATCGAGGCTGACCTTGAAAGGGCCTGCACCAAGACCCGCGGCTGACCAATCAACTGCGAGCGTCGAATCGGTTTCGCTAACCGACGGGGTTGCTACGTTTGACGTTTGAATCTTTGCCTCGAGCTCGCGCGCGAGTGTGACGGCGGCAACGGCATCGACAATTCCAGCGCCTGTGTAAAAGCGAGCCGGCCATTTTGCTGGGCTGAGGTTCAGGCAGTCCCACTTCAGTGCACCGGCATTCCACACGCAAGAATCCCAGACATCGGGCGGGGTGTTGTCGGCCGCGGTTGCGCTGATTTGAATCACCGACTGCACCTGCGCCGGCGTGAGGCTCGGGGCGGCCTCCATCACCAAGGCGGCAACACCGGCTACAACCGGGGTTGCTGCCGAGGTTCCACCAAAGTCGGCATTCGGGCCCCAAGGAAATGTAGTTGCCACACCGGTTCCAGGAGCCCCGACATCCACTTGCGCGTTGTAGCTCGAGTAGTTAGCTCGTTTGCGATCGCGGTCGACGGCGCCCACGGTGATTAAACCGTCGGTCGGATATGACCCCGGAAAGTTTCTCGAGAGCGAGGTTTGCGTGCAGTTGCGATTCTTCTTGCCCTCTTGAGATTCCCAAATCGCAAAGCACGCGTTGTTGCCAGCTGCGGCAACAACAACGATTCCCGCATCAACCGCATCTTGAATCAACGCTGCAACCGCGCCATCAGGGCTGCCGCCTCCGATGCTCATGCTGATGATGTCTGCCCCGTTATCTATCGCCCATTTGAGACCCGGAATCATCGCCTCGGTGCGGCAGTTGCTAAGGGTGCAAACCTTTACGTTCAAAATCTCGACGTCAGGAGCAATGCCACCGATGCCCGCCTCGAGGTTGGTCGCCGCGGCAACAATGCCGGCGGTTGCCGTGCCGTGCTCTTGCTGACCGTTGGCCGCGTTGACGGCGTCAAAACTCGCCACAACCTTGCCCGTGATTCCGGTGGCGCGCGGGTCGATACCGTTGTCCAAAATCGCTACACGGATGCCGCGACCCGTAACACCGAGCGCTTGAGCCTGGTCGGCACGCACCATGTCATAGGCC
The DNA here is from genome assembly GCA_039805305.1 of Actinomycetota bacterium. Classification (GTDB taxonomy): domain Bacteria; phylum Actinomycetota; class Actinomycetes; order Actinomycetales; family Microbacteriaceae; genus Rhodoluna. The sequence goes on from JBDLUM010000052.1 coordinate 17,407, forward strand.
CAGCCGTTAGGGGCGCGAGGCGGCGTGAAGGGCAATGAAAGCGCCGAAGCCGGGGCGGCGGCGAACGGCACGATGGCCAGCGACGATGCGATTACGGCGAGTGAGAGCATCCCCGTTCGAAGGGCACGCGAGAGTCTGCCCACGGTGCACCTCCTCGCCCTTATGTCTAAAGCGTAACCGCCCACAGGGGCTCTGCGGCAGCCCCACTTGGCAAGGCACACGGATGTTCGCTAGAATGTTCAGGTTGCCTTAGCTTTTAGGCACCCAGCGTTTGTAGCTCAACGGATAGAGCATCTGACTACGGATCAGAAGGTTGGGGGTTCGAGTCCCTCCAAGCGCACAAAAACCCGGTTTCTTCTCACGAGAGCCGGGTTTTTACTTTCTCCTGACCCGAGGGTCTGCAAATACTTTCTGTCAAAGACGCCGTTGCGGGTACCGAACGGAATAACCTCGCACCCAATCGGCGTTGCAAAATAGGTGCAAGAGCCAATTGACCTGTCGTTCTCGACTGATGAGATAATCGAGAAGTATTTTTCTGGCCTGCACTCTGGCGGTGGCAAGAGCCACATTTTCGGCGGGCAAACAGCTGCGAACGCTGCATTGGCCAAGCTAGACATTACGCGCTATGCATCTGATCGATCTGAGGTTCTGCCGGTAAATCGGCGCGGGGCGACTGTGCTGTCACCTTATATTCGTCACAACCTGCTGACGTTGAAGCAGGTTTGGGCTGCGGTGAATGATGCCCCGTTTCGCGATCGCGAGAAGTTTCAAGATGAACTGATGTGGCAAGAATATGCTCGCCATCTTTATGCCCGTCTCGGCACCCACCTATTCGAAAACCTAACTTTTGAGCAAGAGCGCGATGCCATCGGGGATGGGTGGCAGGGAACAATGCACTGCGTAGATCAAGTTGTCAAAGAACTTGAAACCGACGGATGGCTAGTCAACCAGACAAGAATGTGGCTGGCCTCGCATTGGAGCGTGCGCAATGGCAAAGGGTGGATTCATGGGCAAGAGCGCATGTATCAGAACCTGCTTGACGGTTCGAGAGCTGCAAACCTTCTAGGGTGGCAGTGGACGGTTGGGTCGGCTAGCAAGCCCTATGGTTTTGCTAGGTGGCAGGTCGAAAAACGAGCACCTGGGCTGTGCTTTAAATGCCCGCTAAAGAAGGCCTGCCCAATCCAAAACTTTCCCGATGAAGCCGAATTGCCTAGGCTCGAGAGACTAGATCTGTTAGATCGAGACATTGAACTAGACCAAACCACAGGCCCTAGCGCTCCTGTTCGAAACATCACCCCGACTGAGGTGCTACTTACTGTTGACTCCATGGGCGATGCTGATCCAGCCCTAGCTGCTAACCCTGATCTGCCAGTGGTGTTTGCGTTTAACCGAGATGCTCTGGCAAAGCTGCAACTCTCGTCAAAGAGAATCCACTTTTATTTAGAGACATTGCAAGATCTTTCAACAAGGCGTCAATTGAAGGTTTATTTGGGCAGTCCATACGACTACGCGCGTGAGAACCCAGTTGCAGTCACCTATGCGCCGGTGCCAAGCTTTGCAAAGTTCGGACAGGTAGCCGAACTGCACCCGTTCCCATGGCTAAGAACGCCTCACGGCCGAAACATAAAGTCGTTCACAGCCTGGCGGCAAAACTTAGGCTGATACAGCTACCGAAGCTAGACCTCGAGCGACTCGGCTGCTTTGTTGTAGGCAACCATTTGAGAAGCACTTGGTAGCAAGAGGCTAGACAATCCCGTAAGGGCAACAGCGCCAAGTGAAACCCAAATTGCGACTTCAAAGGCCTCGCGCAAGCCTGCTGGAGAAAAGTTGACTCCGACCACGTCGAAAAAGATAACGCTAATAACAGCGACACCTAGTGCGCCGCCAACTTGCTGGAAAGTGTTCAGAACGCCAGAGGCAGCACCTGCGTTGGCAACATCAGTTTGCGCAAGAGAGAGGTCGTTAAGGGGAACCAGAATGAGGGTCAATCCAACTCCTGCAATAGCCATGGCAACAATCAGGTCGCTCCCTGCCAAGACATCGCCTTTATCAAAGATGACCTGCTTGACCAAGTAGTAGCCCGTTAACTGGAAGACTCCACCGATTACGATGAGGAACTTACCCATTCGCGGTGCCAATGGAACCGCGATGCCGCTGCCTAAGAATGCACCAATACTAAAAGGAAGTGTGGCTAATCCGGCGTCGATGGCCGAGAAACCAAGGCCTGTTTGCAAATACAAGACCAGAATCAAGAAAAATGCGCCGATAGATGATGAGGCCAAGAAGCTGGTCACGACGCCGGCTGAGAATCCTCGGTTCTTGAATAGCGATGGAGGAATCAGCGCCATGCCTCCCGATCTTTCTGCACGCCTTTGGAGCAACACGAAGAAAGCGATCAGCACGGGGCTTGCAGCCAGCATCAACCAAACCCAGATCGGCCAGTCAAGTTCTCTGCCCTGAATAAGAGGAAAGATTATGAGAACCAGTGCCACGACAATCAAACTGACCCCGAGTACATCCAGTTTCACTGGTTTTTCAGATTTTGAGTTTGGGATGAACGCAAAAGATGCGGCCAAGAGAAAGATTCCCACTGGAACGTTGATGATGAAAATGCTGCGCCAACCTAAATCGAATGCATTCCCTGATACAAGTAGTCCTCCAACTAGAGGGCCTGCAACAGCAGCCAATCCAGAAATTGCGCCAGTCAGACCAAACACCGCTGCTCGCTCTTTTGGCTTAAAGAGAACTTGGATGATCGACAGAACTTGAGGAATCATGATTGCGCTAAATGCACCCTGCACGATTCGCGCTATCACGAGTCCGTCAGCAGTTTGCGCAAACGCGCAACCAATCGAGGCAAAGGTGAAACCAAAAACTCCAAGGTTAAAGATTGTCTTGCGGCCGTAACGATCGCCGAGGCGCCCACTGAAAATCAACAAGACTGCAAAACTCAACACATAGCCGGAGACAATCCAGACTAGTTGCGAAGAGGTTGCGTCGAGATCCTCCTGAATCGCGGGCAACGCTACATTTACGATTGTTGTGTCAAGCAGGTCCATGAATGACGCGACCAACAAAACGATTACAGCTAGCCAGCGAAATCTCATGTCTCTCTTACTTAATAAATAGGAGGCGCAAATTAACGTATTCGCTAACCCTTGTGAAGTTTACAAGCCAGCATCACATCTTTGGTCCCCTGCCCTCATTCGGTTAGAATAGAGCCACGGAAGCGTGCCGGAGCGGCCGAACGGAACAGTCTTGAAAACTGTCGTAGTTAATAGCTACCGTGGGTTCAAATCCCACCGCTTCCTCCACAGCAAAAAGGACCCAGCATTTAGCCGGGTCCTTTTTACTTTTAATGCTCAACTATCGACTAGTCGGTGTTTAGAACTCCAACCGGGCCAAGGTCGAGGTTGTTTGTCGCGTCGTAACCGTAGAACGACAGCGGCACCATTCTCCACATACCGGTGTCTTTGTTCATGTCGTAGGTGACTCGGTTTCCGACCTTGTCAAACATCATGATCGAGAACCCGTGTAGACCCTTTTGTGAACCAAGAGGAAGCTTGAGAGCACAAGTCCAAACTTCGTTACCGGCACCGTCGGTGGTTGACACCTTGCAAGCCGCGGTGTTCTGGGCGAACGTTGTCGGCGAGAACGAACGCAGCTCAGCCGATCTGATGCCCGACTGCACATCTACAAGGTTCAGTGTCGCAACCACGGTTTGGTCACTGCTCGAGGTGTTCACCTGAGTCTTGTCTAGCGAGATGGATGTCATGGTTGGAAGCTCATCGTCGCCGTCGCCAACCTGGGTGATGTAGTTCACACCTAGGTCTAGCGCTGGCTGCACGAAGATCTCATTGATGTCGTCAACCGACCATATGGTTTCGGTGGTTGGCTTTCCGTCAATGCTGTAGCGCTTGCCAGACTTATCGCTCACTAATACGCCTAGGTACCACTTTCCCTTGCCCGAGTTCTTAGGCAGGGTAACAGCGCATCGCCAAACAGCATTGGTGTCGGTTCCACTGACTTTCGTCACGACGATCTTGATGTCGAAGTTCTCGACCGCATTGTGACGAGGGCCACACTGCACTTTGTCGACGCCCGAGAAGTCGTCGGTAATCGTCACGTCTAAGTTGAAACTGTCGGCACCTGCCGAAGTGTCAATCTCAGTCTTGCTGAAGACAGGGTTGGTGATTCGCGGTGATTGGTTATCTCCCGCGCCAGTCTGTTGAATCCAGTGCTCAGGGCTCTGGGCCATGATTTCAGGAAGGTTGCTGTGCCACTTGCCGTTGGCTCCCTGGTTTGCGAAGCCCATGTTTCCGGCACGGTCACGGGTGTCAATGTTCAATCCCCAGCGCCCGGTCGATCCGCCAAACGGAATCGTCACATTACAGGTGTAGATGCCATCGACGGCGTCACCAGAGGTTCGCACCGCCTGGTCATAGCCAGTTGCTGAACGAGCGCCGTCAAACATTACCGAACAGCCAACTGACTGAACACCCATTAGCTCGTCGGTAACCTGCAAGGTGACTTTGATGGTCTGTGCAGTCACGGATGAATCAACCGAGGTCTTTTCAAGCTCAGCAGAGACGATCCAAGGTGCGGCGTCATCGAAACCACAGTAGGTCACGGTGTCGGCTGCATCCTTTTCGCAGAGGTTACGTTCGGTCGGTGCTGGAACCCCGTTAGCGCCGGCTAGGTTATCTGTTCCCACGCCACCGATCATGCCGTCGTTGCCGGCCTCACCCTTCATGTTGTCGTTTCCGGCATCTCCAAGAAGTTTGTCGTTGCCATCGCCACCACTTAGAGCGTCGTTGCCATCGCCTCCAACGATTGCGTCGTTTCCGGCGTCACCTGCAACTGTGTCGTTGCCGATTCCACCGTTCAAGGTGTCGGTTCCGTCTCCTCCGAGGATGGCGTCGTTTCCGCCATCGCCTGCGACTGTGTCGTCGCCAAGGCCTCCAGCAAGTGTGTCGGTTCCGTCGCCACCCAAGATCGAGTCATTACCGCCATCACCAGAAAGAATGTCGTTACCCCCGCTACCACCTAGTGTGTCGACTCCCTCGCCGCCATAAACGGTGTCGTTACCGTCACCGCCTTGCAATGAGTCGGCGCCGTCTCCACCGTTAGCGAGGTCGTTACCGAGGTCACCGACCAAACTGTCATCACCGGCTCCACCGGTTAGATTGTCGTCTCCGGCTCCACCGTTGACCTGGTCATTTCCACCGTCGCCTGAGATTACGTCGAGGCCATCGTTGCCGCTGATGTTGTCGGTTCCGTCGCCGCCAACAAGTCTGTCGTTGCCGCCTTCGCCAACCATCTTGTCGTTACCGATTCCACCAGAGATGGTGTCATTACCTAAACCACCAGAAGCGGTGTCGTTGCCGCCATCGCCAGTGGCCGAGTCGTTGCCATTGCCGCCGCGAAGAATGTCGTTGCCATCGCCACCGGTCAAGGCGTCATTGCCATCGTCACCATAGAAAGAGTCGTTGCCGCCATCGCCACGAAGTTTGTCGTCACCAACGCCGCCGATCACTGTGTCATTGCCGTCGCCAGCGTTGATTACGTCGTTGCCTGTACCGCCGTCGATGATGTCATCACCACCGAGGCCCTTGATTGTGTCGTTGCCGCCGAGGCCACAAATCACGTCTTTAGCTGCGGTGCCCGTAATGGTGTTGCTTGCCGCGGTGCCAACAATCGTGCACTTGATGCCCGAAGAAGTCTTTGTCGTTGTCACAGCTTCTACCGCAGTAGCCACACCAAGTGACAGAACCGCCGCCGCGAAACCGATAGCAATGCGCTTTAGAACTGTCGAACCAATGGTGTTCCCCATGCTGATGTCCAAACCGTCGCGTCAGGCGACTAAATGTGTAGTTAGGGGAACAGTAGCACCGAAGTTATGGGCGAACATTGTTCGTGCATTGCATTTGGATTACAGGTTTGAAAACTCTTTTTCTAGACCTATGGCCTGAACTTGATCTTCTTGGCGTTCATGATCACTTTGATGCGTGCGACCGCAGACTTTCCCATTCCGTGCATCGAGCTGAGTTCATCCAAGCTGATTTTTCGCAGGTCTGAAACCTTGAACAGCCGTGCATCAACCAGGGCCCGAACCGCCGGCGACGTTAGGCCTATCTTTCGCCACTCTTTGCCGAGCTCGTCGTAATGGTCTTGCATGTGTCTGAGTCTAGGCTCTTGCCAAAATTCGTTGCACAATAGAAGTACCAGTTGCTTTCGAAACATAGAAGGCAGCGAGAATGAACGGGGCCGTCATGGAATCACTAGCCATTGTCGTAATGATTTTGCTTTCAGTTATCTTTGGAGCCGGCTTGATTGGCTTCGTGCTGTCTTGGTTTAAATCGCCCGTCACACGCGTTCTTACCTACATCTTTGCGTCGTTCTCGATTCTCTCGGGCGTATGGCTAGCCATCTCTCTGATTGACGGAAACGGTCTGCAGGTAGGCGCCATACCTGTTGCCCTAGGCGTCTTCAGCATTTTCAACGCAAGACGCAAAGCAAAGGCCTAGCCAAAGGCATAGCCAATTGGTCTCGTCGTGGGGCGGTTAGTCCATGCGTTTAGGGTTTAGTTATGTTAATCGCAGGGCTTGATTTAGCCGCTGAACCTAAGGGCTCAGCTCTAGCGACTATTGACTTTGGTATAACCAAGGCAAGGCTGAACTCGCTTCAGGTTGGCGTTGATGACCAGATCATTCTTGATACCGCTTCTACTATTGACAAGCTTGGAATCGACTGTGCGCTCGGTTGGCCCATTGAATTCACAAACTTCTTGCAAGTTCACAAAACAGGCGACTCTGATTCTGCGAGTTTTGACGGCGGGATAGACCTCAGACGTGCCCTGGCTTACCGTGAAACAGACCGCGCAACACGAGAGCTGACTGGCCGCTGGCCGCTTAGTGTTTCAACAGACCGACTTGGAATGACAGCTATACGTTGCGCCGGACTCTTGTCAAAAGTCGCTAGCCAAAACCACAACGTAAGCCGCGCCGGCGAAGGCCTCGTGGTTGAGGTATACCCCGCAGCATCCATGCGCATCTGGGGCTTGCACTCTGCGGGCTACCGCAACTCAAAAGACACCAGGCAAACCTTGCTTCAAGAGTTGAACGAAGTAGCACCTTGGTTCGATACGTCACAATATGGCGAATTGATGATTGAATCTTGTGACGCTTTTGATTCTGTCTTTGCCGCATTGGCCGCCCGAGCGGTTAGCTTGGGGGCATCAACCTGCGCGCCTGCGGCTCACTTCGAGCGGGCAAAAATCGAGGGTTGGATGCACTTGCCGACCGTCAGCATCACCGAGCTAGGCCCACAACGTCGCGATTCCGTAACCGCAAGAAAGCAGCACTGATGGATTCACTAAATCGCCATGAAGACTACGGCCAAGAGTCGCTCGATGAAACACATTTGGTTTCAGACCCGATCGAGCAATTCAAACAGTGGCTGCTTGACGCTGAGGCTGCCGACATTTACGAACCGAACGCATTCGTGCTTGGCACCGTCGATTCAGAAAATCACTCACGTTCCCGCACGGTCTTACTCAAAGGCGTCGATGAACACGGTTTCTTTTTTGCAACTAACTACATGTCTAGAAAAGGCGAGGCGTTAGCCACCAACAACAGTGTGAGTGCAGCGTTCGGTTGGTACTCGATGTATCGCCAGGTTCTGGTTCAGGGATTCGCCGTCAAGGTCGCACCAGTCGATTCAGATGAGTACTTTGCTTCTCGCCCTCATGAATCACAGGTCGCGGCTTGGTCTAGCCACCAGTCGCAACCGATAGAAAATAGAACCGCCTTGGATGCCCAATTCGATGCGGCCCTCGCCCGATTCTCGGGTGCTCAAGTGGCCCGCCCCGATTATTGGGGCGGTTATCGAATCGTTCCAACTCGCATCGAGTTCTGGAAAGGGCGTTCAAACCGGATGCACGATCGAATCGAGTTCTCGCGAGCTATCTACAGTGATGGCACCGCAAGCGATTGGAACATCGAGCGACTTCAGCCTTAGCTGGCCCAGTCGTTGCCCCGAAGTTCAGGGTTGAAGCGATGCCCGGTGAAATAGTGCACGCTTCGTTCGTGTTGCAAAACCCATGCCACGCGAAGCAAAGACTAAGAACGGTTTTGAACCGAAAATCTGCGCTCGCTGTAGCCTGCCGTTCGAGTGGCGCAAAAAGTGGGCCCGTGATTGGCCCAACGTGAAATATTGCTCAGACAAGTGCCGAGGTTGATTATGAACTCGGATGCTGCGCCGCACACCCGCATAATCTACGTCGCACACGATCACTTGAATCGCGACCGTGGTGCTTTGCGCGATGCCAACATGGCGACCGACGTGATCGTTCTGGTCGAGAGTGCGCGCATGACCACCGGCCGCAACTGGCACAAAGAGCGACTGTTCTTTTTGGTTTCATCGGCCAGGCACTTTGCCACCGAACTCGAAAACTCGGGTTTCACTGTTCGCTACATTCAGGCCGCAACCACCATCGATGGGCTGATCGCCGCCCGTGCCGAGTTCGGCGACCTGCCGATTGTCTGTGCCGAGCCGTCGTCGCACCGTCAGTATGCTCAGCTAGCCGAGTTCGGCGTCGAGTTTGTGCCCAATGACTTCTTTCTAACCAGCCGCGCGCTCTTCGCCCAGTGGGCCAGCCCGCAAAAGAGCTTCGTGATGGAGAACTTTTATCGGGCGCAGAGGGTGCGCTTGGGCATCCTCGTTGAAAACGGTAAACCAGTTGGTGAGCGCTGGAACTTCGATGCCGACAACCGCCTACCGCCACCGAAAAACTACACTTGGCCGCCATACCTCGAGCACGCGCGCGATGCGGTCGACCGTTACGTTGCCGCTCAGTTTGACCACCAACTCACCGCAACCTGGGCAACCACGCGCGCAGGCGCACTTGCCCAACTCGGCTACTTTCTCGAGCACCACCTCGCCGGATTCGGCCCTTACGAAGACGCCATCGCCGCCGATAACTGGGCGTTGCACCACTCGCTGCTCAGCCCTTACCTAAACAACGGCTTGCTGCACGCGAGTGAGGTGGTCGAGGCCGCCGTCAAGCGCTTCGATGCCGGCCTCGCACCAATCGAATCGGTGGAGGCGTTCGTTCGCCAGATCATCGGCTGGCGCGAGTACATCAACGGCATGTATTGGTTCTTGGGTGAAAGCTACCGCGACCTCAACGGGCTCGGCGCAACCCGCAAACTGCTGCCGCTGTACACCGACTCGTCGAAAACCAAGATGGCATGCGTCAAGGCCGTGGTCGAAGGGGTCGAGGCGCGCGCCTGGGTTCACCACATTCCTCGCCTCATGGTGCTCAGCAACCTCGCGCTCACCACCGGCACCAACCCACAAGAATTTTTAGAGTGGATGCGCGAGCAATTCATCGACGCATCTGACTGGGTGATGGTGCCCAACGTGATCGGCATGGCGGTGCACGCCGATGGCGGCAAGCTCATGACCAAGCCATACGCGGCTGGTGGGGCTTACCTAAACCGCATGACCCAGCACTGCAAGGGCTGCGCGTACGATCCAAAGTTGCGCGTCGGCGACAACGCCTGCCCGTTCACGACCCTCTACTGGGACTTTCTCGACCGCCACAAAGAAGCGTTCGCTAAGAACCACCGAATGGGTCAGCAGTTGCAGGGGTTGAAACGGTTGAGCGATTTGCCTGAACTGCGTGAACGCGCATCCGAGGTCTTAGCCGGCTTGGATGCGGGCATTATCTAGTTGCCGTTCGGCGAGGTTACTGAGATAGAACCCAGACCATCGTCCAGAAACCGACGAACAGCAAGATGCCCAGTACTGAAAGTGCCAAGGCAATTCTCGAGTAGCCCATCTTCTGTTTCTGTCGCGAGGCCGTGACCGCTACGCCGGCGATTCCTAAAAATAGGCCAACTGGCGGTACCCAGAACGCCAAGACTGACAATGCTCCCAGTGCCAGCCCAACCCATTCTTTTCGCTGTTGTTCCTGTGCCATAGCCCCCAACTTTCATTATTCGGATGCTCTCAGGCTAGCCCCTCGACTTTGAACCGGCAGGTAGGAAGCCTGTGAACTTCATTGGAGGCCGACAGAAAGGCAAGCTAAGCACCTAAATGAACCCGAATTTGCTATACCCTAGGGGGTATACGAAAGGTAGTCATGAACAGAGCATCCGCAGCTAAGGCAACGACCTTGGCAGCGATAGTCTTGGCAGCATCTTTGTCACTCACCGCTTGCAGCGAGCCCAACAACGCGGGCCCACTGTCAACACCAAGCGCTACGGCTTCTACTCCATCGCCTCAGTCTGCACTGGCCGCTGATTTGCAATACCTAATTGAGGAAGAAAAACTTGCCCACGATGTTTACAGTGCGCTTTATGAAATCTGGGGTTCGAACGTATTCGCGAATATTCTGAAAAGCGAGACCAGTCACCAAGACCAGGTGCTAGCCATAATGAACACATACGATGTGGCTGATCCGAGGTTGACTGCAGAAGGCCTGTTTGTCGACAAAGAACTGCAAGAGGTCTACGACCAGCTGCTTGCCAAAGGTTCAAAGAGCTTAACCGACGCGTTTGAGGTTGGGGTGGCTATTGAAGAGCTAGATATTAAAGACCTAACCGAAATGGTCAAAGGTGTGAGCCAGTCAGATGTTGTTGACATGATGCAGCGCCTAATTTCAGCATCTGAGAATCACCTAGCGGCGTTCCAGCGCCAACTCTAAGGAGCAAATCATCATGCGCGCAGCTCTTAAAAAATGGGTAACCACCGAAGAAACCTTTGGCGAGAAAGTCGATGGCATCGAGTTTCGAGTGTTCAACGAACGAACCATTCGCGCGGCTGCTGGGCTGTTGTTTCTCTTCGGTTTCACCGGCTGGATGCTCGCCCTGACTACCGGCAACTACATGCCAATGCGTGCCTTTGGAGTCGCGTTCATGTTCGACATGATCTTGCGGTTATTCGTCACCACCAAGTGGGTGCCGAGTTTGCTGATTGCAAGTTGGATCGTTCGCCCACAGCGACCCGAGTGGGTCGATGCCGCGCCTAAGAAGTTTGCCTGGTGGCTAGGCCTCATTATGGTCATGTCGAGTTGCTATGCGATGGGGCTTTTCGCCATGACCGGCTGGCTTCCGTTGACTCTGTGTGCGATTTGCATCTCGCTACTGTTCGTAGAGTCGGCGTTCGGCATTTGCGTAGGTTGTGAACTAGCGAGGCGCTTCTCGAAGAACAAGCCACGCTTGTGCCCCGGTGACGTCTGCAACTACACCCCAGAGAAAGTGAAGAAGAATGACCGATAAGAATCGCGGAAACCTACTTGTGGGCATCCAGTTTTTACTGCTTGCCCTTCTCGGGTTTGCGCCGAATCAAGAGCTTTGGGCAACCGGCTTGCTCGAACGCCAACTAAGCATGCTGCTTGGTGTCATCGCAATTGCAATTCTTGTGATCGCAGGTATCAACCTCGGTAAGAGCCTCACTGCAAACCCGGTTCCACTAGAACAAGCAACCCTCAAGACCAATGGTCTCTATGCCGTTGTGAGACACCCTATCTACTTGGGTCTTTTGCTTCTGGGTGCCTCTATCGTTCTGCAGTCGGGGTCATGGTTGCACGTTCTGGTTTATGCGGCATTGATTACGTTGCTCTCAGTGAAGGCACGGTTTGAGGAGTCGCTGCTCTTGGCCAAATACGAAGGATACAAGCAGTACGCGAGCCGCGTTGGGCGCATGCTGCCGGGTATCGGGCGAATTCGCTAGTTGCCGTAAAACTGGCGCAGCTCGACCTTGCGGTTGCAGGCCTTAGAGCCACCGAAAGCTAGTTCGCGTGCGACTTCTACGCTGTCGGCCTGAACAATCCAGAACCCGCTGAACTGCTCTTTGAATGGAATCAGTGGGCCGTCGGTGTGCAGGTTCGCATCGGCACGATTGTCGATAACGGTGGCGGTTTCGGGCGGCATCATTCCGCCGGCGAAAATCCAGTGGCCCTTCTCGCGCAGCATGTCGTTGAACGCGTCGATGGCCACCATCTCTTCGGGAGTGCCAGAGTTGCTTAGGTCGTCAATTACAGAGATAAGAAATTTCATGGCGCTAGCCTAGCGGTTGTGCTTGACCGGCAGAGTTACTTCGTCAACTCCCAGGCGGTGTGCCTGAAAGGTGTTGACTTTAGCGTCGGTCGGGTAGCCGATGGCCACGCCGCAAAGCAGGCGGTATTCGCCAGGCACGTCGAACTCGTCGCGCACCACGTCATCCCAAATGCCGACCGCACCCTGAGCGCAGGCGCCGAGGCCGTGAGCGTGGGCCGAGAGCGATAGGTTCTGCATCATCAGCCCTGCATCAGACGCCGAATAGATTCCAAGGCTCTTGTGCACGTATATAAAGAGTTCAACGGGAGCCCCGAAAAACTCATAATTTCGAGCCCACTGAGCGTCGCGACCCTTCGCGTCTCCGCGCTCAACCCCGAGCATCGCATAGAGCTCTTTGCCAACCCGCTGCGCTCGCGGGCGTAGTTCGGCGACGTAGGGCTTGGCCATGCCCGCATTGCTGGTTGGCAAACCGTAGCGAGTAACCGCCAGACGCAACTTGTCGAGCCAGCCGCCGGTGCGAGCCTTCGAGAGCGCCGCCCAACGCTTTAGAAACTCGGCACTGATTCGGTCGCGAACCTCACCCTGCGCAACGGCGATCTTGAATGGGCGAGTGTTCGACCAAGATGGCGCGGTCAGCGCATCCGTGATGATTTGGTCA
>JBDLUM010000053.1:0-2721 GCA_039805305.1 Actinomycetota bacterium
GTGCAAAACCCGAATCGGTTTGAGCCTGAAGGTAGGCTTGGTTCATGCCCGAATTTGCACGAATCTCAAAACGTATTGGCTCGATTGCCGAGTCAGCCACCCTCAAGGTAGACGCCAAGGCTAAATCGCTGCAGGCCGCTGGTCGCCCGGTGATTTCTTATGCCGCCGGTGAGCCAGATTTTGCCACCCCGCAGCACATCGTTGAGGCCGCGGTTTTGGCCGCTCGCGACCCTAAAAACCACCGTTACACCCCAGCAATCGGTCTGCCAGAGCTGCGCGAGGCGATTGTTGCCAAGACCAAGCAAGACTCGGGCACCGAGTACACCGCGGCACAGGTCATCGTCACCAATGGTGGAAAACAGGCCGTTTATCAGGCGTTTGCAACCCTGCTCGACCCGGGCGACGAGGTTTTGCTGCCTGCTCCTTACTGGACCACCTACCCTGAGGCCGTTGCCCTGGCCGGCGGCAAGACCGTTGAGGTTTTCGCTGGTTCAGACCAGAACTACAAGGTGACCGTGGCTCAGCTTGAGGCTGCCCGCACCGACCGCTCGAAGGTTTTGTTGTTCTGCTCACCTTCGAACCCAACCGGCTCGGTTTATTCGCGCGAAGAGGTCGAGGCCATCGGTCGCTGGGCCTATGACAACGGCCTGTGGATCATCTCTGACGAGATTTACCAGAACCTTACCTACGACGGCATCAAGGCTGTTTCGGTTACCGAAGCTGTGCCTGAAATGATCGACCGCACCATTTTGGTCAACGGCGTCGCCAAGTCTTATGCAATGACCGGTTGGCGTTTGGGCTGGATGGTCGGCCCACTAGATGCCATGAAGGCAGCAGGCAACTTGCAGTCACACCTTTCGTCAAACGTCTCGAACATCTCGCAGCGCGCAGCTCTTGCAGCACTCACCGGCCCGCAAGAAGAGGTTGAGGCCATGCGCGAATCGTTTGACCGTCGCCGCAAGTTGGCAGTCGCCGAGCTGAACAAGATTCCTGGCTGGGTTGCCCCGATGCCCGAGGGTGCTTTCTATGTCTACTCAGACGTTTCTGGCCTTCTCGGTCGCGAATGGGGCGGCAAGCAGATCAACACCTCGCTCGAACTTTGCGACTACATTCTCGATACCGCTGAGGTTGCGCTGGTTCCTGGTGAGGCTTTCGGGCCTTCGGGTTATGTTCGCATGAGCTACGCGCTGGGCGACGGGCCGCTACTTGAGGGTATCCAGCGCCTGCAGAAGCTTTTCGCTTAGAAGCCGATTAGGTTCGGCTCGGGCACGAGGTTTATGCCCCAGCGGTTTGACACCTGGTGCTGAATAAAGCGCGCTAGTTCGGCGACTTCTTCACCGGATGCTCCCCCGCGGTTCGTGATCGCGAGCGAATGTTTGGTCGAAATGGCAGCTTTTGACGCACCGAGACTGAAACCCTTGCGTAGCCCTGAGTTTTCGATGAGCCACGCGGCACTGAGTTTGACGGTGCCGTCGGCTTGAAGCCAACGCGGGGCCTCGCTCGGAATGCCGAGCGCAAAACCTTCGCTCACGATTGGGTTGGTGAAGAACGAACCACATGAGTAGGTGTCGCGGTCGGCATTGTCGAGCACCATTCCCTTGACTGCGCGCGTGGCCAAAACCTCGCGGCGAATCTCGGCCGAAGTTGAAACCTCGCGACCGATCGCCTGCGTTAGGCGGTCGAGAGAAGCCGGCGAACCCTCGCGCAACTCGAATTCGACCCAGGTGATTACGCCCTGGCATCCGCGCTTAAAAAGCGAATCGCGATAGCCAAAGCCGAGCTCGCTCGCCTCTAGAACGCGAATATCGCCGCTCGGGTATTCGACAAACTCGAGTCGGGTGATGGTCTCGGCCACCTCTTGCCCGTAGGCACCGATGTTTTGAACGGGGGCGGCACCGACGCAACCCGGAATTCCGCTGAGCGCTTCGACGCCGGTCAGCCCTGCGTCGACCGTGAAAGCAACGAACTCGTCCCAGTTTTCACCAGCTTGAACCCTCAACCGAGTGCCATCGCGCTCGATGCCGCGGTTTAGCGTGCGAATCACGGTTAGCTCGCTCAGGTCGTCGGCGGCCACGATGTTGCTGCCACCGCCGAGGACGAGCCAGTCTTCGCCGGTCGCCCAAACGCCGGTAGCAAACTCGATCAGCTGGTCACGGCTGTGCGCCTCGAGCAACTCGGCGGGGGTGCCGCCGACTCGCATCGTGGTTAGTTCGCTCAGCGGTGTCGTCATTTTTTGTCGGATGCTCGCCTAAACGCGAACGCGCGCCTGAGCCTTGCCCAGCACCGTGGTGTCGGCGAAAACTGCGGTTAGGTCGATGCGCACCACGCGTGCATCCGCGTTGATTTCACCGATCTTGCCAGTGACGGTCACGAGCGCACCTTCGGCCGCGTCGACGAGCACCGGCTTGGTGAAGCGCACGCCGTAGTCGATAACCTTGCCGGCGTCGCCAACCCAGTCGGCGGCCACCTGAACGGCAACGCCCATGGTCAACATGCCGTGGGCAAGAACGCCCGGCAGACCAACCGCCTGGGCAAAGTCGTCGCGGTAATGAATCGGGTTGAAGTCGCCCGAGGCTCCGGCATATTTCACGAGTGAGTCACGGGTGAGGTGAAACTCGCGTGAGCCGATTTCTTGGCCAACTTCAAGGCCTGCGATGTCGATGTGAGTCATTAGTCGCCCCTAACTACGAGCGTCGAGATGGCGGTGCAGACGTGCTCGCC
>JBDLUM010000054.1:0-4176 GCA_039805305.1 Actinomycetota bacterium
AGCGTGAGAACAAACTGTTGACCTGAAGCGTTAGCTTGTGGATTTTGTTGCGAACTACTCTTTGTCAGCATCGAGGGTGGTAATCGTTCCTGTAATCATGCCGACGAGGGTGTCGCCGTTGAAGTGTGCGGTTGGGGCGTCTTTGACAATCTTGCCCAAACGAAGCACAACAATGCGGTCGGTCACCTGAAGCACGTGGGGCAGGGTGTGAGAGATAAAAATGACACCTAGACCCTTTTTCTTGGCCGCCTTGATTACCTCGAGCACCTCGCCCGCCTGGCGAGCACCAAGGTGGTTGGTTGGCTCGTCAAGAATGATCACCTTTCGCGCCCAAGCTACTGCGCGACCGATGGCAACTGCCTGGCGCTGACCGCCCGATAGTTGCGAAACCGATCGGTTTGATGCAGGAACGGCAATGCCGACGGCTTCGAGGTCGTCGTGCGCCTCGGCCTCCATCTGCTTGCGAGCCAAAAAGCCCATCTTTCCGAAGATGCCTTTAACAAACTTTTCGCGACCCAAAAACACGTTCTGCGAAACGGTGAGGTGTGGGGCGAGACCACTTTCTTGGTAGAGGGTCTCGATGCCAGCATCCAAGGCTTGACGAGGGTCGCTCCAGCGACGCTCTTCGCCATCGAGGTAGATGTGGCCGCCGTCTGGTTCGTGCGCGCCCGAAAGCACCTTCACGAGAGTCGACTTGCCGGCACCGTTGTCTCCAACTAGGCCGACGACCTCACCCGCGTGCAGCTTGAGGCTTGCACCGTCAAGAGCAACCACCGAGCCGTATCGCTTCGAAACGTCTTTTACTTCATAGATAACTTCGCCGGCCATTAGCGCACACCGTTCTTTGATTGAAGAGTCTGAACCGCAACAGCTGCGGCGATAAGAATGGCAACCACAATCTGCTTCCAGTTCGGGGCGATGCCTGACATGAGCAGACCGCTCTGCACGGTGAAGAGAATCAGGGTGCCGAGTGCGGTGCCCCACATGCGACCCACACCACCCATCAGCGATGCTCCACCGATTACGGTTGCGGCGATGGCATAGAGCTCCATGCCGGTACCAGAGGTTGGCGATCCGCCACCGAGTCGAACGTATGCATAGAAACCGGCGAGACCAGCCAGAGCGCCAGAGACTAGGTAGATCTTGGCGGTGTGGCGCTTCACGTTGATGCCGGCTGCGCGGGCGGCGAAGGCGTTCGAGCCGATGGCATAGGTATAGAGGCCGAACTTAGATTTGTGCAAGAACAGACCGACGATGGTGGCGACGATTGCCATCAGAAGAACCATCGGCGAGAACAGACCGGTGTCGAACACCTTCGGGTCGATGCCCGGAATGCGAATCGGGTTGATCAGTGAAAAGTCTTGAGGGCCCTGCAGCGGCATTCCACCAGAGATGATGATGGCGAAACCGGCAGCGGCACCGAAAGTTGAGAGCGTGGCGATGAACGGCACGATTTTGAAAACGTTGATGAGTGTTGCGTTGACCGCACCGACAGCTAGGCCGGTGAGAATGGCAACCAGGCCAGCGAGGGCGATTGGGCCCCAAGCATCCGGGCCCTTGATTGTTGCGTCAAGGCCGAGACCTTTGACCATTACCCAACCGGCAGTGACGGTCGAGAGACTAACGGTGGCACCAACCGAAAGGTCGATGCCGCCGCTAATCACGACAAGGGTTTGACCGACAGCAAGCAAGATGAAAGCGCCCCAGTCAGTGAGCACAGTGCTGGCAACGCCAACCGACATGAACTTGCCCTGTGAGGTCAGGCTGAAGACAATCGCCAACACGATGAACACAATGCTCAATAGTGAGGTCTGGTTGCCAACGAGTGATCTCAGGCGATCGTTCACGCTGATTGCTTGCTTGCTGTCGGTCATTTTGTAAAACCCTTTGTTTTCTTAGGAGGGGTGTAACTAGTTGGTTGCTACGTAGGTGTACTTCGCGAGGTCTTCAGCCGAGGTGTTGGCGTCAAGAATCACGTTAGGAATAACTACGTCGCGTGCGCCTGGCTTGGTGCCGTTCTTGATGAAGTCAACCAAGGTGCGAATTGCTAGACGAGCCTCAGCAGCTGGGTCTTGAGCGATAAGCGCGGTGAATACACCTGACTTGATTAGCTCAACGTTAGCTGGGTAAGCGTCGTAACCAACTAGGGCAATCTTGCCAACGAGGTCTTTCGCCTGAAGTGCTGCAGCAGCACCAGAAGCGTTGGTTCCGTCGATTGCGAAGATACCGTCGAGGTTAGGGTACTTGGTCAACCAGTTGTCTACGTTCGAAGCCGCAGTCTGTGGGTTTGACTCTGAGTAAGCAACGTCAACGATCTCGATGCCTGGGTAGTTGGCTTCAATTGCAGCCTGGAAACCCTCTAGACGAGCAACGTTGGTGGTTGCGGTTGCTGAGGTTAGACCTACAACAACTTCGTAGCTCTCGCCATCGGTGTAACCGATCTTGGCAGCGATTGCTTCAGCAGCCTTGGTTCCACCGTCGGTGTTGTCACCGGTGATGAAGGTTAGGGTCTGTGAAAGGTCGGTGACACGGGTGTCAACGTTTGCAACTGCGATGCCTGCTGCGATTGCCTTGTCTAGTGATGCCTGTAGACCGTTAGGGTCGGTAGGAATCAAAACTAGGCCGTCTGGAGCCTGAGCGATTACGTTGTCAACGATTGGAACCTGAGTTGCCACGTTGTAGTTGGTTGGGTCGCCCTGCCAGATGAGGTCAACGCCAAGGGCGGCAGCCTCTTCTTCAGCGCCGACCTTCATTGCCTGGAAGAATGGGTCAGACTCTGCACCCATTACGAATGCAACGGTGATCTTCTTTTCTTCAGTTGCACAACCTGAGGTGCCGGCGATCAAAGCCGCGATAACACCAAAGGCTGCAATCGTTCTTAGCGAACGCTTCATGCGGTTTCTCCTTGTTAGGTTTGCTCGGCCACTCGTGAAGTTTCTCAAAAGAAGCTTTGCTGGATTTTTGCGAGAAATGCGAGAACGTTCTCGCATTTCCTAGTAAAATGCTCTCAGTAAACAGTTACAGATTTCAAATTTCTTCGGTAACAGTTTCGTTACGATAGACCAACACCTTTTAGAAAGGGGGCTCTAGACATGAAGCGTCCAACAATTAACGACGTCGCAGCACTCGCTGGTGTGTCGCGAGCCACCGCTTCTAGAGCCATGTCTGACTACGGGCGCATCTCGGCCGACACCGTTGCGCGAGTCAAACTCGCCGCCGAAGAGCTCGGCTACCAACCAAATGCGGTCGCCCAATCGATGCGCGCCGGCAACACCAAGACCATCGGCTTGGTCGTAATCGCCGACTTCACCAACGTGTTTTTCGACCGCGCCACCAAGGGCATCGTCGATGCCGCTAGAGATCACGGCTACGAGGTGATCATCTCGAACACCGACGAAAACATCGCCATCGAACGCGAAGCAATCAACACGCTTATGCAAAAACAAGTGGATGGTCTCATCGTGGTGCCATCAACCGCGGCCGTTCACGATCACCTGTCGCCAGCGTCGCGTCGAAACATCCCGTTGGTTGTTATCGACCGTATGGTGCCCGGGGTAAACGCCACCTCGATCACCACAAACGACTTCGAATCTTGCGAAGCATCGGTGAAAGAGGCCGTGGCCAAAGGTCACAAGAACTTGTCATTCCTGATCGCCACCTCGACCATCGAGGGTTTCGACTCAGAAAAGCCGGTGCTGCGAAACACCACCATTGAAGACCGCGTGAACGGTTTTATGAACGGTGTGATCGACACCAAGGCCAAGAAAGCGCAGTGGATTTTCTGTTCAGAAAACCCAAAGACCGCCGAAGATGCGGTGAACCACCTGCTCGATTCAAAGAACCCGCCGAGCGTGATCTTCACCTCGAACAACGACATGGCCTTGGCCGTTCTAAAGGTTGCCGGCAAGCGCGGGCTCACCCTGGGGCAAGACATTTCGCTGGTAACCGTTGACGATTCGCAGTGGCTCGAGGCAATCTCGCCGGGCATCACCGTGGTCGAACGCCCAGTTGACGAGGTGGCCAGGCTCGCGGTTGAGAAATTGCTCGAACACATCAACAACAAAGCTAAAAAACCCGAAAAGATAGTCTTACCAACCCGCCTCATTTCACGCGGCTCGGTAGCAAACCTGAAAGCAAAGTAGGCGGCAACATGATTCTTGTTATTGGCGAAGCCCT
>JBDLUM010000055.1:0-2670 GCA_039805305.1 Actinomycetota bacterium
TAGTAAAACGCGCTGGCGGGCTGGCGTGGGTTACTCTCAGAATCAGAGTTCAAAAGTTAGGGGAGAACATGAAATTCGCAAAAGTAGCCTCAGCGGTCGTTTTAGCCGGGATGCTCGCCGCGAGCCTCACCGCGTGCAGCGCACCGCAACCGAACCCAACCCCGAGTGCGAGTTCGACTCCAACCGCGACAAAACCTGCCGCGATGACACCAGCCGAAGCAAAACTTGCGTTTTCTAAGATCGCCAAAGACAGTTGTTTTGAAGCTCAAAAGCTCGGCGTAGTTGAAAGCAGCGAAGACTTTATTGTGGTTGCACTGAATAAAGACGAGGCATACAAGGACTACTCAGCAGCGTATCTGGAGTACCCGAACACCTACGGTTTGATTTGGGAACTTGATGCAATCACCGCGTGCGCTGACTATTACACCTTCAGCATGGCCGAAGAAGCTGGCCAAGAAGCCGACATCGATGTCACGTTCGACGAAAACGATTCGACCTTCACCACTTTTGAAGATTTCGGTGAGTTCGGAACCTCGGAATACAAATTCACGATTGTCGACCGCAAGTTTGCTACAGCCGAAAACCTCGACCCAAAGAATGAACGATTTATTGCCATCCGCTATGGCAGAATCACTGCCGATGACCGAGCCGTTGTTGAAACAGCTGTAGAAGAATTTCTAGCCAAGGGTTAGCGCAGCGATGATCACTAGCCACAACGACAAAGCCGCGCTCGGCCGAATCGGAAAGCCCGCGCTTTACGCCGCCTACATCGGCCCGTTTCAATCGGCTGCAGGTTGGTTGATTGCAGGCAGTATGTGGCCAGGCTATGACCCAGTGCGCCAGACCATCAGCGATCTGGCCGCGAATGAGTCGCCCGTGCAGCTAATCATGTCGGCGTTTTTTGTTCTCGGGGGCGTGCTCACACTCATTGCCGCCATCTATGGGCGCACTCTCGCTATGCCTGGTCGCGTGGCGCTGTTTGTTGCCGCCATTTGCACCTTCGGTCTAACCATCTTTCCGACCCCGCTCATTGGTTACTCGATTGAGCACCGAGTCTTCGCGATTGCATCGTTTGTGCTCTCTGCTGGTTGGCCGCTGTTGGCGATGCGAAAGCGCGCGGATGCTCCCTGGATCATTCGCCCAACCGCATCGATCATCGGCACGGCGTTACAAACGGTTCTCGCGCTCTGGTTCTTGAGCAGCTGGACCGACCCGACCAACATGACCGTCGGTGTTTGGGAGCGCGTAGTCGCAGTGTCACAGGCGGCATATGTGTCTGTAGTGCTCGTCGTTTGCTACTTCAGCCAAGGCAAAGCGCGCCCCCTTGCAAAATAATTTCTCTTAGTGTTTGAGTGTTTCGGCTTTAGTGTTGCGATATGACACTTCATGTGAAAAAAGGCACCGACTGGCAGAGCGTTTACAACCAAGCCCGGGCCATTGCGCCCGAGGCTTTCGACGCTGACCGCATCAGCAACCTGGCCCTCGGCAAATGGCTCTCGGTCGGCACTCCAGCCCACCACGTGAATCCGGTTGATCAGCAGGTCATTCAGGGGCCACCGAAGGTCGATCACCAAACTGCCATTGATGCAGTCGCCGATGCCGCGCGGCAGCACGTTGCTTGGGGCAAAGTTAGCCTCGACGAGCGTAAGGTGCGAGTCACGGCTGCACTCGCCGGGCTGAGAGTTGCACGCGACACTCTTGCGCTACTGCTTGCCTGGGAAATCGGTAAGCCCTGGAAGCTAGCCTGCGCAGACGTCGACCGTTGCATCGACGGAGTCGAATGGTACGTCACTCAAATCGATCGCCAGCTAGAAGGTCGCACTCCGCTAAGCGGCCCTATCTCGAACATCGCATCTTGGAACTATCCGCTGAGCGTTTTGGTTCACGCCGAACTCGTTCAGATGCTCGCCGGAAACGCCGCAATCGCCAAGACCCCGTCTCAGGGCGGATTCCACGCACTCACACTCGCCCACGCCGTCATGGCTCAGGCTGGTCTGCCGGTGACTTTGCTGAGCGGTGTTGGTGCAGAGCTGAGCGACGCTCTTGTTTCTTCTCCAGAACTTGGCGCTTTCGCTTTCGTTGGTGGCCGATCAAATGGCCGCGCCACTCTCGAGCGCCTGGCCGACTTCGACAAACGTCACATTCTCGAACAAGAGGGCTTGAACGCCTGGGGCGTCTGGGACTTCTCAGACTGGGACAACCTCGCCCCGCACATCCGCAAAGGCTTCGAATACGCCAAGCAGCGCTGCACTGCCTACCCACGCTACGTGGTTCAGCGCAGACTGTTCCCAGAGTTCCTTGAGATGTACCTACCGATTGTCAAAGGCTTGAGATTCGGGCATCCGCTCGCTGTTGAAAATGACGAGGATGATCTGCCAGAGCTCGAGTTCGGCCCAGTTATTCACACGACCAAGGCCGATGAATTGCGCTCGCAGTTTGCTGAGGCAATCACGACCGGCGGCATCCCTTTGTATGTCGGCAGTCTCGACCACGGGCGTTTCATCGCCGGTCAAGACACCTCGGCCTATGTCGCACCGTCAACCGTTCTCGAGCCACCGCGCGCCTGGTCGCTTCACCACGCCGAGCCTTTCGGTCCGATCGACTCGATCGTGCTCGTTGACACCGAGGCAGAGTTCATCGCTGCCATGAACGTTTCGAACGGAAACCTGG
>JBDLUM010000056.1:0-8533 GCA_039805305.1 Actinomycetota bacterium
TGCGCTGCGATGAATGGCACGATCGATGCCGGTGCGATACCGGCAAAAGTGTCGGTAAATGTTCGCCCGATGGTCACCGCTGGGTTAGCGAACGAAGTTGACGCGGTGAAAAAGTAGGCCGAGCCGATCCAGGCGGCTACCGCAATGGCAACGTGATTCGAATTCTTGCGAGCCACAAAAACTTGGATGACTGCCAGAAGCCCTGCGGTCGCAATAACTTCAGCAACCAAGGTTCCGGTGGTTACTCGCGCGTGGTCAGAGAACTGCAACACCGGCAGGTCGAAGGTTAGGTTGGCCAACAGGGCACCAACAATCGCACCGATGATTTGTGCGGGGATGTACGCAAGGGTTTCTTTCAAACTCAAGTTCTTCGTGGCATACATAACCAGCGATACAGCTGGGTTGAAGTGTGCACCGCTGATTGGGCCGAGGGTCAGAATCAAAAGGGCCAGACCGAAAATTGTCGAGATGGTGTTCATGATCAGCGCCACTCCGGCGTCGTCAGACAGGTTGGTGCCCATGATGCCCGAGCCAACGACAATCAGAACTAGGGCAGCGGTGCCACCGAACTCGGCGAACGGCTTGCGCAGTGCATTCATGATTAAACCCTTTCAACTATCGCCGATTGTACGCCAACGGCATGTCGAAAAGGTGAACGATTAGCGCAAGCGAAAGAGGCCGGCGGCGTGAACGAGCGGCACTGCGCTGACCAACAGCAGCCAACCGCCAAGTTCGTCGCCGGTCATTCGCAGGGCGATTCCGCTGCCGAAGAGCGCGGCGAAAATCAACGCCGAAGCAATTCGGCGTGCGCTCGAGTCGATGCGCCTTAGAGACTTCTCAACCTCGGGGCTGCGAATCGAAAGCAAACCCTGGTCTGCGCGGCTCAACACTGCGTCAAGTTTTGCTGGCAGGGCAAGGGCAGTGCTTGCGAATGAAAGCGCTTCGCGCCGCAATGCGCCGAGGGTGCTCGAACCGCCACCATTTAGCAGGGTGCGCGAGAAGGGCTCAACGGCATCCCACATGTTGAACTCTCGGTTGAGAGCGCTGGTGACGCCCGATATTAGCGAGATTGATCGAAGAAGCAGCAAAAAGTCTTCGGGTAGCTGAAAAGGCAGGGTGCGCAGCAGGTCGCTGAACTCCAGCGCTAGGTCTTTGAATTCTCGTGGGTCGGTCTGCACTAACTCGGCAACGCCAACACCGCCGAAACGTTCGAAGAGCGCACCGATGGCTCGCTCAAGTTCAACCGTGTCTGCAGTTGGCAGCAGCACACCGAGACGCTGCATCGCGCTTACGCAACCGCGAGAGTTGCGCGCGACGAGAGCAAAGATGAAGCTCTGCAAACCCTGTCTCAGTTCGTCAGTGATTTCGCCCATCATTCCGAAGTCGATGAAGGTGAGCTTAAAGCTATCGGCCGAATCGCCAGGGGTTACAAAAATATTGCCCGGATGCGGGTCTGCGTGAAAAAAGCCGTGCACAAAGATTTGCTCGAACGTCACTCTCGCTAGTTCGGCTGCCACGGCATTCGGGTTGATGCCGGCCGCTAGCAGAGCATCCACGTCGTTGATTTTGATCGAGGTCACGTCGCTCATGGTAAGAACGCGGTGCGAAGTGCGCTCCCAAATGACCATCGGCGCTGAAACACGAGCATCTTCGGCAAAGTTCTCGGCGAATCGGCTCAGGTTGCCGGCCTCGATGAAGTAATCGATTTCTTCGAGGCTCACCTGTGCGAACTCTTCGACCAGAGCCGGTGCGTCTGCACGGCGGTTTACCAGGCGGATGCGCGACAACCAAACGCCCACCTTGCGAAGGGCTTTGAGGTCAACCTCAACGACCTTCTCGATGCCTGGCCTCAGCACCTTGACCACGACATTGCTAATCTCGGCTTCTTCAGCGAGAGCTTGGGGGAGCGTTGCTCGGTGTGTTTGACCGAGCGAGGCCGCGGCGATTGGTTGGGTTTCGAAACTTGCAAAGGCCACATCGAGACTGAAACCCAGTTCGGCTTCGATCTGGCGCTTGATCAGCTCGTATTCGGCAGGTTTCACCTCATCTTGAAGCGATTCGAGTTCGATGGTGATGGTTTCAGGCAGCACATCGAGACGAGAAGAGGCAAATTGGCCGGCTTTGATGATTAGTCCGCCGAGTTGCAGCGCCAACACTCTAAATCTGCGCGCAAGTTTCTTGATTCGTTTGGTTCGGCCACGAGCTACGAATGTGGCGAGACCAAACTTCGGCAGAACTAGCTCAAACCACCAGGTTTGTGCGAGCGCTAGTGCGGCGAAGTTCAAGATGCGTCGGTAGCGTCGCTTCAGCTGGTTCGGCGAGTCAAATTCTTGAAGTTGGTTCGGTTTCGGGCTCAAGGCTATTCCGAGGCGAGAATGTTGTGCAGCTTGCGGCGCGCTTCGTCGAGCACTTTCGCGGCCTCAGCCTGCTGCTCTTTGGTGCCGTGTTGGGCCACCTCGAGTGAAACGCTTGCGACTCGCTTACCAGCTTTGGCAAGGGTTCCGTTGAGGTCGACCCACTTTGGTGCATCCCAGTTGAAACCGGATGTCTGTTCGCTGGTTTCTTCGATTGGCGCTTGCGCGGTCAAAAATTCGCTGCCCTCGGCGGTGATACTGAAAACCTTGCGGTCTTTTTTGGTCTCTACCTTTGCCAGGCCGGTATCGACCATCATCTCGAGCAGCGGGTAGACCTTGTTTGCTGCCGGCTTGGCCTTGTGCTCTGAGGCAGCTGCGATTGCTTCGATGATTTGAAAACCGGTTTTTGGCCCGTCGCTAAGGGCAGACAAAATGTGGCGCTTGAGCAATTCATCACCAGTGGCGGCGGCAACCTTGAGTGCTTCGGGGCTAAAGCCGCCAAGATTTTTCACGCTCTCGCGCAACGAGTCCACGAGGTTTCGAAGGTTTGGCTGATTGAAAAAATCGTTCAATTTATGGGGGCTCAGTCTCTTGATGTTTTGGCTGCGTGTGCACCAAACACAAGGCCACGCGGAGTCTCTTTATTCCCTGGCTTTCAGGCGAGAGGTTTTAGTACTCGCCCTTGATCACAAAGTAAGAGCCGCGAATTTCACCCGCGAGCTTCGACTTTTGTCGCACAAACTTGAACTTGTCGGCGAGCTCCGGTGGAACATCCATGCCCATCGAAAGCTTGAAGCCAACCGCACGTTTGCCGCCAGGTTCGATTGAATAGAGCACGTTCACAGCCAGGCCGCTCTCGTAGAAAACGTAGGTCCAGCGGTGGCCATCAACCACAAG
The DNA here is from genome assembly GCA_039805305.1 of Actinomycetota bacterium. Lineage (GTDB taxonomy): Bacteria > Actinomycetota > Actinomycetes > Actinomycetales > Microbacteriaceae > Rhodoluna. The sequence continues at coordinate 3,252 of JBDLUM010000056.1, forward strand.
TTCGGCTGCTTCCAGGGCATTAGAACTCGGCACGATGTCGCGCTCGGCCAACACGTTTGCCACAAAATCGACCAGCACCTTCGCTTTGGCTGCCGGCTCGGTCACGAATGTTGCGTGGTATTTGTTCTTGAAATAACGGGCCTCGTTGGCTCGCAAACCGGCGAGTGTTTCAGCAACGGGTGAGCTTTCGAGCCCGACCGTCGAAACGGTTACGAAGTCCACTACATAGGTCATGGGGCAAGCCTAATGTCGGGTTTTCAGGTCTTTTGCAGATTGTCGTGGCTAAATGGGGCAAAGGGTTTAGTTTTTAAACAGGGTCTATTGAATCAAGAGAGGTTAGGCGGAGATGGACAAGCTAAAGAATTTTCTGAGCAAGTTGCCGCACCCGGTTCGCTTTGCCGTGACCATGACCATAGGTTTCATTTTGCTGTTGCTAGGCCTCATCATGATGGTGACACCCGGCCCCGGTCTTCTATTCATCTTCTTCGGCCTAACAATTCTTGCCCTTGAACTCGAATGGGCTCGAGAACTCAACAAACAGGGCATGCAAGGCCTCGAACGCATCGTGGCAAAAATCAAGTCGCTCTTCAAGCCAAAGAAGTAGGTAGCGAGCGATTCAAGGGAATACTCACCGCCCAAATTCGTTTAGACGTTAGGCAACCCCGCAGACTTCTGCGAAAGAATCACGAGATGTTTCACCTTTTTTTCATGTGCTTCGGTTGACTTCAACGGATCGGACACTTTTGGCCTCGCTGCTTTACAAATTAGGTCTCTTTTCAGCGCGCAACGCCTGGGCGGTTATTGGTTCATGGATTGCCCTTCTTGCAGTCACTTCAGGTCTTGCGCTAACTCTCGGTGGCACACTAACCACAAACACCTCCATCGTCGGCGTGCCGTCGCAGATTGTCATTGACCAACTTCAGAAAACTTTTCCTGAGGCCGGCCGCGGAAGCGGCCAGGTGGTTTTCTACAAGCAAGCTGGTTCTTTTGGCGAAGAAGATGTTCGACTCATAACTGAAGCCTTGGAGTCTGTTGAAGCCTTACCGGGCGTTGCGACGGCCCTCAACCCCTTCAGTGTGCAGCAGGAAATTGCCGATGGTAGACAGAAAATCGCTGATGGAAAGCTAGAAGTGGCTCAAGCCGAAGTAGACCTCGCCGATGGTCAAGAACAGCTAGCAACAGCAAAAGACCAACTCGCCGATGGCGAAGCCAAAGTCGCAAGCGGCCTAACCGCGCTAGATGAAGCGCAGCAAGATTTGGAGGGCAAACTCGCTGAAGTTAATGCAGGTTTGAAGCAGCTTCAAGAGGCTGGTGCTCCTGCTGAAATACAGTCAGAACTATTGGCTAATAAAGCGCAGCTCGAAGGTGGCCTAAGTCAAATTGACCAGCAGCGAGAAGCGGTGTTGATTTCAAAGTCTGAAATCGAGGCAGGCAAAATCAAACTTGAAAAATCACGAAAAGATATTCTCGACGGTGTTGAGAAATTAGCTATTGCCAAAGACGAAATCGCTTCGAGTGAAAAATTATCTGCGGCAACCTCAAGCTACACAACGGTGTCCCTCGATAACACCATCGCGCTAGTCATCATTAGCTTTGAACAACGCGGCACAGAAGTTAGCGCAGACACAAGAGCCTCGGTGGTCGATTTTCTCGAGAGTGCAAAACTCAACGACATTGAGGTGAATTTTTCTCAAGATCTCACCCAATCTTTCGGTGAAATTCTTGGCGTCGGAGAAATCATTGGCCTAGTTGCTGCAGCGATTGTCTTGTTCGTGCTTTTGGGCACAATCATCGGAATGGCGATTCCAATTTTCTCAGCGATCACTGGAGTAGCTATCTCGGCAACGCTGGTCTTGGCACTGGCATCCAAGATTGAAATGACCTCGACCACGCCAATTCTCGGTGTGATGCTTGGTCTCGCGGTCGGAATCGACTATTCGCTCTTCATCGTCAATCGCCACCGCCGTCAAGTCAAAGCAGGAGGCGACCTTAGGGAATCAATTGGCCTGGCTAACGGGACCAGCGGAAATGCAGTTCTGTTTGCAGGCCTAACCGTTGTGATCGCGTTAGTTGCCCTGAACCTAACAGGCATCGGATTCATTGGGCTCATGGGCACCATGGGGGCACTCGCTATTGTTATCGCCGTGGCGATTGCCCTTACAGTCACACCGGCTGCCCTTGCACTGATTGGTCACAAGATTCTGTCTTCTAAAGAGCGCTCGGCCCTTAGAGAACGCGGGGTCTCACAACCAGATGCCGAGAAAACTCGAGAGGTTCAGTCGCTAAAGCCTGTTTTTGCAACGCGCTTTCCGTGGCTAACTGTTTTTTCTATCGTGGCAGTACTCACCATCACCGCGATTCCACTTACTCAGATGCGCCTCGGGCTTCCTGATGGCGGCTCAGAGCCCGAAGATTCGACAGCCTTTAGGGCATACAGCCTCACCAGTGAAGGCTTCGGGCCAGGTTTCAACGGTCAGATCACCACAGTTTTGACCGCAAATCAACCCGTTGCCAAAGACGAAACACTGGCGTTTCAAGCGGATGCTGCGTCGATGCTCATGGGCCTGAATAACGTTGAGGCGGCAGTTCCAGCAGCAATCTCCGAGGACAAAACCACATTTATTTTTCAAGTCGTTCCAGCGGCAGGGCCGTCAAGTGTTGAAACCGAGCAACTCGTCTACGACATTCGAAAGCTAGAGACAGCTTTCGAGACCGAACTTGACGCAGCTGTTGGGGTCACTGGTCTTACTGCTACAAACATCGACGTTTCTGACAAAATCGCCTCGGTCTTGCCGCTCTATTTAGCCACCGTGATTGTGTTGTCTCTGTTCCTGTTGATGCTTGTTTTCAGGTCTATTTTGGTGCCGGTGTTGGCGGCTGCAGGATTCTTGCTGACGGTTACTGCCACCCTCGGCGCGGTTGTGGCTGTTTATCAGTGGGGCTGGCTTGCCGAGCTTTTTGGTATCACAACCCCTGGCCCGATTTTGAGCTTCTTGCCCATATTTCTCATTGGTATTCTGTTCGGCCTAGCCATGGACTATCAACTATTTTTGGTCTCTGGTATGCGCGAGGCCTATACCCACGGTTATAGCGCCCGAGACTCAATCAAATTGGGAATCATGTCGTCACGCGGCGTAGTTGTTGCCGCCGCTCTAATCATGGTGACTGTTTTTGGTGGCTTTGCGTTCTCTCACCTAGCGACCATCCGCCCAATTGGGTTCGGTCTTGCCTTCGGCGTTCTCGTTGATGCATTCCTGGTGAGATTGCTTCTCGTTCCAGCGGCGATGACACTGATGAACAAGTCAGCCTGGTGGTTGCCGAAGTGGCTTGATCGGCTACTTCCAGAGGTAGACGTTGAGGGCGCGCGCCTTCAAGCGGCAAAGAGCCTCACCTAGAACCCGACGTCGGAGACAAAATGAACACTTTGATTTACATTTCTTTGGCACTAAACGTCGCCGTGCTGCTTCCGATCGTCACGCTTATGTTGCTCAAGTCGCCAATCGCCGACAAGCCTTGGGGTTACTTCACCCCAGCTCGCGGCATTTTGATGTCAATCTACTTTTCTATCCTTCTTGTCTCAGTTTTCTTGCTATTCGTTCCGGTGCCAGCATTTGTTTTTGCACTCTTGGTGGTGCAAGTGATCTACAAGGTCACCACGCCGTTCACTGTGGGAAGCTTTTCAAACGAGGTAGTCATTAGCAACCTTGCGATTTCAGTTGTGCATGTGGTCACGCTGTTTGCCATCTTTAACCAGGTTGGCAGTGCTCTCGTATCTTGAGCCTGTGCTCGTTCTAGTCGCCGAAGTGCCATTTCAGCGCTCGTAGTGCAAAGAACGTAAGCCACTTTGACTCTTCGCCGACCGGGGTGTCGACATCGAACCAAACCTGGCCCGGAATGCGGTCGTTGGTGACCCAGCGTCCATTCTCGTTGGCCATGGCCGCCAGCGTTTCTGCGGCTTCGGCAATTCGTGGGTCTGGTTGCGTTCCCGCGAACACGGCAGAGTCTCTGAAATAGTTCAAAGCGCGGATAATCGTGTAGTTCCATCTGAGCGGATACGCGAGGTCGTTCAACCATGGGCCTACGGGCTCGCCGGTGGACAGTCTGAACATGAGTCGGCGCTGCAAGAAGTATTCCTCGGCTCGCTTGCGAGCATCCGCGACTTTTTCGTTCTTACCGGTGCGCAGCTCGTAATCGAGCAGGCCGACCAGTGAGTTCAAAGTGGAGTGGAACGACGAGCGCAGGTCGCCCTCGATCCACTCACAGTTCCAGCCGCCGTCTTCGAGCTGGTGCTCGAGAAACCACTGAACGTTAGCGCTCATGTCTCGGCCCAGCCAGACACCGTTTGAAACGGTGAACGCGTTGATGCAGCAATCGACTTCGCCACCCCAATAAGGCAGGTCGTCGTACTCCCATTTGCAGCCCGCATCGAGACGATCGGCGGTGTCTCCGAGCGCGGATGCTTCGACTCCCCACTCGCGCAGAGAGTTCAGTGTCCACGTGGTTGCGATGTAGGGCTGGCCCTTTTCGCCTTCTTCATAAGGCAGCGCACGGGAGTCGTCGCGGGTCGGAAAGTACGCGCCGCCGGCCCATTGACCGTCTTCATCTTGCAGCGAAAGCAACCGAGCGCCGATTCCATCGGTAGCGGTGAGCGCGCGAGTTTTCTGCCATTGAGCCTCAGGCAAACTTAGGATGTCTCGCTCAACCTGCCACTTGAGCGCAGGGTCGCTGTCGAGCATCCATTTGATGGTTTCTTGGTTGATGTTCACAGCGCCAGCCTAGTATTGCGATTTGTGCCTAGAAGGCCTTGTTTGCGCGTCTCTCAACTGCTTTGGGCTGAAAACTGCTTGATGCTTTCGAGAGGAAGATGGCAAAGACCAGCGCTACAACGATTCCCGCGCTCACCCCAAGCTCGATAACTGCTCTGTCAAACTCTGCCTGCGTCTTTCCGGCAGCGAGCGTCATTGAAGCACCAACCGTCAGAATGTGGCGAACGGCCGCAATCACTCCGATGATCAAGAAGTTTTGCAGCTGGAACACGCCGTCGGTGTAGCGCGCGACAACCGTTCTGAGAATTTCAAGAATGATGATGATGAAGAGAATGTCGTTGATGGCCTGAATCATGCCGCTCGGAAAGAACGGGGTCGTTTCGAAAACGCGCACGACAGAGAAGAAGAGCGCCACAGCAGCGATGCCCAGAAGAAAAACACCGAGAACGATGTGAAAGACTTCTTCGATTCGCTCGACCCAATGACCAGGCACGAGTAACTTGTGGTTCTCATCCG
>JBDLUM010000057.1:0-12133 GCA_039805305.1 Actinomycetota bacterium
GACCAGATTGCCTATGCAATGGGTGGCCGCGTTGCCGAAGAGGTTGTCTTTCACGACCCAACCACTGGCGCTTCGAACGACTTTGAAAAGGCAACCTCGATTGCCCGCAAGATGGTTACCCAATACGGCTTCTCGTCGAATCTTGGTGCAATGTCGTTCGGTGGCTCAGGCGAAGTTTTCGTCGGCCGCGACATGGGCCAGATGCGCGACTACAGCGAGGCAACTGCGCAGCAGATCGATGCTGAGGTTCGCGCCATTCTCGACGCCGCTCACGATGAGGCTTACAAGGCCATCAACCTAAACCGCAAGGTGCTTGATGCTCTTGCAAAGGCTCTGATGGAAGAAGAGACCCTCAACCAAGACCAGATCGCCAAGATCTTCAAGACGGTCAAAAAAGTGCCAAAGCGCGGCCAGTGGCTATCGAAGAAGACCCGACCTGTTTCGACCCAGGGTCCAATCGCTATTCCTACCAAGGGTTCGACCAAGTCGAAGGTTGCAGCAGCCGCAAAGGTCGCCGCAGCCGAGGCAGCTAAGCCGGTCAAGCGCGTGGTTCGCAAGAAGCCAGCGGCACCCAAGGCCTAAACCTTGATCGACTCCGAACGCATCAAACGCGCGGTTACCGAACTACTCTCGGCAATCGGCGAAAACCCCAACCGTGCCGAACTGATGGCAACGCCCGAAAAGGTGGCTGCGGCATACGCAGAGTTCTTCAAGGGTGTTGGTGTCGACGAGACATCCGTGTTGGCTGAAACGTTCGAGGCAGAGCACAACGAGGTTGTGATTCTCAAAGACATCGAATTCGTTTCGATGTGCGAGCACCACCTGCTGCCTTTCACCGGAGTCGCTCACGTGGCCTATCTGCCGAGTGATCGTGTGGTTGGTCTCGGTCGTCTGCCAAAGCTTGTCGAAATCGTGGCATCGCGACCGCAGCTTCAAGAAAACCTCACCGCTCAGGTGGCCGACGCACTCGTACGCGGGCTAAACACCAAAGGCGTTGTCGTTGTTATTGAGGCTCGTCACCACTGTGTGGTTTCGCGTGGTGCTCGTCAACCCGAGGCAAACACCATCACCATGGCGGCACGCGGATGCTACGACGAACCAGTCGCTCGCGCCGAAGTTATGGGTTTGATTAGCAAATGAACTTTCACCAGCCGCTCGTAATGGGAGTGCTCAACGTCACTCCAGATTCATTCAGCGACGGCGGTGACTTTATTCGACTCGAAGCCGCCCTAGACCACGCTCGCGTGCTGCAGATTGCCGGAGCAGACATCATCGACATCGGTGGCGAATCAACCAGACCCGGTGCTTCTCGCGTTTCACTTGCCGAAGAGCAGGCGCGTGTTCTGCCGGTTATCGAGGCAATCGTCACCCAGCTCGGTGCCAAGGTTTCGATCGACACCATGAACGCCGAAACCGCGCGCTCGGCGGTTGCGGCCGGCGCATCGATCATCAACGACGTTTCGGGCGGCCTCGCCGACCCAGGCATGTTTCAGGTTGCGGCCGACACCGGCGCGACCATCATCATTTCGCACTGGCGCGGTTTCAGCGACCAGATGGATACCCTCGCTACCTACGACGACGTTGCTGCCGAGGTTGCCGCCGAGTTGAAACTGCGCGTGGATGCCGCGCTGGCCGTCGGCGTGAAACCAACGCAAATCGTGGTTGACCCAGGTCTTGGTTTCGCCAAAGACATGCAACAAAACTGGAAGCTCGTAGCTCGTCTCGAGAAACTCGAAGAACTCGGTTACCCGATCTTGGTGGGTGCCAGCCGCAAACGTTTCATCGCCGGAGTCATCGAGCCAGAAGAGCCGGCCGAAGTAAGCAACGAACGTCGCGACCTAGCCACCGCCGTGCTCACCGCACTGCTGTTGCAACGCAAGATTTGGGGCGTTCGGGTACACAATGTTCTTGCAACATCCGACGCCATCAAGATTGTTGCCGCACTCAGAGACGCAGAACAGAGCTAAATCATGCAGCAAAAAATCTCACTAAAAGGATTGCGCGTTTTCGCGTATCACGGCGTCTTTGACTTCGAACGACAGAACGGTCAAGACTTCTACATCGACTGCGCGGTTTGGCTGGATGCCACCAAGGCCACCGTCAATGATGACCTAGCTCACACGGTTAGCTACGCAGACATCGCCAAAGCTCTGGTCGAAAATGCCAAGGGTGAATCGTTCGACCTAATCGAAACTCTGGCCCAGCGCCTGCTCGAAACCGTGATGAACATGGCTGGCGGCGATGCCACCGGCACCATTCGCAAAGCCAAGATCACCGTGCACAAACCAAACGCACCAATCGTTTATGACTTCGAAGACGTCTCGGTCACCGTGAAAGCCAAGCGAGACTAATGTCTGCAGTTCGCGCAGTTTTGGCCCTGGGTGGCAATCTCGGAGACCGCAAGAAGATCATCAAGTCGGCCATCCGTGCGCTTAAAAACACCGAGGGCATCGAGGTTGTGGCCAAGTCGCCGCTGGTCGAGTCGCACGCAGTCACCGAGGCCGGCATCGATGAAAGCCGCCCAAACTATCTAAACGGCGTGGTCGAAATCGAAACCACGCTAAAGCCCGGCGACCTGCTCGACCGCGTTCGAGTCATCGAGCAAGAGCACGGCCGCGTGCGACTAGAGCGCTGGGGTTCACGAACCCTCGACATCGACATCATCACCTACGGCACGTTGATCAAGGCGGGCAAGCGGCTTGAGTTGCCGCATCCGCGTGCTTATCAACGAGCGTTCGTTCTGGTGCCCTGGGCGCTCATGAATCCTGAGGCGGTTTTGCCAGGTCACGGGTCGGTGGCGAAGCTGGCCAAGTCGATCGAGTCTGAAGTTTGGGTGGTCGCATGATCGGCGGTGCACGATGAAGCCAACCAAGCTGTCGGCGATCGTCTCTTATGCGGTGGCCAGTTCGATCATCGGCGTCTTTCTAGCCGAGTTCTTGGTGCGTTCTGGTTCGCCGATTCCGGTGTCGCCCGCCTCGCTGGTTGCCGTGCTGCCGTTCATCTCGATTTCGCTCGTGGTTTTCGCCTGGCCGATTTTCAAATACCGTTCGGCCGTGCGCGCTCGACTCGAACTGGTCAAGAAAGACCCGGCAGCCGCCACCAACAGCCCGGCACCAAAACGCGTTGACCCGTTCTATGCAGTGCGCGTTGCTCTGCTGGCCAAATCGACCGCAATCGCCGGCGCATTTTTCAGCGGATGGCACGCAGGCGTGTTGATCGCACTGCTCAGTTCGCCCGCACCAACCGCCAGCCTGCTCTGGCGCGCCATTTTGGCTGTGGTCGGATCTATCGCCATGGTGGTTTGCGGGCTGGTCGTCGAGCGTGCCTGCAAGGTTCCGCCAGATGCCAAGCTCGAATCGGGCGACGCCGACGGAGCCGCCGCATGATCGACAACACCAAAGCCAGACTCGCGGTAGGCATCGTTGGCACCGCCCCGGCCGGCATCGCCATGGCCTCGGCCCTCGCCGGCGCAGGTCACCTGCTCATCGGAATCACCATCACGAACGCCGCCGACACCGAGCGCGTGGATGCTGCGCTACCCGGCCTCGATGCACTCGAGTTGCGCGAGCTGCTGGCCCGTGCCGAACTCGTGCTGCTCGCTGTTGCCGACGATGAACTTGAGGGTACCGTGGGTGCGATCAGCGAGGCGCACCTTTGGCGCTCCGGACAACTCGTAGCCCACACCAGCCCACACCACGGATACTCGGTGCTCGGGTCGGCATCGGCGCAAGGTGCGATTGCTTTGGCCGTGCATCCGGCAATGTCGTTCAGCGGCACCAGCCTAGACCTGCAGCGCATGCGCGAGGTGTTCTTTGCGGTTTCGGCACCGAAGGTGGTGTTGCCGATCGCCCAGGCATTGGTAATCGAAATGGGTGGCGAGCCCGTGGTCATCGATGAACAGCAGCGCGCCGCCTATGCAGAGGCGTTCGAAGTTTCGACCACCTTCTCGACGCTCGTGGTCAACCAGGCCATCGGGCTGCTCGAAGAAGCCGGCATCGCCAACGCCCGCGGCATTCTGGCCCCAAGCGTGCGCAGCGCCGTTGAACGCGCACTTGCCGACGGCCACCAACCGCTCGATTCCACCGAACTTTTTGACGAATAGAAACACCAGAGGATGCCCGTGCAGCTAGTTCACACCAACGCAGAGCTTGACCAACTCGTCGCCGACGCCAAGGCCGAGGGCAAACGCGTTGCTTTCGTGCCAACCATGGGCGCGCTTCACGAAGGTCACCTGCGCCTGGTCGACATTGCGCGCGAGCACGCCGAATTCGTTGTCGTGAGTATCTTCGTGAATCCGCTTCAGTTTGGCGAGGGCGAAGATTTCGACCGCTACCCGCGCACACTAGAGGCCGACGTTGAGGCACTTGACGGGCATCCGTGTGATGTTGTCTTCGCACCCTGGGTCGAAGAGGTCTACCCGCCAGAAGGCAAGCCGGGCAAGCCAACCGAGCGCGCCGGCATCATCGGCTCAACGTTCGAAGGAGCCGCACGCCCGGGTCACTTCGACGGAATGCTCACCGTGGTCGGTCGCCTATTCGACCTGGTCAAGCCAGACGTCGCCGTCTTCGGTCAAAAAGACGCGCAACAACTCTTCATGGTGCGCAAGTTGGCCGGCGCAAAGTTCGAAGGGCTCGAGATCATCGCCGCCCCAACCGTGCGCGAACCATCGGGCCTAGCCATGTCTAGCCGCAACCGCTACCTCACCCCAGCCCAGCGCGAATCGGCCACCGTCATTTCGAAGGCCCTGCGCGCAGTCGGCTTCGCAGCCAACCACGGCCTGCCAGCCTCGTACTGCATCGAAGCCGGACTCACGCTGTTCGCCGGCGAGCCCGAGACTAAACTTGAATACCTAGCGATAGTTGATAGCCAACTTTTCAAACCGGTGAATGACAAATTCAAGGGTGAAGCCCTTGCCATAGTCGCGGCACAGGTTGGTGGGGTTCGACTAATCGATAACCAGATCATTGAAATTCGGGAGCAAGACGCATGAGCGATTCGCCAATCGAGCACGAAGACGAACAAGACCTGCCCGAGCAGATCGCCATTCGTCTCGAAAAGCGCGCTCGACTCAACGAACTCGGCGATGCCTACCCGGTCTCGCTGCCCATCACTCACACCATCGACCAGGTTCGCGATGCCTACCCAGATTTAGAAGTGGATGTCGCGACCGGCGACCAGGTCGCCCTCGTGGGTCGTGTCATGTTTCAGCGCAACACCGGCAAGCTCTGCTTCGGCACTTTGCAGGCGGGCTCTGGCGCGCGCATCCAAGCAATGCTTTCGCTAGACAAGGTTGGCGAAGAGCAGCTTGAGCTTTACAAAGAACTCGTCGACCTAGGCGACCACCTGTTCGTCGCCGGCGAAGTAATCACCTCGAAACGTGGCGAGCTGAGCATTTTGGTGAGCGAGTGGAAGATGGCCGCCAAGACCATTCGCCCGCTGCCCAACCTGCACAACGAACTTGGCGAAGAGTTTCGCGTTCGCCACCGCTACATCGACCTGATCGTGCGCGACCGCGCCCGCGAAGTGGTCAAGATTCGCTCGCAGGTTATGGCCTCGATGCGCAAAACCTTCACCGACTCGGCCTACCTCGAGGTCGAAACCCCGATGCTGCAGACCATTCACGGTGGCGCATCGGCCCGCCCGTTCAAGACCCACTCGAACGCATTCGACACCGAGCTGTTTTTGCGCATCGCGCCAGAGCTGTTCTTGAAGCGCGCCGTGGTCGGTGGCATCGACCGCGTCTACGAAATCAACCGCAACTTCAGAAACGAAGGTGCCGACCGCACTCACAGCCCAGAGTTTGCGATGCTCGAGGCTTACGAAGCATTCGGTGACTACAACGTGATGGCCGAGCTAACCCAGCGTTTGATTCAGAACGCGGCGATGGATGTCTTCGGCACCCACCAGGTGGCCTTGGATGACGGCACCGTCAACGACCTCGGCGGTGAATGGGCTCGCATCTCGATGTTCGAGTCGCTTTCGGCTGCTGCCGGAGTCGAAATCACTCCAGAGACCCCAATCGCCGAACTCAAGAAGCTTGCCGATAAAGAGGGCCTCGAGATCGACCACCCGCAGCACGGCAAGTATGTCGAAGAGCTTTGGGAGCACTTCGTAAAGGGTGACCTTGTGGCACCTACCTTCGTGATGGACTTTCCGGTTGACACATCGCCGCTTGTTCGCAACCACCGCAGCAAGCCTGGCGTGGTCGAAAAATGGGATCTCTACATTCGCGGCTACGAGCAAGCAACCGGCTATTCAGAGCTAGTTGACCCAGTGATTCAGCGCGAGCGTTTTGTTGAGCAGATGAAGCTTGCCGCTGCCGGCGACCCAGAGGCCATGAAACTCGACGAAGACTTCTTGAAGGCTCTCGAATTCGGCATGCCACCAACCGGTGGAATGGGAATGGGCATTGACCGCTTGTTAATGACACTCACCGGTCTCGGAATTCGCGAGACCATCATGTTCCCTCTAGTGAAGTAGGCAAAGTTGACCGCTTGGGAGATTTTCGTAGACGTAGCGCTTTCGCTCGTTCCACCGATTCTGGTTGGCGGAATCTTCTATGTGATCATGCGCTCGATTTTGCGTGCCGATTCGAAAGAGCGCGAGGTCTACTCGCAGATCGAAGCCGAAGAGCGCGCCAAGCTTGAGAAAAAGTAGTCTGTATTCTTTCGTTTTGATTTGCGTAACTTGGTTCGTCGTGTATTGTCTCCACTAGGGGAATCAAAAAATATGGGGGATTCAATGAAATCAGTAAAAATCTGTGTGACGCTATGCGTGGCGTTGGCAGCGTCTGCCTTGCCATCTCAAAACTTAATGACGGCCCGAGCAGATGTTTTCGGGCCCTACTCGGCAGATTCTGGGCCGTTTGCAGATAACTACATACACACCTGGTGTGAAGGTCTCGCAAACTACATCCCTATCTGGCGTGATTCTATGCAGGATGCAATGGACTATCTCGATGCGCAGACTGATATGACTACCGGCTCACCCCAAACGTGCAATAATTCGACCGACATTTGGTACGACGTCTACGGTTCAGATGTCTTGGGGTTTTACGTTCGAGGACTTTCCGTTTGCAGAATTGACCTAACCTCTGAAGGGGTTTGCGGCTCCGCCGTACTTGCAATGAACCGAGACTTGCTTACAACATACATGGATCGTCGCAAAACATCTTGTCATGAAATTGGCCACACCGTTGGTCTGGCTCATTCAAGCCAAGTGACTTCAACCAGCGACTGCATGATTTCAGGAAACTACACTTTCACATTCCTGAATTCGCACCACAAAGACCACATCAACTCAAGATACTAACCAGGGGGAACTTTTGAATAGCAAATTCGCTACCGCCACAATCTCACTCATCCTTATGCTCGGAGGTACAGGCTGCACCCAGCAAGCATCAGTTCCAGATGCAAGTCACAGCTCCACAGTGCTCTCAGATCCTTCGGCAAGCTCAAGAGATGTTTTGAGCATGTTCAGAGGCACCTCTAATGATGTTGACCTGGTTGATGACCCAGACCAGCTCACAGCAGGTAACGAAGTCGTAATTCAAGGAGAAATTGTTGGTTTTGCACGAGGTCGGGAGTGGCAGTTCGGAGGGGCTGGAACCGAACCGTTGTTATCGACCGTGATGGAAGTCAGAGTAACCAAGGCGTTCAAAGGCGCTGACAAAGTCACTGGCGGTACGGTTTATGTCGAACACTTTTTAGCAGCAGGTGTGACTCCCGGAGAACTCAACACAAAATTGGCGGGATACCAATGTGGGCTTTACTTGATAAAGGCTGCTGGCTGGGGAGTACCTGGATTACTGGATGCCACCGCGGGTCGCCCCGAGGGGGAGCCTCTGTGGGTTACCGGAGCTCAGACTTTTGTTGTTCAGGATAAAACGGAGAGCGAAGTAGTTTGGCCTCGGCTCGACACAGTTCAATCAGGAAGGCTTGAGGACGCAATGCCCGGCGGCTGGCTATCCCCAGAGAACGGGTAGAACTTCTTTATTCCTCTAGCGAACAGCCCTTAAATAGGTCATGCTCGGCGGTTAACATCCTTGTATAGACGGCTACACCCTAGTCGTCGCAAGGAGTTGAAATGTTCGAGAAATTCACCGACAAGGCCCGTCGTGTAGTGGTGCTCGCCCAAGAAGAGGCGAAGATGCTCAACCACAACTACATTGGCACCGAGCACCTGTTGCTCGGCCTAATTCACGAGGGTGAAGGCGTAGCAGCCAAGTCTCTAGAGGCACTTGGCATCAGCTTGGATGCTGTGCGCGAGCAGGTGCAAGAGATCATCGGCACCGGTCAAACCGCGCCTAGTGGTCACATTCCTTTCACTCCACGTGCCAAGAAGGTTCTCGAACTGTCGTTGCGCGAGGCGCTGCAGCTCGGCCACTCGTACATCGGAACCGAGCACCTATTGCTCGGGCTCATTCGTGAGGGCGAGGGTGTCGCCGCTCAGGTTCTAACCAAGTTGGGCGCTGACACGAACCGTGTGCGTCAGCAGGTCATCCAGTTGCTTTCAGGTTTTCAAGGCAAAGAGGCCGTTCAGGTCGGCGGCGAAACCAACGCACCTCAAAAGGGTTCGCAAATTCTCGACCAGTTTGGTCGCAACCTCACCCAGGCAGCAGCCGAGGGCAAGCTCGACCCGGTAATCGGTCGTGAGCGTGAGATCGAGCGCGTGATGCAGATTCTGTCTCGCCGCTCAAAAAACAACCCGGTGCTTATTGGTGAGCCTGGTGTTGGTAAGACTGCCGTGGTCGAAGGTTTGGCTCAGGCGATTGTGAACGGCAACGTTCCAGAGACCCTGAAGGGCAAGCAGCTTTACACCCTAGACATGGGCTCACTCATTGCTGGTTCGCGTTACCGCGGTGACTTTGAAGAGCGCCTCAAGAAAGTAACCAAAGAGATTCGAACCCGTGGCGACATCATCACCTTCATCGACGAGATTCACACCTTGGTTGGCGCAGGCGCAGCCGAGGGTGCCATCGACGCAGCATCGATCTTGAAGCCACTGTTGGCTCGCGGTGAACTGCAGACCATTGGTGCAACCACTCTCGACGAATACCGCAAGCACTTCGAAAAAGACGCAGCTCTTGCCCGTCGTTTTCAGTCGGTAAACGTCAACGAGCCAACCCTTCCGATGGCAATCAACATCTTGAAGGGTCTGCGCGACCGCTACGAGGCTCACCACAAGGTGACCATCACCGACCAGGCCGTGGTTTCGGCTGTAACGCTTGCCGACCGCTACATTACCGACCGCTTCTTGCCAGACAAGGCCATCGACCTCATCGATGAAGCCGGTGCTCGTCTGCGTCTGTCGATTCTTTCTTCACCACCAGAGCTTCGTGCTCTAGAAGAGCGAATCGTTGCAGTTCGCGTTGACAAAGAAAAGGCCATTGAAGGCCAAGACTTTGAACTCGCCGCATCAAAGCGCGACGAAGAGAAGAAGCTCAACATCGAGCGCGTGAAGCTCGAGAAGTCGTTCCGCAACGGCAACGTTGCTGCACAGGGCACCGTTGACGAGGGTCTAATCGCCGAGGTTCTTTCGCAGGCTACCGGTATTCCGGTGTTCAAGATCAGCGAAGAAGAGAGCGCCAAGCTCATCTACATGGAAGACGAGCTACACCAGCGCGTCATCGGTCAAGAAGAAGCCATTCGCGCCATCTCTAAGTCGATTCGTCGCCAGCGTGCCGGGCTCAAAGACCCGAACCGCCCATCTGGTTCGTTCATCTTCGCCGGCCCAACCGGTGTGGGTAAGACCGAGCTTGCCAAGGCGCTCGCCGAGTTCTTGTTCGACGATGAAGGTGCCCTAATCTCACTCGACATGAGCGAGTATGGCGAGAAGCACACCGTCAGCCGTCTATTCGGTGCCCCTCCGGGTTTCGTCGGCTTCGAAGAGGGTGGCCAGCTAACCGAAAAGGTTCGCCGCAAGCCATTCTCGGTAGTGCTTTTCGACGAAATCGAAAAGGCTCACCCAGACATCTTCAACTCGTTGCTGCAGATTCTCGAAGAGGGTCGCCTCACCGATGGTCAGGGTCGCGTTGTTGACTTCAAGAACACCGTGATCATCATGACCACCAACCTCGGAACCCGCGACATCGCTCGCGGCACCATGGGCTTCGCTCTCGAGGGTGACGACGGCAACGACTACGACCGCATGAAGGGCAAGGTCAACGAAGAGTTGAAGAAGCAGTTCAAGCCAGAGTTCTTGAACCGTGTTGACGACACCATCGTGTTCCCTCAGCTCAAGCAGTCTGAACTGTTGCAGATCGTCGACCTCTTCATCAAGAAGTTGTCTCGCCGCCTCGAAGACCGCGACATGACCATCGAGATCAGCCAGGCCGCCAAGGCTCGCTTGATCGAGTTGGGCTACGACCCGGCGCTAGGTGCAAGACCATTGCGTCGTGCAGTTCAGCGCGAGATCGAAGACCAGCTGAGCGAGTTGATGATTGCCGGCAAGCTGCCAACGTCAAGTCACGTCTCGGTTGATTTCGTCGACGGTGCGTTCACGTTTGATTCGAAGGTTCGCGAAACCGTTACCATTTAGGAATGACCTCGAGCACCTCACCTCAGCTGCGCATTCGTGCTGCACTGGCGAGCGATGTGAGAGGCATCCAAGCGCTTCGTGAACCGAGCGAAGGCAAAGTTCTGCTTCACCACGACCTCGTCGGCCTGTTTGAAAAGGTTCAAGAGTTCGTGGTGATCGAAGACCAGAACGGAAAGCTGCTCGCTGCCGGCGCTCTGCATGTGATGTGGGAAGACCTGGCCGAAGTTCGCTCTATCGTGGTGTCATCTGAAACCCGCGGCCAGGGTGTTGGTCTAGCGCTGGTTCGGGCTCTGCTTGCCCGTGCCCAAGAACTTGGCATCAAGCGCGTGTTCTGTTTGACCTTTGAGGTCGGTTTCTTCGCCAAGCTGGGCTTTGAAGAAATCTCGGATGTTCCGGTCGACGAGGCCACGTTCGCCGAAATGGTTCGCTCTAACGACGACGGTGTGGCAGAGTTTCTTGACCTTGCCCGCGTAAAGCAAAACACTCAGGGCAACACGAGGATGCTTAAGGTTCTATAAGCCTCGCTCTGGCTAACCTAGAGGCATGTCTGCCCCAAGAAGAACACCACCAAAGCGTCTGTCGCCACAGATTTATCGCCGCCGCCGCATTGTTGCAATCGCAGCGGTCGTTCTGGTCGGCTGGGCAATCATCTCTCTGGTCAGCGCAATCGTTGGTGCCATCGGGTCTGCTTTCTCGGGGCCAACCCCGAGTGTGGCACCAACCAACGTCGAGGGTCAGCAATGTGCATCGGGCGACATCATGGCAACCGCGGTTGTCGGTCGCAAAGACGGCAGTGAAGCAGAGTCTTTTGCCACCGGTGAGCAACCTTACATGTGGTTCACCATCAAGAATGTCGGCACAGTCACCTGCACCTTCAACGCTGGGCCAGCGGTTCAGTTCTTCACTATTCGATCTGGTGACGACCTGATCTGGACTTCGCGCGACTGTGCGCGAGCTGGCCTTATCGACCAAGTGGTCACTCTCGAGCCGGGTGAGTCGATGTCAAACCCAACTTCGGTTTGGGAGCGCGTGCGTTCGAGCTCAACCGGTTGTAATGCCGAAACTCAGGTGCCGGTAACTCCTGGTGCCTACAAGCTCACTGTTGAAGTGAACGGCGTTATTTCAGACACCAATCAGTTCTTGTTGAACTAGTCGTTCGATTCGTTTGTCGAGCCGACAGCTACCAGTTGAGGGCGAGAGCCAGCGCGGCCTTCAGCCCACCAACCTCTGAATCAACCTGACGGGCAAAGCCCAAGCGAGCCGCCTCGGTGGCACGCTGCTTTGAGTTGGTAACCTGACGAATCTCGCCGGCCAAACTGATTTCGCCGTAGGCAACCAGGTCGTGCGCAATCGGCTTGTCTTGCACGGCAGAGGCAATGGCCACCGCAATGGCAAGGTCGGCGGCGGGTTCGGTTAGCTTTACGCCCCCGACTGTTGAGACATAGACATCCATGTCGCCGACTCGCATGCCGGCACGACGCTCGAGCACTGCGAGCAGCATGGCAACTCTCGATGCATCGACGCCATTGACCACGCGCCTCGGCTGCGGGGTTGAACTCTTGACGACGAGTGCCTGCACCTCGGCGATGAGCGC
>JBDLUM010000058.1:0-2815 GCA_039805305.1 Actinomycetota bacterium
GACCGTCGCTTTCAGTATTGAAAGGGACACTCGTGTTTCGTCTAACCGCTCGCAAACTTCTGGCAGCAGCATCCGCGTTGATTTTGGCAGCCACACTCAACCCGATTTCTTCGGCAACTGCAGCCGGTGGGCTAGTTGTCACGTTCGAGCAGAATGACACCTCGGGCTATGTGAATGTCGACTTCGACGATGACCCGAAGCAGCAGGCTTCGTCGGTGGTGGCGGATGCACCAGACAACGCAGGCCGTGCACTGAAGGTGATTCGTGGCAAGGCCTCGTGGGCTGGCACCACAATCATCAGTGATGCGTCGAAAACACTTTTGAAGACCGGCGAGCTTTTTGTGAGCGCGCGCGTTCACTCGCCAAAGGCCAACATCGTGCTTCGCATGAAGATCGAGAACCGTGCCGACGTGACCCAGTCGGTTGAGACCAACGCAACCGAGAAATCGGTGCTCGGTTGGCACACCTACACCTTCGATTTCTCGAAGCAGGCCACTGGCACCGAGGCATTTAGCGTGAACAAGACCTACAACATGGCATCGATGTTCTTCGACTTTGTGCAGCTCGGCCCACAGGTCACCACCGGCAACCAGGTGTTCTATGTTGACGACCTAACCTTTGCGGCAGCCTCTGGCGGCGGCGGGGGAGTCGAACCGGTTGGCAAGGCGGCAACTCCGACCCTGCTCACCTTTGAGGCAGGCGATGCTGACGGTGCACTTGTCGCTGCCGTAGCTAACGAAGTGCATCCGCACGGTATTTTCGGTGGCGGAACTGCGGCAATCATGCCTGCCCCTGCAGGTGGAAACGGAACCAACGCCCTGGCCATCACCAAGACCGGTCAGCCATGGACGGGCGCTAATGTGATCCTCGACTTATCAGGCACCAAGCGCTTTACCACCAGTGCATTCTCATCGGTTACTTTCAACTACTACTCACCGAAGGCCGGCCCAGTTGTGGTCGAACTAAACCCTGGTGCAGTTCAGGGTGGCGCAACGGCCGTTGTTGGCTGGCAGACCATCACCGTGAACTTCTCAACAGTCGCCGGCTGGTCGGCCGCAACCGAGTATGACAAGGTAGTCATTTTTCCTGACTTCCAGGTTGCACCTTCGAACCCGGCCCTCGTTTACTTCGTAGACAACGTTGCGGTAAACGGCGCGGTGACTCCGGCGATTGTGCCGAAGACCAAGCCAGCCAACAGCAAGCTAGCGACCTTGTCGACCAACACCGCTCTAGTTGGCAAGACGTTGACAGTGTCGAAGGGCACCTGGACTGGAACCGCAAAGATCACCTACACCTACAAGTGGTACCGCTGCTCGGTGAAGGGTTTCAATGCGATTAAGGCTGCGCCAGCATCCGCCAATAAATGTGTTGCCATCTCAGGCAAAACCACGGCGAGCTACAAACTCACCAAGTTCGACAAGGGTAAATATGTGCGTGCCGCGGTAACCGCCAGTAACTCGGTTGGCAAAACCGTTACCACCACCAAGAGCACCGCTAACAAGGTGAAATAACGCTCTTTCGGTAGGTTGTAGTTATGACCTCAGACACGCTTCACGCTCTCGCGCTTTCGGCTGGCGATCACATGTTGCTCGCTCAACTGACCAGAGGTGGCCTGGTTGAGTCGTGGCATCGAGGGGTTGCCACGCTCACCGGCCCCGACGGCAAGGTGCTCGAGCACTGGGGCCCGTCGAAGCGCATCATCTACCCGCGCAGTGCGGTTAAGCCTCTTCAGGCCGTAGCTGTTCGCCGGGCCGGTCTCACGCTTGAGGGTGCTGCGCTCGCGGTTTCTTCTGGCAGCCACTCGGGTTCGGCTGAGCACGTGGCTCTGGTCGAGCAAATTTTGGGTGGCGCTGGACTCGGCGTAGACGCGCTGCAATGCCCGCTTGCCTGGCCGGCTAACTCCGCCGCTCGAACCGCCGCCACCGAACAACGCCGCGAATACTTCAACTGTTCGGGCAAGCACGCCGCGTTTTTGGCTGCGAGCGTTGGTGCGGGGTGGTCGACGCACGATTACCTTGCGCCCGAGCATCCGCTGCAAAAACTAATCGTGGATGTTCTAGAGGAGTTTGCCGGCGAAAAAGTTTTGCACACCACCGTCGACGGTTGCGGCGCACCGCTGCACACCCTGACCGTTGAAGGTTTGGCGCGGGCGACGGGCAAGTTTGCGCTCGAAGAAACCGAAATCGCTGGCGCACTCAAGGCCAACGGTTGGGCGATTGGCGATCGCGAAAGTGCCGATGCGCTCATGCTTGATGCCGGGTTGGTTGCAAAGGTTGGGGCCGAGGGCGTCTATGTCGTTGGCACTGCTGACGGTCACGGGCTGGCGATCAAGGTTGCCGATGGCTCGATGCGTGCCATGGCTGCCGTCGCGGTTGCCATTTTGGCCAAGCACGAGTTGCTAAGCGCGGATGTCGCGACCGAGCTCACCGCAAAGGTTTCGCCGCGCGTTCTGGGCGGCAGCGCCGATGTCGGCCGCCTCGAAGTGATGATTTAGGTTTATGGCATGGCATTTGAACTAATCGACGGATTGCGAACCATTGAGTTCGGCAACCCTGGCAAATCGAGAGACACCATTCTCGATTTTCTTTTCAACGGCAATAAGCGTGCGACCGCTGGCTTGCTCGAGTTTGACTACGAAGCCGAGGGCGAAGCGGTCGAACACGTCGGTGAGATTCTCGTCGTAGTTGGCAACGACGGTGAAGAGCGCGGTCGTATTCGCGCAACACGCGTTGAGATTGTCGAGTTTCAAAATGTCTCGGATGAATTCGCTCTAGCCGAGGCAGAAGGCGACCTAACCGGCGATGACTTTAGAGAA
>JBDLUM010000059.1:0-4371 GCA_039805305.1 Actinomycetota bacterium
GTGTCATCGGGGATGCCGTGACAGATGACCTCGTTCACAGAAGTGCAGCACGATTTCGGATAGTTTCTGTAGCCAAGTGTGCTTGGATAAGCGCCGTGATCGAGAACGTATTCGTGCACAAGTTTGTCTAAATAATCGGTGGTGACGCCTGGCTTCGCGTTTGCTCCGGCGAGTTCGATTGCACCGGCGGCGATTTTACCCGCGGCCCGAATCTTTTCGATCTGCTCTGGCTGCCAGATGTCTGTACCGGTGAATTTTGCCGGGGAAGGTTTCCAGATGTACTCCGGCGCTTTGACGCTCGTGGGTACTGCCAGCCGCCCAGATAGTGTTCCGGCGGTCAAGTGACCGTTCGCGTCTTTTGGCATGTGGCAAGTTTACCCACGCTAAGGCTTAGGCTCTTGGTATGCCTCGCCCACAAAAGCCAAGTGTTGCTGATACTGCTGAATACTGGTGGTACAACATCCGAACACGCCAAGTTGAGTTTGGACTGCAGTCAAAATCTCTCGATAGGGTCGGGCCGTTTGAAACCGAAGAGCAGGCCAGAAATGCTCCTACGTTGATTGCCGAACGTGCTGCAAAGTGGGAAAAATCTGAGCGCGAAGAGAACTAAAAACCTTCGTCTTTGTTCGGAAAATCACCGGCGGCAACATCGTTGCGATAATCGCGCGCCGCGTTTAGAAGTTGTTCACGAAGCTCGGCATACTTGCGTACGAATTTTCTTGAAGGGCCAGCGTGCATGCCGGCAAAATCTGTCCAAACTAGAATCTGCCCGTCGGTTGCGTTTCCAGCACCGATTCCGATGGTTGCAATTGATAGTTCGCGGGTAACCTCTTCGGCTAAATCGGCCGGCACCAATTCGAGAACTACGGCGAAAGCGCCCGCTGCTTCAACGGCACGAGCATCGTCGAGCAGGGTGGTCGCACCATCGCCTCGGCCCTGAACCTTGAATCCACCAAGTGAGTGAACGCTCTGGGGAGTGAAACCGATGTGACCCATAACCGGTATGCCGGCGGTCACGATGGTCTTGATCGCTTCAGCGCTGCGCACACCGCCCTCGAGCTTGACGGCCTGAGCTCCAGTGGCTTTCATCACGCGGATGGCCGTGGCCAGTGCATCCGCTGGTGACGTCTCATACGAACCAAACGGCAGGTCTACGACGACCAGCGCTCGCTTAGCTGACGATGCAACGGCTCTACCAAACGGAATCATTTCATCGACGGTGATCGGCAACGTGGTGCTGTAGCCGAGAGCGTTGTCGGCGGCAGAGTCGCCTACCAGTAGAACCTCGATGCCTGCTTCATCAAAAATGGCTGAAGTAATTGAGTCGTAGCTGGTTAGGCAAGAAAACTTGCGCCCCTCTGACTTAAAAGCGCTCAGAGTGCTGGTTCTAACCACTTTTGGCGTTAGTTCGCTCATTTCGCTGGCTTCCAGGCGTCAACTTCAATTTCGACCAGCATTTTTGGGTTGATAAATGAAATACCGGCGAGCATTGTTGCGGCTGGGCGAATCTCACCAAAGAGTTCTCCATGGGCTTTGCCAACGGCATCCATGTCGTCAGCGTTGGCGAGATAAATGCGAGTTCTCACGATGTCTTTCAATTCATACCCAGCCTGAGCTAGCGCCGACGCAATGACTTCGAAAGTAACAAGAGTCTGACCATAGGCGTCGCCCTCGTGCTGCAGTTTGCCATCGACGGTGGCAGTGCTGCCCGAAACGTGAACGTACTCGCCACAGACGACAGCGCGTGAGTAACCGATGACGGACTCCCAGGGTCCACCTGAAGAAATTAGTTTGTCAGCAGCCACGTGCTACTCCTTGTGTTTGTTGGTGATTGGAAGGCGACGGTCGCGTCCGAATGCCATTCCTGTGATTTTTGGGCCGATAGCGCCTTGGCGACGTTTCCATTCTGCTCTATCGACAAGCGAGGTGATACGACGCACGGTTTCTTCTTCGAACCCAGCGGCAACGAGTTCGACAACTGATAGTCGCTGCGATACGTAGCCTTCGAGAATCGCATCGAGTAGGTCATATGGCGGAAGTGAATCTTGATCTACCTGCCCAGGTCGCAGTTCTGCCGATGGAGGTTTCGTGATAGAGTTGTCTGGGATTGGTGCAATGAGACCTTCGCGTTCGGCCTGCTCGTTTCTCCACTCTGCAAGTCGCCAAACCAGAGTCTTCTCTACGTCCTTGATGGGCGCGAAGCCGCCTACTGAGTCACCATAAATCGTGCTGTACCCAACCGCCAATTCGGTCTTGTTTCCGGTGGTTAGTGTCAGGTGACCTTCGGCGTTACTGATGCCCATCAGAATGACCCCTCGAACACGCGCCTGTAGGTTCTCGCTAGCGATTCCACCGAGGTCTAAGTTGTCTTCGAAGGCCTGCACCATTTCGGCGATCGGCTGGGTGCGGTAGTTCGCGCCAATTCGCGATGCTAGGTCTTCTGCGTCTGAAATCGAGTGGTCGCTCGAGTAAACGCTAGGCATGCTAACGCCGAAAACATTCTCGCCACCGAGGGCATCAGCAGCCAGAGCGGCGCAGACAGCAGAGTCGATACCGCCCGACAACCCAAGCACCACCGATTTGAAGCCGTTTTTGGCGCAGTAGTCGCGAAGTCCCAGGGTCAGCGCGTTCCAGGTTTGCCAGAGGTCATCCTTTTTCACAATCGGATGCGCGCCAACCTGTAACACTGCGTTGCCATCGAAATCGATAAAGAGCAGGTCTTCTTCGAATTGGGCACACCGCCCGATCACTTCACCCGATGCGTCCACCATGAGGCTGTCGCCATCGAATACGAGGTCGTCTTGCCCGCCAACAAGGTTCACATAGGCGGTCGGCGTTGCGTGGGTTCGAGCAAGCTCTTGAACAAGTTGTAGGCGACGGTCATCCTTGTCTATTTCAAAGGGAGACCCATTGATTACAAGGGTCACATTTGCGCCGCTCTTTGAAATCTCTGCGACTGGCCCGCCCGACTGCCAGATGTCTTCGCAGATTACGGTGGCAAACTTCATGCCGCCATGTTCGAAGGTGAGCAGCTCGTTTCCGGCAACAAAGTTGCGGTACTCGTCAAATACCGAATAGTTCGGCAAGTGGTGCTTGTGGTACTGGCCAATGATTTCGCCACCCCTGAGTACCGAGATCGAGTTGTGAGCGATGGCCCAGCCGCGTTTGCGCGCCTTTGATGGGTGGCCCACGATCACTGACATATCGCCATAACCTCGTTGGTGCAAGGTTTTGGCTAGTTCGGCAACGGCAGACTCACTCTTCGCAATAAACGACTCGCGCGTGGCAAGATCTTCGATGGGGTACCCGGTGACTACCATTTCGCCGAAAACGACCACATCTGCGCCGCCCGAGGCGGCCGTCGAAACCGTCGCGAGAATGCCTTCAATGTTTGCTTCAAAAGCGCCAACGGTTGGGTTGGTTTGCGCTAGGGCTAAGCGAACTTTAGGCATAACCACTAGCCTAGTAGCAGGCTTCAAGAGAGGATCCAGCAATGGATAAGCAGAGAGATTTCGTGCTTCGCACGATCGAGGAACGTTCGGTCAAGTTCGTCAGACTTTGGTTCACCGACGTAGCCGGAACCCTGAAGTCGGTAGCTATCGCTCCTGCAGAGGTCGAGGGCGCGTTCGCCGAAGGAATCGGCTTCGATGGCAGCGCTATCGAGGGCCTTGCACGCACCTATGAAGCCGACATGCTTGCCCAACCAGACCCGAGTACCTTCCAAATTCTTCCTTGGCGTGGCGAGATTGACCCAACCGCTCGCATGTTCTGCGACATCACGACTCCAGATGGAGCACCAGCTGCAGCCGATCCACGAAATGTATTGCGTAGAGCTTTGGCCAAGGCATCCTCGATGGGATTCTCTTTCTACATTCACCCCGAGATTGAGTTTTATCTGCTCAAGTCTTCGCAAATCGGACCAGAAGGCCCGATTCCGGTAGACAACGCGGGTTACTTCGACAATGTTCCAGGCGGAACTGCCCACGACTTTAGACGTCGCGCGGTATCGATGCTCGAGCAGCTCGGCATTTCTGTTGAATTCAGCCACCACGAGGGCGGGCCGGGTCAGAACGAGATCGACCTCCGCTACGCAGATGCGCTGACCATGGCAGACAACATCATGACGTTCAGAACAGTGATCAAAGAAGTGGCTATCGAACAGGGCGTTTATGCCACCTTCATGCCGAAGCCATTCACCGAACATCCTGGTTCTGGAATGCACACGCACATGTCGCTATTCGAAGGCGACACCAACGCGTTCTTCGACCCAAGCTCTCAGTACCACCTGTCAAAGACGGCCAAGCATTTCATTGCCGGTCTTCTGCGTCACGCTCCTGAGATCACCGCGGTTACAAACCAGTACGTCAACTC